>JAHCJK010000171.1 GCA_026184295.1 Planctomycetota bacterium
AGGTCGATTGGCCTTGAGCAACTATGCGGGCGGGCGGGCTCGCTGCGATCGGGGGCGGTTCGGGCGGGCGCGCAAGCAACAGGTGAATATCACGTTTCGTCCAAACTGAAGTGCGGACAACGATGCTCACGACTCACGCTTTTCAACGGAGCACTTAATCCCGTATCCTGAATTCCTGAATCCCATATCCTAAATCCTGATTCCTTGCAGTGGCCGTTCTCTGCGCGCTCAGCGTGCTCTGCGGTGAATATAGAAAATAAAGGATAGAAGGAAGCCGTTCTCCGTGTCTCCGTGGTGAAAAAAAGTAGTTACTTCCCGGCAGCCTCGATGGCCGCCATGACCACCTTGGCGAAGAGCTGGTGGCCGGCGGGGCCGAGGTGGACCTTGTCGCTGCAGAAGAGCTGTTCGCGGTTGGTCTTTCCGGCTTCGTGGACGGCGGCGTAGATGTCGGCGAGGCCCGTGTTCTTGGCCTTCGCGACCGCGCGGGCGGCGTCGGCCAGTTCCGCGTAGGTGTCCCACATCTCGCAGTTGGGGTTGGTGGTCATCAGCAGCAGGTCGGACTTGCCCTTGGTGAAGCGGCGGAATCGATCGACGCCGAAATCGAGGGTCTCCTTGAACATCGGGCCGCGCATCCCGGCGCCCCAGTCGTTGCCGCCGAAGCAGACGGTGATCAGGTCGGGTTCGGGCGTGGACTGGATCCAGCGCGGGAGCACGATCAGGTTCTGGCGCAGTTCGGTGCCGCCCATGGCGGGATTCACGATCGTGACGGGGCTCTTGTATTTCTCCTCGAGCGCCTTCTTCAGTTCGGTCGGCCAGTTGACGGGCTTGTTGGCCCAGTGGTCGTAGTCGGTCAGCGAGTCGCCCACGGTCACGATGGTGACGGGCTTGCCGGCCTTGAGCTTGGCGAGGACGCGTTCGAGCGGCGCGCCTTTGGGCGTGTAGTCGGTCTTGTCCACGGCGATTTCGGGTTCGAGCCGGATGTCGTCGATGACGAAGCTGTGCGCGGCGTAATCTTTCCAGTACCACCACTTGCCGACCCACAGCGGGCCGAGCTTGCTGGGCGCGTTGCCTTTGGCCGGGTCGAGAAACTTGCAGCTTTCCTTGGGCATGGCCGGAATGAGGTCGCACCACGGGACCGTGATCTTCTGCCAGTCGGTTCCGCTGATCGTGAAGCAGTAGTCGTAGCGCGCCGCGTAGTCTTCGTTCCAGACGAACTCGAGGCCGCCGCAATGCGTGCTGCCGTCGCCTTTGACCCAGAACGAGAAGCCCGCGGCCTTGTCCCAGGCTTCGCTGGCGCGCCCGCGGCCCATGAAGAAGGCCCCCTTGGCGTCGTTCTCAAAGGAGAACTTGATCGCCTTGCCGCCGCCGTGCCCTTCGACGAGTTCCGCCTTGGCCTTCTCCTTCGGCGCCGTGAAATTGTTTTCGTCCATCGCGTTGACGACTTCGCCTTCCGCCGCGCGCGGCGCCGACGCCAGCAGGCAGGCCAGACCCAGAACGGCCATCAGAGGGAGACGGGGCATGGAGGGCTCCTTAGCGGCGGTGGTCAACGTGGGGGTCGTATTAGGATTCAGGAATCAGGATTTAGGATTCAGGGATGGAGCGGCTTCGCCGCCTTTAGTCGTTAGAAGGCAGCGCGCCAGCGCTGCTCCTTCCCTAAATCCTAAATCCTGATTCCTGAATCCTGTTCCTGTGCCATGCGTTCGAGGCCGCTGCGCAGGTAAATCCTTCGCGGCCCGCGAGGAAAAACTACGCGCGCCGCATGGGCTCGCCGCCGGTGGACGTGGGGTCCTTGGAACCGGGCGAACCGAAGCTCTGGCTTGCAACATCCGCTCCGTGATGCATTTCCATCAACTTGTCGAGGCCGATCAGGCGCAGCACGATCTTCACCTTTTCGTTGACCCCGGCCAGTTTCATCACGGCCAGATTCTCGTAGCAGAGCAGGTGCAACGTCACCAGCGCGCCGGCCTGGAGGGAGTTGATCTGGTGGACCTCGGCCAGGTCCGCGACGAACTTGCGCTCGCCGTCCACCTTCAGCAGGTCCTCGACGATGTCGGAGGTTTCCTGGATGTGAGTCAGGTCGGCGGACTTCAGCCGCAGCACCACGATGTCCTTGGTCTTCTTGATTTCCATGGCGGCCTTCCGGCTTCAGCGACGGCGGGATTTCTTGGCCGATCCGCCCGAGGCGGCGCCCACGAGTTCCGGGACGGGCTCGGCCTTCGCGCGGGCCGAGCTCCCGGACGGCTTGGGCGACCGCGCCTTGGCCGTGCGCGGCGTCTCCTGGCGCTGCACCGTGGCGTAGCGCAGAATCTTGGCCAGCGTTCCGCGCATCTCGCTGCGCGGCACGACCATGTCGATCTGCCCGTGCTTGAGCAGGAACTCGGCGGTCTGGAAGCCTTCGGGCAGCTTCTTGCGGATGGTCTGTTCGATCACGCGCGCCCCGGCGAAGCCGATCATGGCCTTGGGTTCGCCGATGATCACGTCGGCCAGGAACGCGTAGCTGGCGCTCACGCCGGCCATGGTCGGATCGCTGAGCACCGTAATATAGGCGAGGCCCGCGGCGTTGTGGCGTTCGATCGCGGCGGAGGTCTTGGCCATCTGCATCAGCGAGAGCACGCCTTCGTCCATGCGCGCGCCGCCGGAACAGCAGACGATCACCACGGCCCAGCCGTTCTTGGTGCCGTGCTCGATCGCGCGGGCGATCTTTTCGCCGACCACCGAGCCCATCGAGCCGCCCATGAACTGGAAGTCCATGGCGCAGAAGACGAGCGGGATGCCTTCGATCCTGGCTTCGCCGCAGATGACGGCGTCGCGCAGCCCGGTCTTCTCCTGCGATTCCTTGATCCGTTCCAGGTAGCTGCGCTTGCCCTTGAACTGCAGCGGATCGATCGATTCCAGGTGGTCGAAGAGTTCCACCCAGGTGCCGGGGTCGATGGTGATTTCCACGCGCCGGCGCGAACCGACGCGGAAGTGGTGCCCGCAGCTCTTGCAGCAGTGAAAGTTCTTTTCGATGTCTTTGATGAAAAGTGACTGCGAGCAGGAGCGGTTGGGACACTTGATGAACTGCCCCTCGGTCTGCACGCGTCGCTTGCGTTCGGGACCCACCGCGGGCTCCTTGGATTCGCGAGCTTCCTTCCCGCCCGCTCCACGCTTCGGTTGCTGCGCCATGCCGTGCCTTCTCCCGCCCTTGGGCGAAAAAGATAATCCTACGCAGTTTGCAAAGAAAGAGCAACGGAAACGGCACGGACGGCAGGAGACAGGATCAGGGTGCAGGGGCAGGGTGGGATAGGATTCAGGATACAGGATTTAGGATTCAGGGGCGGAGCAACCTTCGGCTGCGCCTTAATATTAAGGATGGGTGCGGCGCAGCCGCTCCTTCCCTGATCCCTGATCCCTGATCCCTGAATCCTGAATCCTGACCCCTGCCGTCAGCCGTCCGTTCATGCCCTTGACCCCAACCCCTGCTGGCTGTAGATCATTCAGCTTCCCCGGGTATCCGCGTGAGGCGGAAGCCCGGTTGTGCGAACTTGGAACGTGTGGAGAGGATACGCAAGACATGGGTCATTCGATCAGCGCCGATAAGCGCGAACGCCAGAACGTGACGCGCGCGACGCGCAACAAGACCAACCGCAGCACCCTGAAGAAGGAACTGAAGGCCTTCGACAAGGCGCTCAAGGAAAGCCCCGCGAAGGCGCAGGATGCGCTCCGGAAGGTCGTGAGCGCGCTGGACACCGCGGCTCGCAAGCACGCCATCCCCAAGGCCCGCGCCGACCGCAAGAAGGCGCGCCTGGCGCTGGCGGCGGCGAAGGTCAAGACCGCCTGACGTAACGCAACGCATCGGCCGGCCGGCGGGGTAGACAGCAATGTCTGCCCCGCTTTTTTTCGCCCGTACCTTTCGGAGGCGCCCATGGCCGCCGTCCGCGTCGAACGGCTCGACCACGTCACCGTCCACGTCACCGACGTGGAGCGCGCCAAGCGCTTCTACGCGGAAGTGCTTGGGCTGAAGGAAGTCCCCCGCCCGGCCACGTTCACCTTTCCCGGCGCGTGGTACGACGCCGGCAGCATCTTCGTCCATCTGGTCCACCGCCCGCAGGCCGACCCGGAATCCGCGCGCCACTTCGCGCTGTGGCTCAGCGACGTCCACGCCGCCGCGAAGTACTTCGAAGCGCGGCAGGGCGCACCGGTGAAGTGGGACAAGACCAAGATCCCCGGCGTGGACCGCTTCTTCGTCCGCGACCCCGACGGGAATCTGATCGAACTGCAGGGGAGCGACGGGACGGCGGGTCGTCCGTCCGGTTGACAGGCCTACGCTAATAGCGTATATTGAACGGCGTGGCCGGCAGGTGCTCGCTGGCTGCGCCATGCATCGGGATCGAACCCCATATGATTTTCGTGGAGACGAAGTTCTTCACGCGCTGGGTGTGCGCCGAAATGGAAGACGACGACTATCGGCTCTTCCAGAACCGTTTGGAAGCGAACCCGGCCGCGGGCGCGGTGATCAAAGAAGGAGGCGGCATCCGAAAGATTCGGATTTCGCTGCCAGGCCGAGGCAAACGGGGCGGCGCGCGCGTCATTTACTACTACGCCAGGAGCCAGGAACGGATCGCGCTCCTCTACGCCTATAACAAGAACGTCGAAGGCGAACTCACGCGCGACCAGATTCGGTTTCTGCGCAAGATTGTCGAGGAGGAATATCCATGAAAGAGGATGCCTTCAAGGAACTCTGCCAGGCCGTGCGCGAAGGCGGGCGCATCCTCCGCGGCGTGCAGAAGCCTTCCCGGGTTTTCGAGATCACGGCGGGCGAAATCAAGGAGACCCGCGCCCGACTGGGCCTCACCCAGCCTGAATTTTCGCACCTGATCGGCGTGCCGACGTCCACGCTGCAGAATTGGGAGCAAGGGCGCACCGTTCCGGATGGCCCGGCGCGCTCGTTGCTCAAGGTCGCGGCCAAAGAACCGAAGGTCTTTCTGCGCGTCCTGCACGGCTCGGCACGACCCAGGCGCAAGCGCCTCGCCGAGCGCCGGAAGGCTCTGGCCGAACGTACCCACGCATGACCGTCTTCGTCGATGCCGACGCGTGTCCGGCCAAGGACGAGATCCTGCTCGTCTGCCAGCGGCACGGGCTGGTGCCCGTCTTCGTCGCCAATGCGCCCATCGGGGCCATCGCGTCCAATGCCGCGGCGAAGATGGAGGTCGTGCCGGGGGATTTCGACGCGGCGGACAATTGGCTGGTCGAACACGCCGAGGCCGGCGACCTGATCCTGACCGCCGACCTGCTGCTGGCCCAGCGCGCGGTGAAGAAGCAGGCCGACGCGATGAACTTTTCGGGGCAGCCCTTCACCGACGACGTGATTCACGAACTCGTCGCGCGCCGCGAGATCCAGCAGACCCTGCGCGAGATGAGCCTGCCCAGCCACAAACCCGCGCCCTACGGCAAACAGAATCGTTCGTTGCTCAAGGACGGCCTGCATCGCTGGATCGAGGCACGGAAGCGCCAGACGAACGAACGGCCCAGGACTTAGGAATCAGGTTACAGGAATCAGGATTTAGGATTCAGGATTCGGGGAGTGAGCGGCTTCGCCGCATCCTTTTTTTATGGGAGCAGCAGCGCGAACGCGCTGCACTTTCACTGAATCCTGAATCGGGGAAAAGGACAGGGAACAGAGGACAGGGGTCAGGGAACAGGGGTCAGAGGCCAGGGAACAGTAGACAGAGACCAGAGGACAGAGAACAGAGAACAGAGGGTCAGTGAACAGGGAACAGCCGCGGCGCGCGAGCGCGAGCCGTTGTGAAGTATGTGGGACAGGCGTCCCGCCTGTCTGTAGCTTGCCCCGCGCCCGCACGCCCCGAACTTGCCCTGCGTCCCCATGCCGGCACGCGCGTGCCGGCGTGCCGTGGTAGCGCCGGCGTCCTCGCCGGCAGTGTCGCCGGCGTCCCGCCGGCCTTCGTGTCGTTGAAGACAATTAAGGAGCGTGCAGACCTGGAGGTCTGCACCACAACCCGTGCCGGCGGGGACGCCGGCGACACTGCCGGCCAGAGGCCGGCGCTACCACGGCGCGCTGGCCGCGCTTGGACCTGTAGGCGCAGGGCAAGGACGGACAGGCGGGACGCCTGCCTGTTCCGGCGGATGCAGCAGCGGTGCTTGTAGATTCGAGCCGTCGCAGGTGCCATGCTGCGGAGCGTATGCGAAGCGGCGTGCGACCGCGCTTGCGCGGAAAATCCAAACACAGAGAACCACGTTCCAAACAAACGAAAACCAGCAAGCAGCCCAAAACCACACCGCCAGTGATTGCTACAGAGTCTCCTGAATCCCGAATCCTGTACCCTGTATCCTGTAACCCATTCCTGACCCTGCATCCCGAATCCTGTATCCCGTAACCCGAATCCTGACCCTGTATCCTGTATCCTGTATCCTGAATCCTAAATCTAAATCCTAAATCCTGTATCCTGATTCCTGCCCTATTTCCGCTTCTGCGCCCCCAGCCATTCCCACAGGCCTTCGGTCTCGAAGGCGCCGTTCTGGGTCTCGCCGTGGCCGGCATCTTTCAGGACCGTCAGCTTCACGTTGCCCTGGATGGCCTTGAGGGCGTTCACGATCTTTTCGGCGTCGGCGAGCGTCGTCGTGGTGTCGCGGTCGCCGTTGAAGACCCAGACCGGCAGCGTCTTCACGCGGTCCACTTCGCCGGCGCGGTCGCCGCGGCCGCCCAACGGCACGGCGGCGGCCCAGCGGTCGGGGTAATCGCAGGCGCAGGCCCACGTGCCCATCCCGCCCATGCTGAAACCCATCACAATCACGCGATCAGGATCGATGCGGTCTTCCTTCAGGATTTTTTCGAGCGTGTCGATGACGGCGGGCGGTTCCCAGCCCCCGAAGCTTTGCAGCGAATAAATGACGAACGGCACCGTGCCCTTGCCCATCGCCCAGCCGGCCAGGTCGCGGTTGGCGTTGCGCTTTTCCATCGGCTGGTAGTCGCGCGGCAGGCGCCCGCCGCTGCCGTGCAGGTACAGGATCGCGGGCCAGCGCTTTTCCTTGTCGTCGTCGTAGCCCTTCGGCAGCGTGCGGAAGTACTCGTACTTGGTCTGCGTGCCGAGCTTCGTGCGCAGCTTGTGCCACCACAGGCGCTCGAACGCGTCCGCTCGCGCGCTCTCGTTCGCGGCCGCGGCGGCGAAGGTCTTGGGCAGGTCCGCGCGGTCGGCCAGCGCGCTCAGGGCCGACTCGCCCAGCGCCTTCAGCGCGCGCCCGCCTTCGGTGGGCGCCTTCAGAGCCTCGGCGACGGCCGCGCCGATCTTGTCGGCGTCGGCGTCGATCCGCCAGGCGTTGCGATATAGAAGGATCGGTTCCGCGCCGTCCAGCTTGACGGTGATCACCGCCGCGTAGCGCCCGGGCTTCTCGGCGCTGGTCGCTTCGTTCAAACCTTCGTCGAACCACTTCGTTTCGAAGCCGAGCACCCCGGCCAGCGCCATCAGGCGCGCATCGCCCGGGCGGACGGCCGGCAGCGCCGTGCCGCTGAAGACCGCATCGACCTGCGGGGCCACTTCGGCCTGCCCGCCGCCGCGCCGGCCGCCGTAGCGCCCGGAGAGGTAAATCTGGTCCTGCAGCGACTGGCGCGGATGAACCGGCGCGTCGCTGCCGAGGTTCGTTTCGCCCAGGGCCAGCGTGAGCGGCGTGCCGTCGGCGAGGTCGAAGGGAAGGGCCAGCCAGCCCTGCGACCGGCCCGGTCCCGCGCGCAGTTCGGCCGAGGCGATCTCCTTGCCGCCGCGCAGGACGCGGAACTTTTGGCCCGCCGACTCTTCCGGCGCGATCACGTTCGCGCAGAGGCCCCGCGCCGGATCGGAGACGATCCAGCCGGCCTGCCGCACCGGCGCGCCCGCGCGATCCGCGAGTTGCAGGCGGTGGAACTCCTGGCCGCCGGCTTCGCGCCAGACGAACTGCCGTCGGCCCAGCCCCGGCAGGCGCTTGTTCACGTTGACGCGGAATTCCACTTCGGCCCCCGCGGCGGCCTCGTACTTCAGGTTCGACCAGGGGATCAGCGCTTCGAGCGTGAAGCCGCCTTCGCGCTTCACGCGCGCGGCTTCCACCGACATCGGCACGTCCTTCCAGTCGGCCAGCTTGCCGCGGTAGTCCCAGACGTACGTGCGCAGTTCGGGCTGGTTGGCGGCCATGCCCGGCGAAACGATCGGCTGGACCATCGGCTTGCCTTCCCCGCCGACGCGCAGGAAGAGTTCCACCGAGTCGGCCTCGTACGCCGTGCGCGCGGCATTGCTCTCGTTCCATTCGGCGCTGCTGTCCACGTCCACGAGCACCGCGAGGCCGCGCTCGGCCCAGGCGACGCGCGCGGACGCCTTCAGCACCCGCGGATCGGCGGCCTCGACGCCGTCCTCCGAAAACGCGAGCACGCGCAGGCCGTCGTCGCCCCAGTCGGAGCCCTGGCCGTCCACGGCGCATTCCTTCAGCTTGGGAATCGGGTGAACCGGACGCGTGTCTTCGGCCGCCATCGCAAGGACTCCTGAAAGGAGGAGGAACACCGCAAGGATCAGATGCATCGCCGTATCTCCCATAGACGCGAAGCGGGTTTCAATGGCAAGCTGAAAGCAGGTGAAAATAGTATGTTCACGTACAACTATATAGAGCGCCCCCGCGCGGAAATGCTGCGAAAATGGATGCGATTTATGGCATGTAAATTACCGAACGCGAGATTCAGGAGCACCGTCCATCCAGATCGCTGCGAAGCACGTGGTGAATGCGGGGGAGCAGCTTGTATTCCAAGGGATAGCGAAGCGTTCGAAAGACGGGGCGCCTGGCGATGGCCTTGAGCACCAAAAATTCGCGGAGCATGGCCTTGGGGTCGGTCGGATTCAGGCGAAAGGTCTGGCGGACCAGCGCCATGAACACCTGGGCGGCGGTGGGCTTCTCCATCGATACGGCCTGATTCCCGGACGTTCCCCGCGAAGGACGTTCGAGGAAGTAGATGCGTGCGATGCTGGCGGCGCTGATCCGGCCGGTCGCGCACCATGCACGGCTCCGCAGGCGACGTTTCCCTGCCCGCGTTTGGTTGCGCGTGCGGGACGCGCAAGCGCCCAGGATGGCACGATCGCTGTCGGGCCATAGGCGAATGCCGGGATAACTGGGAACGAGGGTGAGCGTATCTTTCTTCCGTTCGATGAGCACGCCGTCGTCTGTCAGGACGGGCCAACCCTGTTTCGCAAGGCTGGCGCAGAGGGTCGATTTGCCGCGTCCGGCATCGCCTACGAACACGACCGCGCCGCCGGGAGCCTGTACGGCGCCGGCGTGGACGACCAGCTTGCCTCGCACGCTTAGACTCCACGGGATCACCTGATCCAGGAGCAAATGGCGCAGGACGCGGCGCTCGATGCCGCGTTCACCCGAGACGACAATCCGATGGCCGCGCGCCGAGACCAGGAACCGGCCCAGCTTCGGAAAATACAGGAAGAATGCGCGTCCCACGCGCGCGGCTTTCATCGCGATGCGTCCGTTGGGCAGCCGCCACGTGTGATACCACGCGTCCTTGGGCAGCTTGGGATCCGAGAGCGGTTCAAACCGTACGTCCCAGTAGGGTTTCGCGGACCTCGCCGTTGGCAATTCCGGCAGCGCTTCGTTGCAGCGGAGGATGCGATGGTAGATGCGGTAATGGGGCAAGGCTGGACCCTGGATGCCTACCGGGAAAGATGGCTGAGCGCTTCGGCCACGAACACCGCGGCGTGGTCCTTCGACCGAAAGGCCTCTGGATGCCGCCGCAGCACTTCGGCCTCGATCTCACGCAAAGCGTGCCCGCCGTCGCAAAGTTCGAGCACCGATTTCAGCGCCGCACCTTTTGCGGTGAGCTTCGGTTGGAAGTCCGGGCGCATCTTGCCCAGGTCTTCCTTGCCGAGAAACATGCCCTGCAGCGTCGATTGCCGGCGGACCTCGCGGGTTCCGTCGACACGATCGCATGCGATTTGCCAGAAGGCCAGGCGTTGTTCGTGAACAATCCGCACCTGCGCGGAAAGGCGGTCGCCGGCCGAGAAATCCAGAGGGGACTCCAGTGGTAAGAACGTTTGTTCCCGGTCGATGGGCTCCTTCGCAAGCGGACCGTTGGTCACCGCCACGTCTTCCGTCAGCGCCGCTTCAAACCATCCACCCAACCCATGCATGACTCCGGACATGCCCGCGGTCCAGGCGGCCGCCAGTTCCAAGGTGGCCGGCACGGCTTCCGCAAGGGTGACGCATCCCGCGAGCTGGGGCGGCAGGGGCAGTTCATCCGGGCGCACGTCTTCCCAGTACAGGCTGTTGGCCGCCCAGGATCGCACGCCCGAAAGAGCAAGAGAGCCGACGGACGTCTCCCAGCAGGAGACCGAAGCGTACAGACGCGGGGAAGTCACTTGCGCGAGGTAGAAGCGAACGGCGCGCGGCATCAGGTGCCCGCCTGGTTTCAGCAGGCGTTGCTTCGCGTCCACCAGGCATTCGATCAAGCCGGCCTCGAACCCCATGGGCGCCAGTTGATCGCACACCACCACGTCGGCTCGTTCGGGAAGTTCTAGATCGCGGGATTGGCCGCGCAGCGGAATCACCCGGTCTCCAAATCCGTTCGCGCCGGCCACCGCGCGGCAGACTTCCAGCATGCCGGTCGAATCGAGGGCGTAGACCTTCGCCGCTCCGCATTGCAGCGCCAGCAGGCCCAGAATCCCGGTGCCCGCGCCCAGGTCCACCACGACCGCTCCCGGCGAGATGATTTTGGAGAGCGCGGCGCCGTACTGCCGAAGGCGCCTGGAATCCTGCAGGTAACGCTTGTGTTCTTTGATCGAGTTCTGCGTGGAGGTCGGTGTGAGGCTCATGGACGGGCCGAAGCTCGGCGTCAATTCTTGATCATGGCCATGCCGCTGTTGCCGTCGAAGACGGGCTCGGTGCCGCCGCCCAGCGTCAGTTTGCCCAGGCTGCCGTACGAAACCAAGCCGGGCTTCCGGTATTTCTTCTTCTCCGGTTCCTTCTCGTCCTTAGGGTCCTTGGACGGGAGGTCGTTCTGCGGCGAAGGCATGCTCAGCTCCTGGAGTTCCAACTGCCCGACCCGGCGGTTAACCGTACCTTGCCCAGCTTAGGGGCGGGGTGCCCGGGATTCAATCCATGCCGCAGCCAGGTTTCTATGCCCAGCAACATCCACAGTTCCCAAAGCTGCTCGCTCGTGATGCCGGCCGGCTCGGACTCGTTCACGCGGGCGAAGGCCTGGAGCCCGCTGGATTCCAGCGTCCATCCGCGCGAAGCCGTAAGCGCGCCCAGGCCGGCGGTCTCGTGATACGCCATGCGAAGCGCATCGCGCACGGGGCCTTCGAAGCTCGCTTTGTCCGTTCGAGTTCGAACGCGTTCCGGCAGCCGGCCGCGCATGGCTTCCCGAAGGACGACCTTCGTCTCGCCGCGGTTCCCGCGCTGGCTCTCCGGCAGCGCCAGGCTGAATTCCACGAGGCGGCGGTCGAGGAAGGGATACCGGTATTCAAATCCGTGCCAGGCCGCGCACCGTTCTTCGCATTCCAGCGCATGCACCTGCCAGGCGCCGGTCCCCGTCTGGTAATGGTAGTCCCACGCGTAGTCGTTGGTCGCCTGCGTCAGCAACGGCACGCGGATGCGATCTTCCAGGTTCGTGCGGCGAACGAAATCCTTGTCCAGCCATGCGGGCAGATTTGCGGTGGCGTTGCGCCGGCGCCAACGGGCCAGCCATGCGGGCGGCAGGTTGGGCCGAAGGACGTGCTTGAGGGCCGCGAGCGCCTCGCCGGGGTTTTCGAGCAACGCGCCGATAAAACTCAGCATACGGCCGTGGCGCAGGCAGTCCGCCTGCCGCATGGCCGAATCCGCGCCTTGCAGCCAATCGTCGCCGCCCGTGCCGGCCAGACAGACCCGCAGGGCGCGTTCGCGAACGAATTGCCATACGGGCTCGAACATCAGGCCGTTCGGGTGGCCGGGGAAGTCGCGAAAGCGCCGGGCCCATTGTCCGCAGAAATCCATGGTGGGACGGAGGTGGCGGAAAGGGTGTGCGTTCATCCCATGCGCCTGCACCACGTCTTGAATGTAGGACTGCTCATCGCATGCCTGGCCGGGAAAGACGAGCGAAAGCATCTCCAGCGCCGGCGCCGTTTCCTTCTTGGCCAGAAGTTGCGCCGTGCACGCGACCGAAGACGAGTCGAGCCCTCCGCTCAGCTGGATGCCGATGTCCGTCGTGCTGCGAAGCCGCGCGCGGACCGCTTCCTCAAACAGCGCCTGGAAGTGTTCGGCGTATTCGCGCGGATCCTGGTAGCGAAGGGTCTTCTTGGGATCGGGCTGCCAGAAACGCCGAAGCACCGCGCCGCCGTCGTCCAAGCACAGCAGGTGGCCGGGCGGGAGTCGCAGGACGTTGGCGTACAGCGTCTCGGCATGGCTGGTGATTCGGCACGCCAGGTACTCGGCCACCATGCCTTCGTTGGGCGCCAGAGTCAGACCGGGGAGGCTGAGCAGGGCGGGGAGTTCGGTGGCGAAGTGGAAGGCGCTTTTGTCGAGATGGTAATAGAACGGGCGCAGGCCCATGGGATCGCGGGCGCAAAGGAGCCTGCGCGCGCGCACGTCCCAGAAGGCAAACGCAAAGTCGCCGATGATCCGGCTCGGAGCGTCCGAGCCCAGTTGCAGGCAAAGCTGCAAGACCAGTTCGGCGTCGGACGCGTCGCGCAGCGTTCCGCCGTTGGCCTGGACGACGTTCCTCAAGTCGGCGCGGTTATCCACGCGGCCGTCAAACACGATCACCGCTTGGCCGGCTGGATCCTGCAGGGGTTGCGTCTCGGCGATCGCTTCCGGCGTGGACCGGAACTGGGCATGGCCAAACGCCGCGGGCCCGTGCGACCACAGGCCGCAATCGTCGGGGCCGCGGTGCATCGACAGCGCCAGCATCCGCTCGCATTCGCTGCGATCGGGTGCCATGCCGTCCAGACGCAGACATCCCAGTATGTCGCTCATGGGCCTCTCGAGCGAACCCTAGAAAAGCTTCGTGTAGCTTTGAATCTCGATATTGCCCAGGCAGATGTGACCGTCGGCTTCGAGCCAGGCGTGGGATTCCATGCGCCCTTCCACCTTGCGCACACCCACATGCACCAGCGCCGGGATGGCATAGCGCGCCATGAGGAGCCGTCCCGTGTAGGCCCGGGTCAGGCAGCTGCTGCCCGGGATAAAACGCGCCGCGAAAAGGACGGCCGCGCAGAGCTGCTCGCGGGTCGCCACCGGACCCCGGGGGCCGGCGTGGCGGACCCGGCATTCCTGTTCGAGCATGCGCATAAAAGAGGAGGGCGGCAGGAACCAGAGCGCGAGCCGGACCCACAGGCCCACCAGCCATGCGTGCAGGCAAAGCGGGAGTTCGACGCGGACCGCGTGCCGGTCAGACGGGTTGTGCATGAATGACCCGGATGAGTTCCTTTTCGAGAAGCGTATCGACAAAGGCCTGGACATCGTCCTGGCAGTCGGCGGGGTCCACGTCGTACACGCGAGCCACCTCGGTGCACAACTCCTTTAGACTGTAGTGCCTCGTCTGAATCGCTTCCCAGATAAACGTGCCCACTTCGTTGAGTCCGAAGTACATGCCCTGTTCGAGTTGCAGAACCACGGCTTCGCCGTCAAAAACCGCGGAGGCCTGCTGCGCGACGGCCTCGACCAGCACGTCCTCGTGCATGAGGTTGGGCATGAAAGGCCTCTCGGTGGGAGGATGGGAAATCTCTTCGCATCCATAACGCACCTCATGCGATTCCGTTTGTTTCATATTATTTTCGTGTGCGGCACTCGTGCAATGCGGGTACCCGGATTTGAGCATGCAAGGCGTACGTTCGAGCAATCAACTTCAATTACCCTCTCGACTTACGCATGGAGCTTTGGTAAGTTTACAAGTCCTTCGCCGACTTCGTGGGGGACTTCAACGTGTCGCTTCCAGCGAGAAAACCATCGCATCGCCTCGGTGTGGCCAAACCGGGCGCCAAAGATTCCAATCGCAAGCCTGCGGCGGCTCGGCCGAGCAA
>JAHCJK010000172.1 GCA_026184295.1 Planctomycetota bacterium
AAAACCCCGAACTCCGAACCCCGAACTCCAAACCCCAAACCCCACGCGCCTACGCGTGAATCAGCAGCGGGATGTTCTGCGGCAGGTAGCGGGTCACTTCCTGGAGGATGTCGCCGCGCAGGGTCTTGTAGAGGGCGCCGCGTTGCGAGACGCCCATGAGGACGGCGTCCACGCCCATCAGGGCGGCGTAATCGAGGATCATCTCGGGCGGCGAGTCGTGGACGACGTAGATCGGGACGAGCGGGACCTTGGCATCGCCCGCGGCCTTCTGCGCGTCGGAAAAGATGCGCATCGCTTCCGGATCGTTCTCCATGGTCATCTCGTCACTGCCCAGTTTGCCTTCGCGCTCGCGGAAAGTCAGGGTGACTTCGCGGACGAAGAGCAGATAGATCGCGGCGCCACGGTCGCGCGCGTAGGAGATGGCGAAGTTCAGCAGTTTGGCGTTGCCGCCGCGCGAAGCGACCAGGATGCGCGACTGCGCGCTGGGGATCGAAGCGCGCAGCGCGGACGTGGTGGCCTCGATCTTTTCCACCACCGCGACGGTGACGGCCTCGAAGCGCTGCCGCGCGGTCTTGACGACGTTGCGCGCGAGCAGCCCGAGCACCAGCACGATGCCGGCGAAGAGCAGCGCGCGCGGTTTTTCGACGGCGATGGTGAACCAGATCAGCGTCACCACCACGCCGACGCAGAGCAGCATCGCGCGCTCCCAGCGCTTCAGGTCCAGTTGCAGGTTGGTGCCGCACGCGCCGAGGTTGATCGCGATCGCGCCGACGACGCCGATGGCGTACAGGTCCGCGAGCATCGCGAGGTTATTGCCGACCACGAGGAGCACGCAGACCGGCGCGGCGATGGCCGTGATCAGCCCGACCCACGGCATGCCGTGGACGTTCAGCCTGGTGAAGGCCGACGGGAGTTCCTTGTCGCGGCTCATCAGGTACTGGATGCTCACCATGTCGCCCATCGCGGTGTTCGCGGCGGAAAGCAGCAGCAGCCCGAAGAGGATCGACGCGACGACGGCGAAGCCCTTGCCCACGTAGTGCTCGGCCAGAATCTTGATCATGTGGTCCTGCAGGTCTTCCTTCTGCAGGGCGGCGCGCGCGCGCTGCTCTTCCGGCAGTTTCTCCAGCGCGGACGCTTCCCAGGCGGAGGGGTCGGCGTGCGCCATGTCCACGTCGTGGTACTGGGTCATGGCGTTCATCGCGTAGGCCATCGCCAGGTTCAGCACGACGACTTCCAGCAGCACGAGCAGGATCGCCTTGCGCGCGTTCTTCGCGACGGGTTCGGCCATGACGCCGGTCATGTTGGCGATGGCCTCGACGCCGCTCAGCGCCAGGATCACGTTCACGAAATGGCTCCACTGCGAGCCCAGAGGCCCGCGCGGCGCTTCGATCACCGCATGGCCCGCGCTCGGCAGGCAGAAGAGCCCGATGACGAAGTAACAGACGGCGCTTGCGATCGCGACGACCAGCGCGATCAGCCCGCTGCGGCGCGGGCCGTAGTAATTCACCGCGCCGATGGCCGCGATGGAGGCGATGGCGGCGTACAGCGCCACGCGCGAGTCCGTCCCCTGCGGCAGGATGTAGCGGAAGCCTTCGTAGGCGCTCAACGCGGCGGTGATGACGTAATCCGCGACGAGCAGCAGCGCGCCGACCACGGCCAGCGTGCGCGAACGGTGCTTGGCCGCGGAGTAGACGCCGCCGCCGTCGGGGAAGTGCGCGCAGATGATCGTGTAGGCAAAGCCGACGAGCGTGACGAGCGCGCACATCGCCGCCACGTACCAGAAGGACGCGTGGCCCGAGAGCACAAAGGCAATGCCGAGGACGTAGAGCCGCGACGTGCCCCAGTCGCCGAAGAGCATGCCGGCGGCATGGTACCAGCGCAGTTCGCGCGGGCGTTCACCGGAAGCGTGCATGTGGAAGAAGCTCCTGCGGGCCTGCGCTCGGAACGGACCCGTTCCGCCGCGCCGCGCGTGCGCGCGGGCGTGCGCAGGCCACGAAGCCGCGGCGCCGGCCGGAGACCGGGCGGCACGATGCGGCCTCGCGCCTGAGGATCAGGCGAAAACGAGGTTCTGGGTCTGGCCTCGAAGTCCGAAACTAGGGCGGGGTCGTTTGCTGAGCGCGCCCTGAAAATGGCCTACGAGGTTAGCTGACGGGTTAGGGATTCCAGGTTCCCTTCCCGCGCCATCCTGCCAGGCGCGGGATTCACCCCGACATCTTCGGGTCCCCCGTTCCGCTCGCGACACGAGCGAACTCGGCGTCTATTTCAGCACGGAAGGATACCATTCCTTTTCCGCGCTTCCAGCGTGCACCATCGACCCTAACACCGTGCTTTGACATTAACCCAAGCCGCATTACTTCATTGCATGCGCACGAATTCTGGAGGATTAGCCGTCCACGACTCCGCTGCACCATGGGCGAACGCCCTCGAACGCCTGCCCGGACCGCCGCTGCCTCCCGACGCGGCGGAGAAACGCATTGCGTTATGGCGCGCGCAGGAATGGCACGACTGGTTCCGCTGGCGCCTCTGCCTGAAAGGCTTCGACTGGAGCCGCCCGATCTGGTTCGTGGTCCTGGCCGGCGGGCTCGGCGCGCTGATCGCCTACGGCGCCGCGACCGGGAAACTCTTCGTCACCGCCGGCGGCATCGTGGTCTGGTTCACGGTGGTGAACCTCGGCTTCTTCGCGTACCTGGGCCTGCGCACGCGCCGCCCGCCGACGCCGCTGCCGGGTCCGTTCGCGCCGGGGCTGCGCGTGATCGCGCGCATGGGCGTTTACCCCGCGGGCTACGACGGCCGCACGCGCGCCCGCGTCTGGCTCAAGATTCCCGCCGAACCCTCCGGTTCCGCATCCGCGAACGAATGGCTCGTGGAACTCGCGTTTCCCGACGGCCTGCCGGAAGACCTCGCGCAGGCGATGCGCAAGCAGGAGACCTTCCGCATGCAGCGCGGCGACGCGCCCGCCATGCGCGCGCTCTGCGAGACGCTCGCCGTCACCCGCGAAGCGATCGACGCCGGCGCGCATCCGTTGAAGGCGCTCGCCTGGACCTGGGACGAGAAGAGCCCCGAGCCGTTCGGCCTGCCGAAGTTCTAAGACCAGTATTAGAATCCGTGGAGAATCCCGGTGGCGGGACCTTCGCAAAGGTGTATAGACATTATAGTGTCACTGTTCACCCTTGATTTCAATGAGTTTATACGAAGGAGCAGCGCATGCGGGTGTTTGCTGGGGTCTTGGCGGGGGTGCTTTGGCTGGGGGTGGCGTGGGGCAGCGAGGCCTTGCCGCTGACCGTCCGGCCGGCGGAACTGAAAGACCTGAACGCCGAGACCTGGGCGGCCGAGGCCAAGGACGGCGAACGCGTCTACCGTTCGGCGCTGAAGGGCAAGGCGGCGGCGATCCAGGTGCCCGCGTGGTGGGGCGAAGGCGTCCGCCCGGCCGACGGGACGCGTTACACGCTCGAGATCACCTTCAAGGACGACCTGCCTTCGCCGGCGAGCCTGGAATGCTTCGGCGCGCTCGGTTCGTACGCGGGCCGCAGCGAACTGCATCGGTTCGGCGGCGAGGCCGACGGGCAGTGGAAGGTCGCGCAGGCGCCGCTGAGCTGGGACCTGATTCGCGTCATCAAGGACACGCGCACCGCGGAGATCGCCTTTCGCGCGCCCGCGGACCTGGCGGTCGAGCAGATCGTGATCCGCGAAGCGAAGCTCCCGGAAGACCAGGACCGCTGGGAGGCCGAGACGCGCGCGTGGGTGAAGAAGGCGCAGGCCGAGAAGGCCAAGTCCGCCGTGCAGCCGGGCCCGGACGAGACGCCCGAGATTCCCGAGGCGTTCAAGGACAAGCCGTTCGTGCCGTTCGCGCGCGCGTACTACGACAACGTGAACCCGAACAGCGCGCCCAAGGCCAAGGAGGCCGGCGCGGCCGTGCGGGCGCGCATGGCGCGGAACGAGTTCGAACCCGCGGCGTTCGGCATCTACGCGCAACAGGACCTGGAAGGCGTCACGTACAGCGTCTCCGAACTGACCGGCGAGGCCGGCACGCTGGCCTGCGAGATTCAGTGCCGCACCGCGGAGTACGCGCTCCTTCCCAAGGGCAAGGACGCGTGGGTCTGGTCGCCGCAGCGGCTGTGGAAGGCGTTCCCGCAGAGCATCAAGAAGGGCCAGAGCGGCTGGTGTTACCTCACGATCAAGACGCTGGGCGAAGCGAGCAAGCCCGGCAAGTACGAAGGCAAGATCACCGTCAAGGCCGGCGGCGCCGAGGCCGTCCTGCCGCTGAAGGTCGAGGTACTGCCGATCGCGCTCTTGACCATGGACGAGGCCGGCCTGCGCATGGGCGGCTGCGTGACGGGTCTGGCGAGTATTTCCGAGATGCGCACGATGCTGGAGCACAACCACAACGCGGTGAACATCTGGTTCGCGGGCGTGCAGCCGGGCATGGAAAAGAAAGACGGCAAGCTGGTCCTCGATTTCACGTATCTGGACGAATGGATGGCGCAGGCGAAGGCCAGCGGGCAGAAGACGATGGTCTGGTTCCTGGGCGGGAATCCCAACGGCTACCCCGAAACGCTGAGCATCGAGCGCGACCTGTACGGCACGATGGTCGGCCCGAAGAACGATTTCATGGCCAAGATGGCGACGGCGGAGCAGCGCGGCAAGATCCTGCCCGATGTCGCGGAACACTATAAGGAGTGGATGCGCCAGGTCGCCGCGCACGCGAAGGAAAAAGAGTGGCCGGAACTCATCTTCACGCCCTTCGACGAGCCGGCGAAGTGGTGCTACCCCGAACCCAGGGCCGAAGCGAACCGCAAGTTCGCGATCGGCTGCGGGCCGTGGATCCGCGACCACTTCAAGGCCGCGTGCGCGCTGATGCACGAGGCCGCGCCGGAAAGCAAGGTGTACGTCTCGATGCACCGCAATTTCGAGCGCAACATCCACGGGTACAACGGTCGCGTGGGCGAAATCTTCATCCCCGACGTGGACCTGGTCTGCACCAACGCAATCGAAGAAGACCACGAACTCGGCGACAAGGTCCGCAAGGCCGGCAAGATCTTCTGGCAGTACGGCGGCGGCGCGAGCCGGCGGTACGGCTACGGCTTCTACTTCGCCGCGTGGGATTCGCGCGGGTCGCTCTGCTGGGCCTACAACTGGGGCAAACGCTTCGACGTCAGCGAAGGCAGCAACTGGCAGTACGCGTGGTATTCGCCGTACGAGACGGTGCTGACGCCGACGTACGAGGAGATTCGCGAGGCGTGGGACGACCGCCGCTACCTCGAGACCGCCAAGGCGCTGGCGAAGCTGAAGGGCGCCGACATCGCCCCGCTGATCGAACAGATTCGCAAGGAGACGATCGAGAACCGCGGGCAGGGCGGGCGCGACCTGGTCAACGATTTCTGGGAAGAAGGGCGCGAGGCCAGCAAGATGGACTACTGGCGCCAGTTGCTCGCGGACAAGATCGTCGAGCTGAGCAAGTAACCCGCCGGGCATCCAGGAGGTACCATGGTTCGAACAGCCGCTGCCGTCTGCATGGCGGTCTTGGCCGTCAGCGCCCTGGCCGAGGAACAGGCAACGCCCGACTCGGCCCTGGCCCCCAAGCCCGAGCTTCTGGAAAAGATCGCGAAGCTGAAGGCCAACGAAGCCTGCTTGCTCCCCGCGCCCACGATCGTCGAACAGTTGGGCCGTTTTGCCGAAGGCTGGCACCAGATGAAGAAGTACGGCCCCGAAGGCCGCGACTACAGCCTGAAAATGCCCTGGATGGAAGACCGCAAGCGTGCCTTCTTCTGCGGCGCGAACCACCGATCCCCGCATCGCTTGAACGACGCGTGGGAATACGACCTGGCCGCCAACACCTGGTCGCTGCTGTACGTCCCCGACTACAACGACTCGGGCGAGATCACCGGCTACGACCAGGAGACGCTGGTCCTGCAGGACGGTTTTCTGCGGACGAAGAAGGGCGGCCCGGCGCATCCCGCGCACACGTGGTGGGGCATCACCTACGACCCGAACGCGAAGGCGATCGTCTGGTATTGCGCATGGCCGCCGTACCGGTTGAAAGAGAAGCTCGGAGCGGTGGGCGCGAAAGCCGAAGACTTGTACAAGGGCCCGCCGATGTGGCTCTTTTTTCCCGAGAAAAAGCAGTGGGAACCGCTGAAGACCGAGGGGCCCTGGCCTCCGACCGCGCACTTCGGCGCGGCGATGGAGTATGTCTCCGATTTGAAGAAACCGGTGCTCTTCACCGGCGCGGCCGCCACGGCGCTCGACCTGACCGCGCGCGGTTGGAAGGCGTCGCAAAACAAGGGGCAGAGTCTGCCGATCGAGACGCTGGTGTACCACGACACGAAGCGCAAGCTGCTGGTCGCGCACAACGGGCCGGTCAAGGATACGAAGGTCTGCGTGACCTGGACGGCCAAGGTCGAGAACGGCGACGTGCAAGGCTGGACGCGGGTGAGCGAATCGGAAGAGGCGCCCATGGGCCACGATGCACGCAGCTTGATGTACTACGACACGCATTCCGGCGACGGCCTGCTTTTCGAGAACGGAACGCGCGCGATCTGGAGCTTCAACCCCGACGAGAAGAAATGGACGAAGCTGGCGCCCACCGGCGACAAGCTGACGCCGGAACACAAGGGCCGCCTGATCTCGTACTACGACCCGGCGCGCAACGTGTACGTGGTGCTCGGCGCAGGCTGGGTGTGGTGCTACCGCTACAAAGCGTGAAGCATCGGCGAACGTTCTTTCGTGGCGCCGCTGGCGCGGCCTGATATGCAGGCAGGCATGAAGCCCGAACGCACGCCCCGCTTCGCCGGACCGACCGAAGGCCGCACCGTCGGCGTCGTCGGCGATGTCTACCGGTTCCTTGCCACGGGCGAAGAGACGAACGGCGCCTACGCGCTGTTCGAGGCGCTCGTCCTGCCCGGCGGCGGCCCGCCGCCGCACATCCACGGGCGCGAAGAAGAAGGCTTTTACGTGCTCGAAGGCGAGATCGTCTTCACCGTCCAGGGCGAACGCATCGTCGCCAAGGCGGGCACGTTCGCGAACATGCCCATCGGCACGCCGCACGCGTTCAAGAACGAGTCGGACCGCCCCGCGCGCATGCTGGTCACGGTCGCCCCCGCCGGCCTGGAACGGATGTTCTTCGAAGTCGGCGCCCCGCTGCCCGAAGGCGCGACGCACGCCGCGCCGCCGACGAAAGAGGAGATCGAGCGCCTGCTGGCCGCCGCGCCCAAGTATGGGCTGACGCTGCTGCTGCCGTCGTAACAGGCTGAATCGTCTGGCGGAGAAAAGTTGGTACGCCCAGCAGGAGTCGAACCTGCAACCTCAAGCTCCGGAGGCTTGCACTCTATCCAATTGAGCTATGGGCGCACCTCGATGCGGCGGGTGCCACAACGGACGCGATCCTACGCGCACTTTCGCGCACTTCAAGAGGAAGCGGGTTCCCGGGCACGGTGGCGCGCGGCGCGCCAAGCGGGTATTCTTCCGCCTTCCATTTCGCCCACGGGAGCACGCGGCGCGTTGCGCATCGGCATCGACGGCCTTCATCTCTTTGGCCCGTACAGCGGCGTGCAGAACGCGCTCGCGCGGATGCTGGCCGCCTACGCCGCGGAATTTCCCGGCGACGAGAACGTGCTCTACGCGCCCAGCGACTTTGCCGGCCCGCCGGACCCGGCGCAGCAGGGCCTGGCCGTGCGCAAACTCTGGTTCCCGGGGCGCTGGCGGACCGTGCGGACGATCTGGCGGAACTTCCGCCTCCAGCCGCGCTGCTACAAGGATAAGTGCGAACTCCTGCACGGGCCGACCTACGCGCTGCCTTCGATGCTCTCGCTGCCCTCGGTCCTGACCGTGCACGACCTGATCGCGCTCTCGCACCCGCAGTTCGCGACGCCGGGCAGCGCGCGCGTGCAGAAGCGGATGCTCCCGCGCAGCGTCAAGGTCGCGCGCAGGGTGCTCGTGCCGACCGAAGCGGTCAAACGCGAAGTCGAGCAGCGCCTGGACGTAAAGCCCGGGCGCATCGACGTCGTGCCCTGGGGCGTGGGTGAACCCTTCGGTTTCGTCCACATCCCGAAGCGGCTCGAGGAGGCCCGCGAGCGCTGGAAGCTGCCGAAGCGCTACATCCTGTACGTGGGCACGATCGAGCCGAAGAAGAACATCGACGGGCTGATCATGAGTTTCTTCGCGGCGAAGATGAACAAGAAGCTGCCGCACGCGCTGGTGATCGCGGGCCGGATGGGCTGGGGGATGGAGAAGCTCGAACGCCTGATCCGCGAGCACAACGCGCGCGAGTACATCCTTTTTACCGGATACGTACCGGAAGAAGCCCTGCCGCTCCTATATACTATGGCCGATCTGTGCGTCCTCAATTCGCACATCGAAGGCTTCGGCATGCCGTTGCTGGAGGCCTTCGCGTGCGGCTGCCCGGCGGTGATCCCCGACGATCCCGCGCTGGTGGAAGTGGCCGGCGGGGCCGCGCGCGTCTACACGCGCAGCGCCGAGAAGCCCTACCAGCCGCTGCGCGAGATGTTGGAAGACCTGCTGATGGGCGGCGAGGCCGAGCGAAAAGACCTGCGCAGGAAAGGCGCGGAACGCGCAAAGCAGTTCACCTGGGCGCGCACGGCCCAACTGACGCGCGAGAGCTACGAGAAGGCGCTGGCCTGAGGGCCGCGCGAACCGCGAGGGATTGCGCTTGGCGAGTTTCGTCCTGACCCGCGAGAACCTGGGCGAATACAAGGCCCGCTTCGACCGGCTGGCCGACGGCACGGCGCGGCAGTGGGGGCAGATGAACCCTTCGGAGATGCTCCGCCATCTGCGCCGCATCACCGAAATCAGCCTCGCCGAGGTGCCCGTCGAAGACGGCAGTTCCCTCTTTTCGCGCACGATCTTCTGCTGGCTGGTCTTCCACGTCCTGCCGTGGCCGAAGGGCAAGATCAAGGTGACGCCGGTCTTTCTGCCGCAGCCCGAGGGCGCGGTGGACCACGAGCGCGGCAAGTTCTACGCGGCGCTCGACCGGTTTCTCGAGGCGGCGGAAAAGGCCCCGTCGCGCCGGACGGTGCACCCGATGTTCGGGGCGCGGACGATGCAGAACTGGCGGCTGATACACGGCAAGCATTTCGACCACCATCTGCGGCAGTTCGGCTGCTGACGGATTATCCGGGGGAGCGGAGCATGGCGAAGGCGAAGAAGCAGGCGCAGGCCCCCGCGTTCATGGGGCTGCTCGAAGAGATGACCATCGACGAGGTGCGCGCGTTCAAGCCGCGGGTGGCCGTGCTGCCGCTCGGTTCCACCGAGCCGCACGGGCCGCACCTGCCGTACGGGACCGACACCTACCAGGTGACGCGGCTCGCGCGGCTGGGCGTGGCGTCGGCGAACAAACAGGGCGCGAAGGCGATCCTGTATCCGACGCTGCCGATCACCAACAACGCGAACTTCCGCAAATTCCCCTTCGCCTGCCGCATCGGCATCCGCACGCTGATGACGGTGATCCGCGACATCGCCACGCAGTGCCGCGAAGACGGCGTGATGAAGCTCGTGATCGTCAACGGCCACGGCGGGAACCCCGGCGCGATCATGGCCTCGATGCGCGAGATCGCGGGGATGGACGGGATGCCCTTCGTCTGCCTGGCGTCGCGGCTGAACCCGGCCGGCTTCAAGACGCCCATCGAATTCCCCAGCGAGCACGCGGGCGAGAGCGAGACGTCGCGGATGATGTGGATCCGCCCGGACCTGGTGCGCACGAAAAAGCTGCGCAACAACCCGCTGGGCAAGATCAAGGTGCCCGGGCTGGAACGCGCGGATTTCGTGCGCCCCTGGCACCTGTACCTGCCGGTCAGCGCCGGGGGCGAAACGAGGGTCTCGTCGGCCGCGAAGGGGCAGGCGGTGATCGAGGCCGAGGCGCGCGGGCTGGCCGAACTGCTGGTGGGCCTGGGCAAGACGAAGTTCAACGCGCGCTTCCCGTACCGGTAAGAACCGGGTTGGGACCGGATTAGCATTCGAAATTCAGCCTCGTTTGGGGATAATGCCGCGCATGTCCGAGAAAAAGCCCAAAGGCATCCACGCGAGCAAGCCCGCGACGGTGAACTGTCTCACCTGCGGCAAGAAGTTCATGTCTTCGGACAAGAAGAGCAACCGCATCTGCCCGTCCTGCAAGAGCCGCAAGGCGTTCAAGCGCTGAGTCTGGCACCTATTGACTTGGTCCGAAAAAGTTCGAGCATGATTGCTATGAGCAAGCTGGCGGTGCAGCTTCCCGAATCGCTTAAACCCTACGTGGACGCGCAGGTATCCGCGGGCGGCTTTGCCAGCGCCGACGAATATGTTCGCGCGCTCATCGAAGCCGAGCAGAAACGCCAGCAGCGGAAGGCGGGGCTTCGCGCGGAACTCGAACGGGGCCTCCAGCAGTCGGCCGAGGGCGACTCGGCGGTGCTCGACATGGCAGCCATCAAGGCGGAAGGCCGGCGCCGCTTGGGGATTTAGCGACGGGCGCAATCCGTGCGTTTGCTTTCCCGATAACCTCGTCTAAATTCTCCCGACTATGGCTGGCAACGGTTCGGCGCGCAAAATCTACCGCGTGGGGATGCTCGGTTTCGGCACCGTCGGTTCCGGCGCGGCCAAGATCGTGCTCGAATCGACCCCGCCGCTGCCGGACAAGACCGGCATCGACATCCGCCTCCACAAGATCGCCGTGCGCGACGCGAAGAAGCCCCGCGCCGTGGCGCTCGACAAGAAGCTGCTCACCACCGATTTCGAGTCCGTCGTGCACGACCCCGAGGTGGACGTCGTCGTCGAAGTGATCGGCGGCATCGAGCCCGCCCGCGCGCTGATCCTGGCGGCGCTCAAGAACGGCAAGGCCGTCGTCACCGCCAACAAGGCGCTGCTCGCCATGCACGGCAAGGAACTCTTCGAGGCCGCGCTGGCCAGCGGTTCCTCCATCGGCTTCGAGGCCGCCGTCTGCGGGGGCGTGCCGGTGATCGGAGCCGTGCGCGACGGCATGGTCGCCAACCGCATCGAATCGATCCACGGCATCCTGAACGGGACGACCAACTACATCCTCACGCGCATGATCGAAGGGCGCGCGCCGTACGCGCAGGCGCTGTACGAGGCGCAGAGCAAGGGCTACGCGGAGGCCGATCCGTCCACCGACGTGCGCGGCGTGGACGCGGCGCACAAGCTGCTGCTGCTCTCGAACCTGGCCTTCCATTCGATGTTCGACTTCGGCGAACTGCACGTGGACGGCATCGAAGGCATCGCCATCGAGGACGTCACCTACGCGGCCGAACTGGGCTATACGATGAAGCTGCTGGCCATCGCCAAGCGGCGCAATCCCGGCGCGGACCCCGACGAGGTGCCCGGCGGCATCGAGATGCGCGTGCATCCGGCGCTGATTCCCTTCGCGCACCCACTGGCCAACGTGCGCGACGTCAACAACGCGGTGCTGATCCGCGGCGACGCGACGGGCGAAGTGATGCTGTACGGGCGCGGCGCGGGGATGATGCCGACGGGCTCGGCCATCGTCGCCGACATCATGGACGCGGCGCGCGGCAGCGCGAAGCAGACCTTCACGAAGCTCCAGTTCTTCCAGAATCCGCGCGCGGACCTGCCGGTGATCCCGTTCGGGAAGATTCGCAGCCGCTATTACGTGCGCTTCAGCGTCATGGACCGCCCCGGCGTGATGGGCAAGCTCGCCACGGTGCTGGGGCAGTTCGGGGTCTCGATCGCGAGCGTGATCCAGAAGGAGCCGCACGCGTCGGGCGACGTGCCGATCGTGATGCTGACGCACAATACGATCGAGGACCGCTTCCGCGAGGCCGTCGCCGAGATCGACAAGCTGGAATTCGTCCGCAAGCCCGGCGCGTTCTACCGCGTCGAAGACTAAGCGCTCCGGCGTTGGTCCCGCGTCCGCCGCGTCCGCCGCGTCCGCCCGTCCCGACCGGCAAGGAGTCATCCGCATGGCCGTTCGCCGCCCGAACCTGTTGTTGCTCGTCACCGACCAGCAGCGCGGAGACTGCCTGGGCCTCGACGGCCACCCGGTGCTCTCGACGCCCAACCTCGACCAGCTCGGCGGGCAGGGCGCGTTCTTCCGCCATGCCTATACGGAAGTGCCGTCGTGCATCCCCGCGCGGCGCATATTGATCTCGGGCATGAACCAGGTCTCGACGGGCATGGTGGGGATGCGCGGGCACGACGAATTCTTCCCGCCGCACACGCTGCCGGGCGAACTGGCCAAGGCCGGCTACCAGACGCATTGCGTGGGCAAGATGCATCTTGCGCCCAACCGCAAGCGCTACGGTTTTCAGTCCATGGCGTGGTCCGACGCGCCGCACGCGATGCACCGGGACGAATTCGAGGACGATTACCACCGCTTCCTCGCGCGCAACGGCTACCAGCTTTACAACGATTCCGCCGCGCACGGCATCGATCCCAACGGCTGGGTCGCGCGCCCGTCGCACCTGGACGAACGGCTCTCGTTTTCCAACTGGTGCGTGGACGAGGCCGTCGATTTTCTCACGCGCCGCGACCCGACCGCGCCGTTCTTCCTCAAGGTCTCGTTCCACGCGCCGCACCCGCCGCTCGCGCCGCCCGCGCTCTACTACGACCGCTACATGCAGATGGACCTGCCCGGGCCCGTGGTGGGCGACTGGGCCGACGCACGCGCGCCCCTGACCGGTTCCGGCGGCGCGAAGACCGACGCGAGCCACGTGCGCATCGACCCCGCGGCGATGAAGCGCTGCCGCGCCGGCTATTACGGCCTGATCAACCATGTCGACGACCAGATCGCGCGGCTCATGCAGACGATGGCGCGCCTGGGCCTCGCGCGCGACACCTTCACGCTCTTCACGTCGGACCACGGCGAGATGCTCGGCGATCACAACATGTTCCGGAAGACGTTCGCGTACGAATCGTCCGCGCGCGTCCCGTTCCTGGCCAAGGCGCCCGCGTGGATGGAATGCCGGAGCGGCGTGCGCGCCGAACAGGTCGTGGGCCTGCAGGACGTGATGCCGACGATGCTCGACGCCGCCGGCGTGCCGGTTCCGGAGGGCGTGGACGGGCGCAGCGTGCTGCCGATCATGCGCGGCGAGACGCCGGCCTGGCGCGAGTTCCTGCACGGCGAACACGCGGGCTGCTACCGCAACGAGGACGGCGTGCAGTACCTGACCGACGGGCGCGAGAAGTTCATCTGGTATACGCAGACGGGGCGCGAACAGTTCTTCGACCTGGCCGCCGACCCGCAGGAATGCCGCGACCTGATCCGTTCCGCCCCGCACGCGCCGCGCGTGGACCTGTGGCGCAAGCGCATGGCCGCGCAGTTGAAGGACCGGCCCGAAGGCTTTTCGGACGGCGCGAACCTGGTGGCCGGCCGGAAGCACGAGTACCTGATTCCGGGGCCGGGCCGTTAGGGGCTGCGTTGCAGGTCCTGGTACTTGCGCGATGCGTAGAGCAGCATGTTGCATTCGACCTGGGCATTCTCGAAGTCTTTATTGTTGGGCTCGGCCTTCAGCGCTTCTTCGTACGCATCGTTGGCCCGGCTGAGCATCTTTTCGGCTTCTTCCAAGAACGCCTTCCGCTGGCCTGCCTGGCCGGCCTTGTAATAGAACCTGCCCGCGTCGTCGTACACCTTGGCCTGCGTGGCGGGCCACTCCTTCGCCGGCGTCAGGTCCTTCAGTTTTTCCAGCCCTTCCTTGAGCACCGACTGCGCCGTCCCGAAGCGGCCGTCGCGCGCGGCCGCTTCGATGCGTTTCTGCAGGTACGCGAGCACCTCGTCCTTGGTCTTCAGCGCCTTCAGGCCCATGCGTTGGCGGACTTCGGCGATGCGCGCGGCGACCTCGGGGTCGGCGCGCCACTTCTTGCCTTCTTCTTCGATGGCGGGCAGCGCTTCCACCGGCAGGGCGCCCAGGTCGTTCGTGGCCTGGACGCGTTCCTGGTACGCTT
>JAHCJK010000173.1 GCA_026184295.1 Planctomycetota bacterium
GCGTGGACATTCTCGACGCGCCCGCGGGCACCGTCTTCAGCATCGTGCTGCCGTTCGCATCGGCCATCCAAACCTAGGGGTCCCCATGAGCCTGAACATCCTGGTTGTAGACGACGAGAAGATCAGCCGCGTCACGCGCACCCGGCAGTTGAACGAGTCCGGGCACGTGGCCGAGGCGCACGAGACGCCCTTCACGGCGCTCGGCTCCCTGGAGCGCCGCTCGTGGGACCTGGTCCTGACCGACCTGCGCATGCCGACGATGGACGGCATCCAGTTCCTGAAGGAGGTCAAGGCGCGCAGCCCCGAGACGACGGTGATCCTGATGACCGCGTACGGCACGGTAAAGTCGGCGGTCGAGGCGATGCAGCTCGGCGCGGAAGATTTTTTGATCAAGCCCTTCGACATCGAGGAACTGAAGGTCCGCCTGAAGCGCATCGAGGCCGACCGGCGCCTGCGCCGCGAGGTGAAGACCCTGCGCGAGGTGCTGGGCACCGCGTCGAATTACTTCGGCGTCGTGGGGCAGTCCCCGCAGATGCGCCGCGTCTTCGAGGCCATCGACCAGTTCGCCAACAGCCCTTCCAACGTGCTGATCATGGGCGAGACCGGGACCGGCAAGGAAGTGGTGGCGCGCGCGATCCATCACAAGAGCGCCGTGGCCAAGGGGCCGCTGGTGACCGTCTCGTGCTCGGCCATCCCCAAGGACCAGGCCGAAGCGGAACTCTTCGGCCAGGAGATGGAAGGCGGGAAGTTCCGCCGCGGGCGCCTGGAACTGGCCGCCGGCGGCACGCTCTTTCTCGACGACATCGAAGACCTGCCGATGGACCTGCAGGGCAAGCTCCTGCGCGTGATTCAGGAGAAGCAGTTCGAACGCGTCGGCGGCGACAAGCCGCTGGCGGCCGATTCGCGCCTGATCTGCGCCACCAAGCTCGACGTGGAAAAGCTGGTCGCCACCAACCGCCTGCGCGAGGACCTGGCCTTCCGCCTGAAAGTGCTGGTGCTGCGCCTGCCGCCGCTGCGCGACCGCCACGAGGACATCCTGCTGCTGGCGCGCCACTTCCTCGAGACGCTGTCCACCGAACGCGGCGTCGCCGCCAAGGAACTCTCCGAGGCCGCCGCCGAGCGCCTGAAGAAGCACCACTGGCCCGGCAACGTGCGCGAACTCCGCCACGCCATGGAATACGCGCTCTCGGTCGCCCACGCCGACGCGATCCAGCCCGGCGACCTGCCGCAGGGCGTCGCGGGCCAGGACGCCAGCCGTCCCTACGTGCTGAACCTGGCGGTGCTCGACCGCGTGGACCTGAACTCGGTCAGCGAGCACTTCGAACTGGACGTGATCCGCTGGGCGCTGGAAAAGACGCGCGGGAACCAGGGCAAGGCCGCCGAACTGCTCGGCATTCCCCGCACCACGCTGCTCAGCAAGCTGGACGCGCTGAAGGACGCCTCGGCCAAGATTCCATAGCCGCGGGTCTCCAGCTTCGGGCCGAAGAGACCGCGGCGCACGGGTCCATAGATACGATAGGCACGGGCCTTACAGGCTGGTGACGGCGGGTTTGCTGAAAAGGGCCACGGCGCTGAGCGCTTTCGATTCTTCCGCGGTCACCGCTTCCTCGCGCTCCGCGTGCAGCTTTTCCAGGCTCAACAGGGATTCCATCTGCCGCTGGTTCAGGCCCAGCGCCGTCTGGAGGCGCACCAGCGTGCGCATCGAGGGCCGGTAGAGCCCGCGCTCCAGCCGCGAGAGGGTGGGGGGGCTGAGGCCCGAGATCTTACTCAGGTCCCTGAGCGTCCAGCCTTGCCGGATGCGGTAGTTGATGAACTCGACGTAGCGCACGTTTTCCTTCCTTTCACGCTTGGGCGTCTTGGGCTGCGGACTCTTCGGGGGCATCGCTTCGCCACTCCTTTTTGGACACGGCGTACACCTCGATCCGCCTGGACTGTGCCAGGAGGCGGGCGCGGGCATTGTTGAGCTTGTGAATCAACGCCCCGCCGACTTCCAAGCGGCCGAGGTCGTCGCAGATTTCTTCCAGGTTGCGTACGACTTTCAGGAGTTCGTCGTCGCAGGGCAGCGTGGAGATCCCCGCGTCTGTGGATTCCGGCCAGGCACTCGCCATCGTTGCGGCTCCTAGGTGATGGCAGACCACAACGCATATAGCGCGCCATTGATTGCCCTGGTTTCAAGTCATTGAACGCAGGATAGTTGCGGTGAATAAGGCGGCGTCATGCACAACGGCCTAAAAGGCGTGCGACGGTTCCTGTGCAATCCGCTGTGCAGGTGATTGTGCAGGTTTGTGCACGCAATTGTTCAACCGGCCGGTGCACAAGACCCCGGAAACAATTGCAACTCGTGAAAACCCGGCCTGTAACCCTAGGCCGAGTAGCTGAGTGAGGAAGACGCCGCCGGCAGGGCGATCGAGAATTCAGTGCCTTTTTCGGGTTCGCTGGCCACCGAGAGCGTGCCCCCGTGGGCCTCCACGATCTTACGGCAAATGCACAAGCCCAAGCCCGTTCCGGTGCCTGGCTTGGTCGAATAGAACGGTTCGAAGAGCCGCCGCACGGCATTCGGCGGAATGCCGCACCCGGTATCCTTTACTTTCAGGAAGAACGCGTGCCCCCCATTGGAGGACACGATCGAGATCGTGCGCCCGTCCCGTCCGGCCATCGCGTCCACCGCGTTGTGGAAGAGGTTGTAGAGCACCTGCCGCAGGAGCTGCGGATCGGCCCGGCAACTCGAGGTCTCGTCGGCGATGCCCACGTTCAGTTCGACGCCGGCCGCCTTGGGGTGCGCCTGGATGTCGGTCCAGACCGACTGCACCAGCTTGCGGATGTCGAACGTGCGCGGGCTGAGTTCCAGGGGCTTGGCCAAATCGCGCAGATTGGCCAGCAGCCGGTCGAGCGACTGGAAGCGCGAGGAGATGATGCCCAGGCCGTGGCGGTAGGCGCCCTCCTCCTGCGGCCACTCGTTCAACCGGTGGAACTGGTAGCGGATCGGCTGCAGCACGTTCTTGATCTCGTGGTTGATCGTGGTGATCATCTCGCCGATCTGCGCGAGCCCTTCCTTGCGGCGCATCACCGCTTCCAGCGTCTTGTACTCGGTCAGGTCGTGGATCAGCACCAGGTACAGGCTGCGCGAGCCTTCCTGGTCGATCTTGCCCATGCTCGCCAGGAGGAAGCGCTTCTCCTCCCGATCCAGCACCAGATCCACGTTCTCGGCGTCGCGGCCCAGGTCCAGGGTCTTGCGGAACCACGCGGCCAGTTCCGGGGCGGCCTGGGCGACGTCCTCCACGTGGGCCAGGGCCGGCGCGCCCTCGGCGTGCGGGAAGACGATCTTTCGGAAGGCGGGATTCGTGAGCGCGATGGCGCCGTCGTTCGAAGCCAGGAGCACGCCGGCGTGCAGGCCTTCCAGCGTGCGGCGGGTCATGGTCTCGAGCTGCCGGATGGTCGTGTACGCGCGCGCGTTGCGCAGCGCGATCGAGGTCTGCGCCGAGACGGTCAGCACGAACTCGAGGTCGGGATCGTCGTAGGCCTCGCCCGACTTCCGCGGCGCGATCACCAGGCACCCGGTCTTCTCGTTGCGGTGCCAGACCGGGACCAGCAGGTGCTCGTCGCTTTCCTCGAAGCGCAGCGCCTCGGCCCGCGCGCCGCCCCCGCCGGCGCGGAAGCGCGCCACGCCCGGGGCGTCCGAGAGCGCCTCGTGCTCGGGGGGCATGCGTTCCGAATCGGGCCAGGGGTACGCGCGGTAGTCCTCGTCCTGGGTGCAGAAGCGCGTCAGGCGCTGCTCGCCCGCGGGCAGGTACAGCGTGACGCTCTTCGCGCCCATCGTCTCCCGCAGCATCGCGACGACCAGCCGCGCGACCTCGTCGAGCTGGATCGTGATCGCGACCTCGCGCGTCAACCGGTCCAGGCGCTTGCGCCGGTCGGCTTCCATGCGGAAGAAGAGCCGGTCCACCCAGCGCTGCGCGTACTCGAGCATCGGCACGAGCAGAAAGGAGATCGCCACCACGAAGGGAATGCCCAGGTACGTGGGATCGGCGATCAGCCGCGAGAGGCTCATCACCAGCAGCCCGTAGCCCAGGCCCATCAGCAGCGAGACCGCCGCGTACGGCAGCGCGCGGCGCACCACGACGGTAAAGTCGAAGACGCGGTGCCGGAAGACCGCGTACGCCAGCACGCTGGCGTGAAAGGCGAAGAAGAGCCCGCCCGCCGGATAGAGCTTGAAGCCCATCCCGATCAGGAAGTTGATCCAGCACGAGATCCACATCGGCGCCGCGCCGACGAGGTAATACTGGAGTTGAAGGCGGCGCTGCCGGTCGCGCGCCTTGACCAGCGCGTACAGCGGCACCGCCATGCTCAGCGTTACGTAAAAACTGGTAAAAAAGAAAAAGTAGGAATACACCGAACCGGGCGTGGGGAACCAGCACTCGCCCTTCCAGTTGTAGTCGATGAAGAACAGGCCGAAAAAGTTGAAGCCGCAGAAGAGCAGCGCCCCCGCCCACCCCGCGTAATCCAGGAAGCGCAGCGTGCGGCTTTGCGAGCGCGTGAACGCGCGCGTGAAATGAAAGAGCGCCGGGGCCATGGAGATGCCGCCGACGGCCGCGTGCTTCGTCCAGAAGAGGATGCGTTCGACGACGTATGCCTTGCCGCCGGCCGGCACCATCACGTGCAGCACCCATACCACGAAGAGGTACAGGCAGAGCGTGACCATGTAGAGCGCGTACGGGCGCCGGACTTCGGCGGTGATCGGGCGGCGGAAGGAGATCAGGAAGAAGAAGAACGCGGCATAGAGCGCGGCCAGCCAGGCGAGCGAATGGATGCTTACCTGGGCGGAAACGACCGTCGTGGCCGCCGCCAGCAGCAGCGCAACCAGACCGGGACCATAGCGCAACAGCGGATGTACATGGGCATTCGGTCCCATGGCCCTAAGAATAGCCCTCCCTCAGGCAACCGCAACATGGCATACCGGACCGGCGTTCTCCTGGGCGCCCTTCCAGGCGCGCACGAGAAAGAAATTGTTTCCGTACGTGCGTTGGAGTTCCAGCGTGCCGAAGCCCGCCGCGCCCAGCATGCTCCGTATCTCGGGTTCGTCGAACAGGTGGAAGCCCTGCCAGTCGGGAAGTTTGCGAAGCTGCCAGTTGTAGTAGAGCACCTTCATCAGGCCGGGCGTGTCGCACATGCCCTTGCAGACGCCCGCCAGCGCGCCGTTCTTTTTGATCTGCCCGCGGAAGTGCATCTTCAGCAGGTTCGCATTGCGGCTGCCGACGGAAGGCAGCGTCACCACCATCGTTCCGCCCGGGCGCAGGATGCGGTGGAATTCCCGCAGCGCGTTCTCGCACCCGCGCTTGGTCAGCGCGAAGAGGACGCTGGCGCAGCAGATCGCGTCGAACGAAGCGCCGGGAAACGGCAGCCCGTCTTCGAGCGAGAGCCGGACCACGTTCGCCTTCGCGTCCTTCTGGCGGTGGCCCTTCAAGGCGCTGGGAGAAAAATCCCCCGCGACGACGCGGCAGCCGAGTTCGGCCAGGATGCAGGAAAGATTGCCGGTTCCGGAGCCCGCGTCGAAGACCTGCTGCCCGGGCGCGGGCTTTAAGGCCTGCGCGATGTCCATCAGGTTGGAACGGTAGCCGTCCACCCTGGTCAGGACGTCGTAGGCCTGCATGTAGCGGTTCCAGATCGCGAACGAGGACATAAACAGCCTCCGCTCAGACCGCCGGGCGCGTGGCGTTGGCCAGCGCCAGCGTTTCCGCTTCACGAGCCCCAGCATTCAGCGCCTGCAGATTGGATGCAAGCGTTTCCGCGTGGACGCAGTGCCGCACCGCCGCTTCCAGGCAGGCCAAGGGCAACGGCAGCAGCGCGGAGGCCGCGCCCAGCACCAGCGTATTGGCGCAGCCGGACAGCCCCAGGCGTTGCACAATCTCCTGCGCATCCAGCACCAGCGCCTGGTGTGCTTGTGCAATCCCGCGCTCGACGCGTTCGCGCAGCATGGCCGTCTCGGCCTCGGCCGCGTCTTCCGACCAGCCCCGCGAGAGATGCAGCGGCGCCGAGAGCTGCCGGTCGCTGACCACCGCGCCGGTGGGCTTCAGCGACGGGACCGCGCGCGCGGCCTCCAGCGCGTCGAGCCCGATCACCAGGTCCACCGAGGAGACGCCCGAGACCGGCGCGAGCGCCCGCGAACCGAAGCGCACCAGCGACCAGACGCTTCCGCCGCGCTGGCTCAGCCCGCGGCTCTCGGTGCGGCAGACGTGTTCGGTGCACAGGCTGCCGGCCGCGGCGAGCACCCGCGAGGCCAGCATCACGCCTTGCCCCCCGATGCCCGCGATCACGACCGTAAACGAGGGCGGCAATACCGGGACGATGTTCATAGGCCTGCGTTCCTTTTGGGGGCCAGCGCCCAGGGTTTTTCGGTGTGGTAGCCGGGCGAATAGAGTCCGCACTGCGAACGGTAGACCAGCACCTTCACGCCGCTCTCGGCGAAGGAGTCTTCGACCAGCGTTTGTATGCCTTCGAGGCCCAGCAGGTGCGGGTCGAAGGGCGTGCAGCGCGCCACGCCCAGCGCCTCGATCACGCGCAGAAGGTCCACGCGCCGTTCGGCCTCGCCGGCGGCGCGGTGGGCCACGCCCTGCCCGCCGGTCATCGCCGTCGTGCCGTTGTCGAGCAGCAGGACGGTCATCTTGTAGTTCTGGTGCAGCGCTTCCACCAGCGGCGGCAGGCCCGCGTGGAAGAACGTCGAATCGCCGATGATCGCCAGGACGCGCTCGTGCCCCGCGGCCGCCAGCCCGCAGGCCACGCCGATGCTGGAGCCCATCGACCAGACGCCGTCCATCACGCTGTACGGCGGCAGGCCGCCCAGCGAATTGCACCCGATGTCCGAAGGCGTCGCGAGCCCCGGCACGTTCTTCAGCGCGCCGAAGACCTTGTGGTACCCGCAGGGCTTGCAGATTTCCGGAAGGCGCGGCGGCAACTCCACCGATTCGCGCAGCGCGGGCTTTTCGCGGTTGGAGAGCAGCGCGTCCACTTCCTCGAAGCGCAGTTCGCCCACGGGCGCCAGGTGGCCCGTGCGGCGGCCGAGCAGGGTCTTGCGCCCGCGCGTCATCCCGCGCACGCGGTCTTCGAGCAGCGCTTCGCCTTCCTCCAGGACCACCAGGCGGTCGTGCGCGTCCACGAACGAGGCGATCTCGTCCTCGGCGAAGGGTTCGCCGGGCACCTTCAGGAGTCCGGCCTCGGGCGGCAGGAGTTCCTGCGCGAGCGAGAAACCGATGCCGGCGCAGAGCACGCCGGTGCGGGAGCCCGCCGGCTCCTTGGAGTCGCGGCGGTGGAAGTACACCGACTCCCGCAGGCATTCGCCAAACTCGCGCTGGAGTTTTTCCAGCCGCTGAAAGAGCCGCCGCGAGACGTTGGGCGTGATGAAGAAGCGCTGCGGCTCCTTAGGCCAGGCGAACGGCGCCTGCTTGCCGGCCGCGCGGCCGCGCTTGAGCGGCGCGCAGCCGTACGCGGTGCGGTGCGTCAGGCGCAGAATCACGGGCACGCGGAAGCGTTCGCTGAGGCGGAAGGCCTCGCGCGTCATCAGGTAGGCTTCCTGCGTGCCGGAAGGTTCGAGCAGCAAGGTGCCGGAGAGCGCGCGGTAAAGGCGCGTGTCCTGCTTGTTCTGCGAACTGTGGCATTCGGGGTCGTCGGCGACGGCCAGGACCAGCCCGCCGTTCACGCCCGCGGTGACGCTGTTGATAAACGCGTCGGCCGCGACGTTCAGGCCCACCTGCTTCATCGCCACGAGGGCACGCTGGCCGCCGATGGCGACGGCGAGCGCGGTCTCGTACGCGACCTTTTCGTTGACGGCCCAGTGCGCGCGGGTGCGGCGGGCGTCGTAGTTGCGGATCACGGCTTCCATGATGTCGGTGGCCGGCGTGCCGGGATACCCGGTGGCCAGGCGCACGTTAGAATCGAGCGCGCCCCACGCGACGGCCTCGTCGCCGCTCGCGAGCATGCCGTGGACGGTTTCGGGAATCGGTTCGGGGACGGGAGGCGCAAACTGTTCCTGTACGGCCATGTGGTTTCTCCTGTTAGCAAGCGGACAGAACCAAGGATGCGTTGCTCCCTCCGGTCCCAAGCGTGTAGATCATCGCGTTGCGCACGTTTCGCTCGCGCGCCTCGTTGGGCACGTAATCCAGGTCGCACTCCGCGTCCTTCTCTTCGTAATTGATCGTCGGCGGAATGGCCCGGTTCGAGATCGCCAGCGCCGCCGTGGCGGCCTGGATCGCCCCCGCCGCGCCCAGCGGGTGGCCCATCATCGACTTGATCGAACTGACCGAGACCTTCGGCGCGTCCTCGCGGAAGACCCGCTTGAGCATGCGCGTCTCGCGCACGTCCAGGAACGGATGCGAGAGCCCCAGCGCGCAGTAGTAGTCCACCTCGCCGGGCAGGCGGCCGGCGCGCCGCAGCGCCAGTTCCATCGCGCGCGCGCTCGGTTCCTCGGACTTGCCGAGTTTGAACGACGAGCAGGCGTCGCTGGTCGCGCCGAAACCGGTGATCTCGCAGTACATCCGGGCGCCGCGGGCCTTCGCGCGTTCGTACTCTTCCAGCACGAAGACGCAGGCCGCGTCGCTCAGCACCGCGCCGTCGCGGCGCTTGTCGAAGGGGCGGCAGACGCCGTCGCCTTCGGTACGCTTGGAAAGCGCGCCCGTGTTGCCGAAGGGCCCCAGGAACAGCGGGGAGATGCCCTCGTCCGCGCCGCCGGTGATCACGCAGGCGCTCTCGCCGTGCCAGATCAGGCGCGCGGCGTAGCCGATCGCGGAAGTGGAGGACGAGCACGCGGTCGTCACGTTCACCGTCTCGCCCTGAATGTTCAGGGCCCGGCTGATCTCGTTGGCGGCGGCGGCCGGGTTCATGCGCACCAGCGTCTCCGGCGCCGCGTGGGCCATGCCCAAGCCCGCGTCGGCCAGGCAGGCCTGCGAGAGGCTCTCGATGGAGGAGATGCTCACGCCCATCACGACCTGCGTGTCGAAGGGGTCCTGCGCGGCCAGGTCGAGATCCGCGTCCTTCACGGCGCTCAGCGCCGCGCCCAGGCACCAGCGCGCCGGCTGCGTGAGGCCGCGCGCATCCATGTCCGGCGGAAGATGTTCTTCGTGGGCCTCGATTTCGCCGCCCACGTGGACGGGAAATGCACTCGTGTCGAACTTGCGCACCTTGCGGATCGCGGAATGCCCGCTCAGCGCGCGGCGGAAAAAGACCGACGGGTCGCAGCCCAGAGGGCTGCGCAGCCCAATGCCCGTAATTACCGCTCGAAAACCCATGCAAAATGCCTCTCGATCCCATCTCTGCATAAGAACGAGGCATGCCACATCGCGCAAAGTTCTTAACTTGCGGATAGCTTGACGTTTGCCGGACTTTCGGGAAACAGAGTGCCTTACCGACCGCACAATCCCGTGAACAACTGCACAGCGCCCATAGGCAATTCGTTGGGCACCCCGGGCCGAGCATACGCAAAGCATGATATGCAAGGCAAGAGGCTAGTTTGAAGGAAATGTGGCGGTTTTTCGCTCAGATCTTTTTGCGCGCGTGCAGATCGTAGAAGAGTTCGGTCTTGGAGGGGCAGATCAAGAGCAGTTTTTTGAGGTACATTCGGTGCAAATACTTGTATCGCAAGCTTTCATGGGGCGCGTTGAGCACGATCAGGCGGTCGTCGTCCTCGTGCTCCGCGTCGTTCAGAACGTCCATAAAAAGAGATTCCGAGACCACGAATTCGCGGCTGATTCCGCGCGCATATAAGTCGAGAACCGTATCGAAGCATGTAAACATAATTTTAGCCACCGGCTACCGGCTGCCTTCCAGATGCGTAATGCCGTAATAGCGAATCCTGTTCCGAATCGTATTTCTATGGCAACCCAGCAACCGCGCGGCCTTGCTCTGGTTCCACTGACACTTCTGCAGCGCTTGAATAAATCGCTCTTTTTCTTTCAATTCGTCACCAAAGTCGATGGGCGGAGGCGAGTTCTCGTCCCCCGCGGCCTTAAGCGCAAGAATTTCCGGCGGCAGATCCTGCACGATGATCTCGGGCTGGTTCATGTCCTTCAGCATCACCACGGCCTCGAGCACGTTTTTCAGTTCGCGGACGTTGCCCGGCCAGTCGTAGCGCGCAAAAAGGTTCATCACCTCCGAGGAGATGCTCAGCCCCGGCCGCCCCATCTCGCTTGCCAGGCGCATGACCATGTGCCGCGAGAGTTCCACGACGTCCTCGACCCGCGAGCGCAGCGGCGGCATCTGGATCGTGGCCACGTTGATGCGGTAAAACAGGTCCTCGCGGAAGGCGCCCTGCTTGACCATCTCGCGCAGGTCGCGGTTCGTTGCTAACACAAAGCGTGCCTTGCACTCGCGTTCGACGTTTTCGCCCACGCGCATGAACTTGCGGTATTCCAGCACGCGCAGCAGCGCGGCCTGCTGGGCCATGGGCATGTCGCCGATCTCGTCGAGAAAGACGGTGCCCTCTCCCGCGGCCTCGAACTTGCCCTTGGTGTGGTCCACCGCGCCGGTAAACGCGCCCTTTTTGTGCCCGAAGAGTTCGGCTTCGACCAGGTTTTCGGGGACGGCCGCGCAGTTGATGGCCAGGAACGGATGGTTGCGCCGCTTGCTCAGGTAATGCAGCGCGCGCGCCGCGAGTTCCTTGCCGGTGCCGGATTCGCCGCGGATGAGCACGCAGCCGGCGGTGTCGGAGAGTTTGCGGATCGTGTCGCGCACCTGCTTCATCGCCGGGCTGCTGCCTTCCAGCCGGTCGAGGCCTTCACGGCGCTGGAGTTCTTCCAGCAGGTAGCGCTGCGAACGCCGGATGGCCTGGAGTTCCAGGGCCTTCACCACGCGGTTCTTCAGTTCTTCGGGGACGAACGGCTTGGCCACGTAGTCGCTCGCGCCGATCTTGATCGCCTGGACCACGAGCGAGATGTCTTCGGTCTGGCTGCTGAGGATGATCACTTCGACGTGCGGGTAGTTTTCGCGGATGCTTTTCAGCGGGCTGAGGTCCTGGCTGTCGGGAAAACGAACGTCCAGCAGGACCAGGTCGGGCTCGAGAATCTTGATCTTGCTGAGCGCTTCGTGGGCGGTCTCGGCGAAAAGGACGGTATCGGCCACGTCCTTCAGCAGATCGCCCAGGTCATCGCGAATGAAGGGATCATCGTCGGCAACCAGGATGGTGGACGCATGATCTTTCATGAAACAACCTCACCCAGGAGCAACCTCTAAGTCATGAAATGGTAACGCAAATATGCCTTTGAACAAGCCGGTGGTGGCACGAACTTCCACCCTAATTCATGAAATATACGCACATGTTCATACCAAGCCAATTAAAAGTGTGTGAAACAACCTGAAACAAGATGATATGTATCGCGGGAGCGCACGAGGGCAGAAAAATCGACCGGCGGCGTGCGGCGGGTTTACTCGGGCGCCATGGCGCGGTTGAGCACGCCTTCTTCGACGAAGATCGGGACGGTCATGCGCACGGCAAGCGCGATGGCGTCGGACGGTCGGGAGTCGATCTCGATCAGGTTGCCGTCGTGCTTGATCACCAGGATCGCGTAGTAGGTGCCTTCTTTCAGGTCGTTCAACACGATCCGTTCCATCGAGCCGCCCATCTTCTCGATCACGTTCTGCAGCAGGTCGTGGGTCAGCGGGCGCGGAACCTGAAAGTCTTTGATCTTGCGGTCGATCGCCATGGCCTCGTTGTAGCCGATAAAGATCGGGAAGCTGCGTTCGCCGCTGACTTCCTTCAGCACGATGCCCTGCGTGGGCGAGCCTTCGGTGATGATGATCTGGTAGAGTTCGACTTCAATCAGCATAAACGCTTCCCGTGCGGTCGCTCGGCGGCTGCAACCTCAACCCGTTCCCGAACCTAGCCCGCATGCCGGGGCAAGTCAAGGCGGGCGGGCAGCGGCCCGTCCGCGGCCAGGGCTTCCTCCGTGTGGCGGCGGCGCGCGCGCGCTTCGATCCGGAGCAGCACGCACCAGGCGACGATGCCCGCGCCGGCGCCGATCCAAAGGCCCACCGCGTAGCGCGACCAATCCCGCGAGACCTCGCCGAGGTAGAGCCCGAGCGAGACCAACATCGCCACAGCCGAGCAGCCCCCGCCGCCCAGCGCCAGCCAGCTCAGGGCGATCAGCCCCAGCCGGACCCCGGTGCGATCGACGCGCATCTGCCGCGCGAGCGAGAGGGCGATCAGCGAGCAGGTGACGGAGACGAGTTCTCCCGCCAGCAAAGTCGCGGCGTACGCCGGCCATGCCTGCGCGGCTAAGACGGGTGGGAAGCTGCGGGCCAGCACGGCCAAAGGCAGCGTGCCCGCCACGACCGTGACCAGGAATTCCAGAAGCGGCCACTGGGTCTCGAGCACCACGCCGCGCACGATCAGGACCGCGATCAAGCCCAGGCTCGCGCCGCCCAGCGCGCCGCCGGCGTAGGCCACTTTTTCGGAGCCGATCCAGGCCGCGCATAGAAGCACCAGCACCGCGGCCACGAAAAGCCCCGGGCCGTACCCGCAGACACGCCAGAAGCCCGCGCAGCAGGCCTGCGCGGGTGGCGGCGTCCCGGTCTCCGGCGCGTCCGGCATGCGTCAGCCTCCGCTGGAACTGAGCTGCGCCAGCTTCGCCAGCGCCGCGCGCGCGCGTCCCTGGTCGATCGCCTGCGCGGCCAGGTCCACGCCTTCTTGCCACGAGGCCGCCCGGCCGGCCACCTGCGCCGCCGCGCTGGCATTGACGAGGACGATCTCCCGCGCCGGGCCCGGCGTTCCGTCGAGCACCGCGTGCACGATCCGCGCACTGTCGTCGGGGTCTTTCGCGGCCAGGGCGGCGGGTTCGGGGCGGGCAAAGCCGAGCGTTGCGGCGTCGAAGGATTCCATCGACACCGTCCCGTGGTTCAGGCGCGCCAGGCTGGTCGGACCAAAGGTGGAAATCTCGTCGAGGTATCCGCTCCCCGCCCCCGCTCCGCAGACGATCATCGCCGACTCGCTGCCCAGGTTCTTCTGCACGCGGGCGAAGAGTTCGCACAGGCGCGGTTCGAAGACGCCCAGCAGCTGCCTCCGGGCGCGCGCGGGGTTCGAGAGCGGCCCGAGCAGGTTGAAGACGGTGCGGATCCCGAGTTCCCGGCGCACCGGCCCGGCGTGCTTCATGCCCGGATGGAGCATCGCGGCGAAGAGGAAGCCGATCCCGGCCTCGCGAATGCAGCGTTCGACCAACGGCGCGGGCGCTTCGATGTTCACGCCCAGGGCCTTGAGCACTTCCGACGAGCCCGATTTGCTCGAGACCGAACGGTTGCCGTGCTTGGCCACCGGAATCCCCATTCCCGCGACGACCAGCGCCGTGCAGGTGGAGATATTGAACGTCTCGCTCTTGTCCCCGCCGGTGCCGCAGGTATCCAGCGTGCCTTCCGGCGCCTGGATCGCGACGGCCTGCTCGCGCAGCACGCCGGCGAACGCGGCGATCTCGTGCTCGCTCTCGCCCTTGGCGCGCAACGCCACGGCCACGGCGGCCATGCTGGCGGGCGGGACGCGGCCTTCCACCACCGCGAGCATGAACGCGCGAGCGTCGGCCGGCGTCAGGTCGCGCCGGGCGAGCAAGGTTTCCAACAGCGGCGTGGGCGAGAATCCCGCCTCAGGCATGGCTCTGACCTCCTTGCAGCGCGGGCGCCGGCGCGGGCGCGTCGCCCGGCTGCTTGAACCGCAGGCGCGCGCGGTCGAACCAGTAATCCAGCGCGGAACTCCCGAACGGCTGCCCGGCGCGAAAGCCTTCGCGGCAGGGCCGCAGGGTATGCGGGTATTCCTCGTACAAGTACACGTTGTTGATCGCGGACGG
>JAHCJK010000174.1 GCA_026184295.1 Planctomycetota bacterium
GCGAGCTTGCTCCGATCTTTATCATCCTCGCGATCATCGGCATCATTTACGGTGCCCTCGTCGCGATGGTTCAGCCGGACGTAAAGCGGCTCGTTGCTTATTCGTCGGTTGCCCACATGGGCTTTGTCATTTTGGGAATGTTCTCGTTCACCGAATGGGGAATGCAGGGAGCTCTTTACCAGATGCTCAACCACGGCATCTCGACGGGCGCGCTCTTTCTCCTGACCGGCATGCTGTACGAACGCACGCACACGCGCCAGATCGACTACTTCGGCGGCATCGCCAAGGTCGTCCCGGCCTTCACCGTCTGCTTCGTGATCACCACGCTTTCCTCCATCGGCCTGCCGCTGACCAACGGGTTCGTGGGCGAGTTCGCCTGCCTGATGGGCGCGTTCATGAAGAACCCCTGGTGGGCGGCCTTCGGCGGGCTGGGCGTGATCCTGGGCGCGGTCTACATGCTCTCGCTGGTGAAGCGGGTCTTCTTCGGGAAGATCATCCGGCGCAGCAACGAGACCCTGGCCGACATGGACGGGCGCGAACTGGGCCTGATGTTCCCGCTGCTGGCGATGATCTTCGTCATGGGCATCGCCCCGACGCCCTTCTTCAAGCGCATGGAACCGGCGGTGAATGAATTCGTCAAGGCGTCCGGCCGGCTGTCGCCGGGGCCCGCGGAACCGTCCCCGATGAAGGCCTCCGCCGAGCAGGGCGGCCGAGGAGCCGTGGAATGAACTGGTCGCAACTCGTCGAGCTGCTGCCCGTGGGCGTGGTGCTGGCCGCCGCGCTGGTGGTGGTTTTCCTGCAACTGGTGCTGCCGGCGAAGGAACGTTACGTCCTGCCGATGGCCGCGATGGCCGGCTGCCTGCTGGGCCTGGGCGCCCTGGCGCAGAATTACCTGTCGCTGAACCAGTTCCTGAAGGGCGGGCTGCCCTGGTTCGCGGCGCTCGCGCAGCCGTCGGGCCATTCGCCCGCGATCCTGAACGGCGCGTTCGTGATCGACGGCTTCGGCATCTCGATCGCGGCGGTGGCGCTCATCGCCGGCGCGCTTTCGGTGCTCTGCGCCAGCCACAACGACGACGACTCCGCGCTGGGCAAGGGCGAATACTACGGCCTCGTGCTCCTGGCCGTCGCGGGCATGATGCTGCTCGGCTTCAGCCACGATTTCCTGACCCTGCTGATCAGCCTCGAGATCATGTCCGTCTCGACGTACATCCTGGCCGGGTCCGAACGCGAGAACGTGCGCAGCGGCGAATCGGCGATGAAGTACCTGGTGCTCGGCGCGTTCAGTTCCGCCTTCCTGATGCTGGGCATGGCCTTCGTCTTCGGCGCGACGGGTTCGCTCTCGCTCTCGCCGGTCTTTCTGCTCCCCAACGACCCGCGCAACTACCTGGTCATGGGCGGCTTCGGGCTGATCCTGGTCGGGATGCTCTTCAAGGTCGGCGCGGTGCCCTTCCACTTCTGGGTGCCCGACGTCTACCAGGGCGCGCCCACGGGCGTGACGGGCCTGATGGCCGTCGGCGTCAAGGCCGCCGGGTTTGCCATGGTTGCGCGCATCCTGCTGGAAACCTTCGGCGCGCCGGTCTTCCGCTTCCAGTGGACGGGCCTGATCGCCGCGGCGGCGGTGGTGACGATGGCGCTGGGCAACTTCATCGCGCTGCGGCAGTCGAGCGTCAAGCGGCTCCTGGCGTACTCGGGCATCGCCCACACCGGCTACCTGCTGCTGGCCTTCCTCGTCCAGAAGAACGCGAACGCCGCGATGGTCGAAGAGAGCCTGCGCGCCGTCTCCTTCTACCTCGTGGCCTACGGCCTGATGACGCTCGGCGCGTTCGGCGTCGTGAGCCTGACCCGCGAAGACGGCCGCACGCTGGAGAATCTGGAAGACTACAACGGCCTGGCCAAGGAGCACCCCGCGCTGGCGCTCTGCATGGCCGCGTTCATGCTCTCCCTGGCCGGGCTGCCGCCGTTCTCGGGCTTCTTCGCCAAGTTCATGGTCTTCCGCAGCGCGATCGACAACGGGTTCGTCCTGCCCGCGGTGCTCGGCATCCTGACCAGCGTGGCCTCGCTGTACTACTACCTGCGCGTCGTCCTGCGCATGTACATGCCCGAAGAAGGCAGCGTCGCCGCGCGCTGCCAATACGCCTGGACCTCGAACCTGCTCATCTACGCGTCGGGCCTGGGCTCCGTGCTGCTCGGCGTCGCGCCGCACCTGATGATGGGCATGAAGTAGCCCGATCTCTAAAATACAATCCATCGATGCGCGCGCGGCGGAGCAAGTTCGCCGCGCCTTCGGTTGTCGTTGCCGAAGAAATTGATTAGAGTGCGCCGTACTGGCGTCCGTCCGCTTCGGGAGAGGATTCCGTCCATGAAGATCGCCGTCTGCGTGAAACTCGTCCCGTCCACCACCGCGCTGATCCGCGTCTCCGCCGACGGCAAGGCGCTCGATTGCACCGGCGTCGAGATGGTCATGAGCCCCTACGACGAATTCGCGCTCGAAGAGGCGCTCAAAGCGCGCGACAAGGCCGCCGGCAGCGAGATTCTCGTCGTGTCCGTCGGAGGCGACGGGGCCGCGAAGAACCTCGAACAGGCCTACGCGCTGGGCGTGGACCAGTGCGTGCACGTCAAGGCACCCGACGCCGACGCGGCCGCCGCCGCGCGCTGCGCCGCCGCGGTGCTGAAGACCTTCGCGCCGGACCTCGTCTTTTGCGGGCGCCAGGCGATCGACGACGACCAGTGGCTCTTTCCCGGAATGCTGGGCGAACTGCTCGACCTGCCGCACGTCACCGCCGCCAGTTCCTTCGCGCTCTCGGCCGACAACGCCAAGGCCGAATGCAAGCGCCGCATCGAGGGCGGGGAAGAGACCATCGAGATCGCGCTGCCCGCGCTGATCAGCGCCGAGAAGGGCCTCAACGACCCGCGCTCGCCCACGCTGAAAGGCCGGCTGAACGCCAAGAAGAAGACCGTCACGGTCAAGACGCCGGCGGAACTGGGCCTGGACGCCGCGGCCATGGCGCCGGCGCTGAAAGTCGAAGGCTACGCGCCGCCGCCGCCCAAGAGCGCCGGGAAGGTGATCGCCAAGCCCGCGAAGGAAGCCGCCGCCGAACTGGTGAAGCTGCTGCGCGAAGAAGCCAAAGTCATCTGACGAAGTATTCCTGAGTGGGCATGCAGGGAGGAGCCAACGGTGGGTGCCGATATCCTCGTCGTCGCCGAGCACAAGGACGGGAAGGTCAAGAAGACCGCGTGCGAACTGCTGACCGTGGCGCGCACGCTGGCCGCCGCGCGCGGAGGCAAGGTGCTGGCCGCCGTGCTGGGCCCGGGCGCGGGCCAGGCCGCCGCCGAACTGGGCGCCTGGGGCGCCGAGACCGTCCTGGTGGGCGAGGCGGGCTTCGAAGCTTACGCGTCGCTTAAATGGACGCGCGCGATCTGCGAGGCCGCCGCCGCGCGCCGGCCGGCCGCGATCCTGATGAGCGTTTCCTCGCTGAGCCGCGATCTGGCCGGGCGCGTCGCCGCGCGCGCCCAGGCCGCGCTGGCCAGCGACTGTACGGCGCTGAGCGCCGAGGGCGACGGCTTCAAGATCGTGCGCCCGATGCTCGCCGGCCGTGCCCTCGTCACGGCCGTGCACGCGGGCCCCGGCCCGCTGCTCGCGACGCTAAGGCCGAACGTCTTCACGGCCGAAAAGCCCGCCGCGCCGGCAGCCGGCACGGTGGAAGCGCTCGCCTGCGCCGACGATCCCAGGGATCAGCGCGTGGTGGTGAAGAGCTTCGCGGCCGGCGGCGGAACGCGCCCGGAACTGACCGAGGCCGCGGTGGTCGTCTCCGGCGGGCGCTCGCTGGGCAGCGCGGACGCCTTCAAGGTGATCTACGATCTCGCCGACGCGCTCGGCGCGGCCGCGGGCGCCAGCCGCGCGGCGGTGGACGCCGGTTACGCGCCGCATTCCATGCAGGTGGGCCAGACGGGCAAGACCGTCAGCCCCGTGCTGTACATCGCCTGCGGCATCTCCGGCGCGATCCAGCACCTGGCAGGGATGCGCACCAGCAAGTACATCGTCGCGATCAACACCGATCCCAACGCGCCCATCTTCAAGCTGGCCGATTACGGCATCGTCGGCGACCTCTTCGAGGTCGTGCCGGCGTTGACCGAAGAAGTGAACAAGGCCAAGGCCTGAAGCGGTCTTCGAACCGGTGGCGTAGAAATAAAAAAAGCCCGGGCAGACGCCCGGGCTTTTTGTTCGATTTGCTTCGCGCGCGAAGCAACGCGATCACTTCAGGTGCTTGCCGACCAGCTTCGTCATCTCGAACATCGAGACCTGCTTCTTGCCGCCGAAGATGACCTTGAGCTTGTCGTCGGCGTTGATCATGGTCTTCTTCTTGGGGTCCTGCAGCTTGTTCTTCTTGATGTACTCCCACAGCTTCTTCGTCACCTGCGTGCGCGGAAGCGGCTTGCTGCCGACGATCTCGGCCAGCTCGTCGCTCGGCTGCAAGGGCTTCATAAACGCTGCGTTTGGCTTTCTCGCCATGTCTTTCTTCCTCCGTTCGGAGATTCCCATGCCTGAATCTGCAGGCCCAGCCCCCCGTGTTCGGCACGATGCCGATAATGACCACGTTTGAACGGTTTTGATTATAGCAGGACGCCTGAAAATCCACCTTTTTTCGCAGGAAAAAGCGAATATTGACGGTTCACAATCGCACGAAAAACCCCGCGGTTCCCACGTGAAAAAGCGCTTTTTGTGCTTGTTTTCCCCGAATTAAATAAAGGACCGGCCGGTCCCGAAACCGGACGCACGGCCGGCCCCTGGGCGAATGTGTAACTCCAGGGCTTGTATCGTCTTATGGATTGACGGAAATGCGTTCCTGCCCGCCCATATAGGGGCGGACCGGTTCGGGCAGAACCACGCTGCCGTCGGCCTGCTGGTAGGTCTCCCACAGCGCCACCTGGATGCGCGGAAGCGCCAGGCCCGAACCGTTGAGCGTATGCAGGAATTGCGGCTTTCCGCCCGCCGCGGGCTTGTAGCGCAGGTTGCTGCGGCGCGCCTGATAGTCGGTGAAGCACGAGCAGGACGAGACCTCCAGCCAGCGCTGCGCGGCCGGCGCCCAGACTTCCAGGTCGTACGTCTTGGCCGACGCGAAGCCCAGGTCGCCGCGGCAGAGCGCCAGCACGCGGTACTTCAGGCCGAGTTGCTGCAGGAGAAATTCCGCGTCCGCGGTCATCTTCTCGAGTTCGTCGAAGCTGCTCTCGGGCGTGGTCAGCTTGAGCATCTCGACCTTGTTGAACTGATGCACGCGCAGGATGCCGCGCGTGTCTTGCCCCGCCGCGCCGGCCTCGCGCCGGAAGCACGCCGAGTACGCGCAGAACTTCTTCGGCAGGTCCTTCTCTTCCAGCATCTCGTCGCGGTGGTACGCGGTGACGGGCACTTCGGCCGTGGGGATGGCGAAGAGCCGGTCTTCGGGCGCGGCGTACATCTGGTCGAGGAACTTCGGCAACTGGCCCGAACCGTACAGCGACTTCTCGGTGACGAAGAAGGGCGGGAAGAGTTCGGTGTAGCCGTGGCGCGTGCGGTGGACGTCCAGGAACCAGTTGATCAGCGCGCGTTCCAGGCGCGCGCCGTCGCCGCGCAGGAAGTACCAGCCCGAGCCCGCGACCTTCGCGCCGCGTTCGCTGTCCAGAATCTTCAGGTCCGCGCCGAGTTCGAAGTGGTACTTCGGCTTGAACTCGAACGTGCGCGTCTCGCCCCATTCGCGCACCGGCTTGTTCCCCGAACTGTCCGCGCCTTCGGGCACGCTTTCGTGCGGGACGTTGGGAATCCACGCGCGCATCTCGTCCTGCAGGCGTTCGCATTCGGCGAAGGTGAGCGCCAGGGCCTGCATCTTGTCGTCGAAACCCTTCGATTCGGCCTGCTGCGCGTGGACTTCGGCTTCCAGCTTGGGGCGTTCGGCGTCCGAAGCCTTCTTCAGCTTGCCCATCAGGGCGCCGATCTGCTTCGAAATCTTGTTCTTCTCGGCGGCGAGCTTGTCGTTTTCGGCCTGCGCCTTGCGCCGCTGTTCGTCCAGTTCGGCGAAGCGCTTGAAATCGGTGTGCTCGTTGGCGGCGTGCTTGTCCTCGGTGGCCTTGCGGACCAGGTCGAGGTTGCCCAGGATGAATTTGGTGTCCAGCATGTTCGTTCCGTCCCTCGCAAACGCGGGCGCGCGGCCCGTGAAAGCTTCGAGACTACTCAAGCGGCGGGCGCGCGCAAGGCAGGCTTTTGTTACGCGTCGAGCAGCGGGACCTCGCGGCATTCGCGCGCGGCCGACTGCGCCAGCCCGGCCAGCCGCTTGGCCGTGGCCGCTTCAAGATTCGCGAAGCCGCGGCCGGCGTGGGCCAGTTCCAGAAGGAGCTTCACTTCGGCCGCGAAGTCCTTCGCGTCCACGAACTCCGGTCCCATCTTCTTGCGCGTGCCCGCAAGCGCCTGGTTGTGGTAGTTGCCCAGCGGCAGGGCCAGCCCGGAAGAACGGTATCCGGCCGAACAGAACGCGGTGGCCTCGCAGGTGCCGCCGTCCATGAGACGCCGCTGGAATCGAAAGTCCGGATCGCCCTTCTTGATGCGCAGACACGCCTGGCGCAGCGCTTCGGTCAGCTTCGCGTCGAACAGGCTCGCGGCGTCGCCCACGCGCACGATCACGCCCGCGCCCTGCGGCGCGTGCGGCAGCGCCTTGGAGCATTCCAGCGAGAGCACGCGCGCTTCCCGCGGGACCTGGCGCGCGCGAATGGCCATCAGCGCGCCGTAAAAGCCGACTTCTTCCGCGCGCGTGAAGAGGCCCCAGACCGCGCAGTCCTTGGGCTTCGCGCGATGCAGTTCGTCGAGCACGCACAGGGCCGCCGCCGCGCCCAGCAGATCGTCGCAGCAGCGGGAATAGATCTTGCCGCCGCGCAGGGCGAAGGCGGGAAAATCCCACATGGCGAAGCCGCCGGGCTTCGCAACACCCGCGGCGACCTTGGCCGTGCCGCGTTCGATGCGGTCGTTCGCGCCCTCGGCCGAAACGAGCGCGCCGCGGCCGGTCGGCTTCGCGACGCCGCGTTCGTAAAAGCGCAGCTTCGAGCCGGCCACGGGATATTCCAGGCCCACGCCGCCGCGGAAACGCAGGTGCGCCCGGCCGTTCTCCACGCGTTCGATCCAGAATCCGGGGTGGTCCAGGTGCGCGACCAGCACCAGCGGGCTGCGGTGCTTCAGCGCCGTGGCCGGATAGCCGACGTACAGGTTGCCGTACGCGTCGCGCCGCACGCGCAGCGAAGGGCGCTCAGCCGCGAAGTTCAGGATGTGGCGGACCGGAAGTTCTTCCATCAGCGTGGCGGTGGGGCACGAGAGCAGGCCGCTCGCGATGCCGAGCCAGCGGTCCAGGTCGTTCGAGTTCGTCATGATGGATTCCGTGAGGTGGGGATGTTCAGAGCATGCCGCGGTCGAAGTTCGCCGCGTGTCCGTGAGGCACGTTCCGGCCCGCGCGAAGCAGCCGCCAGGCGGCCCGCGCGTCCTCCGGCGCGTAGCGGCGGTAGATGAAATCCGCGCGCAGCGACGACGCGCCGGCGGCGGCCAGGTCCTTCAGGCGCGTGGCCAGGCAGTAGGCGCCCTGGTTGAGCACCAGCGTGCGGCAGTGGTAATCGATCGCGGTCACTTTCTCGCCGTAGCTCGAGGTCAGGTCCATCTCCTCGAAGCGGCAGTTGGCCTTGCCCGGGCAGCCGCCGATCAGGTTCGCGTACGCGCAGGATTCGGCGATGAAGAGCGGCGTGTCCTGGTGCACGATCACCGTCGCGCGCGGGCCGAATTCGCGCAGGAGCGCGCGCATGTTCTCCAGGCCGTCCTCCGGCGAGAGCGCGAAACGCTGCGCGCCCATGGCGCGCGCCTGCAACGCCGCCGCGCGGTTGACCGTGTAGACCGACCAGTCGGTGGCGAGGTCCAGGCCGCCGGCGCTCATGTCGTGCGGATCGAGGCCGAGCAGGCTCCAGCCGGCCAGGTTCGCGAACTCCCAGCGGGTCCAGCCCGCGGCGCGCAGGCGTTCGACTTTGCGGCGAAGGTCGACCTCTTCCCATTTGCGCACGACGGCGGGCAGCGCCAGGCGCACGCGTTCGCGCCCGATGGCCGCGGCCAGCGCCTCGAGTTTGGTCTCGAGCACGTGGGCGTTGTCGCGCGCCAGGTCCACGACGGCTTCGCCGGTCCCGCGCCAGTCTTCCGATTCGAACGCGTCCAGGCAGGCGATGCGGTCCACCTTGACCGACCAGTCGAATTCCGCGGCGGTCGGCGTGTGGCGGCCCGTCTTGGGCAGCACGTCGGCGCGGACGATCTCGATGCGCGCGGCCGCGGCGCCTTCGAGGCGGTGTTCGAGTTCCGCGGCGACGCGGCGGCGCAGGTCGTTCAGCATCGAGACGGGCACGAAGTATTCGCCTTCGTTGGCTAGGCGCATGCGCCCGAGCGCGAGGCGGGTATCGCCGAGTTTTTCGAACGCGCCGCGCATGGCCTGTTCGGTCTTGCCGCGCGTCTTGGCGGGTTCGAACGGTCCTTCGAGTTCGGCTTCGACGGTCAGGTCGAGTTCGCCCGCGTGCCGCGCCGGCACCCAGGCGAGGACGAGCATGCGCTGCGCGTTCACGCTCGCGTCGATCTCCACCGTGCGCCGCGCGCGGAAGAGCCCCGGCTTCGGCACCGTGTACGTGTAGTGCTGCTTGACCGACTGCGAGGACGAACAGTAGATGCGCGCGTCCAGCGGCAGGGCCGGGTGGCCTTCGGGCAGGCCGACTTCCACGTGGCTGTCTGCGGGCGCTTCGAAGACCGACTCGGCCTTCAGTCGCTCGCCTTTGGCCTTGCGCAGGATCCAGAGGCGTTCGAGCGCGAAGCCGAAGGGCTTGGGCAGGCCCGGCACGTCCACCTGTAGGCCGTCGTGGAGTTCCAGGCGGCGCGCGGTGCGGAAGCGCAGGCGCGGTTCTTCGCCGCCTTCGTCGAGTACGGTCTCGACGGCTCCGATGGGCGTGCCGCGGTGGCTGGTCGCGTCGCGGTCGGCGACTTCTTTATAGCGGTGCGATTGGATGAAGAGGCGCGTCCACGGGCGGCTGAAGACCGTCTGCATGTCGGCCTCGCAGGTCCCGCGGTCTTCGGGCGCGACTTCGCCGTCGAGCAGCCGCCGGTAGTAGTTCGTCGTCGTCGCGACGTACAACGGGCTCTTTTTGCGCCCTTCGATCTTGAAGCACGAGACGCCGGCGTCGCGCAGCGCGGGGAGGTGGTCGGGCAGGGCCAGGTCCTTCATCGAGAACGGATAGCCCTTCGACGGGTCGCGCTTGACCGGCGTGCCGTCGCGCAGGGTCTCGGGCGCGCCGGTGATCGTGTAGCCGTCGCGGCAGGTGTACGCGCATTTGCCGCGGTTGCCGCTGCGCCCGATCGTCTGCGACGAGAAGAGGCAGAGCCCGCTGTAGGAATAGCAGAGCGCCCCGTGCACGAAGACTTCGGTCTCGATGCCCGCGCTCGCGGTGATCTCGCGGATTTCTTCGAAGGTGAGTTCGCGCGCCAGGACCACGCGGGTAAAGCCCATGCGCCGGAGGGTCTCGGCGCCGGCGCGGTTGTGGACGGCCAGTTGCGTGCTCGCGTGGAGTTCCAGTTGCGGGAAGTGCGCGCGCACGATCCGGTAGACGCCCAGATCCTGCACGATCAGCGCATCGACGCCGATGTCGGCCAGCGCGCCGAGCGCGTCCACGAGTTCGCCCAGTTCGTGCTGCAGGATCAGCGTATTCAAGGTGACGAAGACGCGGCGCCGGGGCGTCTGCGCGTGGGCGAAGGCGGTGATCGCGTCCACGTCCTGCAGCGAAAAGTTTTCGGCTTCGGCGCGCGCGGAGAACTTGCGCAGGCCGAGGTAAATCGCGTCCGCGCCGTAGTGAAAGGCCGCGTAGCCCGCGTCGGGACCGCCGGCCGGGGCGAGCAGTTCCGCCGGGCGGGCCGGCGCGCCGGCGCAGTCCGGAAGAATCAGCGGTTCTTCGGGCGCCTGCGGATTGTATTCGCCCTGCGCGGCCTCGGGTTCGGGCGCGATGCCGGCGGCGGACGGGTCGGACGGGCTATTCATGGTTCTTGACGTCGGGCTTCGCGGCGGGCTTTTCGCCGCCGGGGCGCGCGGCCTCGGGCGCCTTCAGCATGGCCGGCGGAACGCCTTCCTTCTTTTCCTGCGCCTCGCGGTCCTTCTTTTCCTCGACCTCGCTCCCGTTGCTCGCGTACCCCATGGTGAACACGGGGCGCGCCTTCTCGCCGAACCCCGGGTACTCCATCTTGGCGTAGCCCACGCGCTGGTGCTCCACTTCGGCGATCTGCTGCAGGAACTCCATCAGCTTGGGATATTTCTCCGGCGTCACGCGCTGCGCGGCCACCAGGAAAGCGCGGTTGCAGGTCAGGCGCCCGCCTTTGACGGTAAAATCCGCGATGTAGAAACCGAACTCGTTGCAGAAGTACGCGTCGTCGGGCACCTCGGTCCAGCCGTAGCCCGAAGGCAGTTCGTAGGTGATGGAGGTGTCGAGTTCGCTGTATTCCTGGCGGATCAGCATGTCGTGCGTGCGCTGCGGCGGGCCGATCAATTCGAGCAGGAAGGCCGGCTGGCGGAACGGCTGAAGGAAAAGCCCCGCGTCGGAGGGCGAGGCGAGGTCCTTCACCACGCCGGTGTAGGTGAAGGCGAGCGGCGCGGCGGGATCGTTCTGGCCTTCCACGCGCACGCCGGGTTCTTCCAGTTTGGGCCAGAAGCGGCGCACGAGGCCTTCGCGCACCTGGTCGGCGCGGCGCGGGTCGTCGAGGTACTGGCGCACCTGCCCGCCGACGAACGAGAAGAGCTGCAGCATGCCCTTCACGTGCCCGGTGCCGTGTCCGTCGAGCGTCACCGACATCGCGTGGGACGCGTTGCGCTGGCCTTCGGCCTCGCCCAGCACGCGCTTGATGCGCACGCCGTCGTCGCCGGCCACCAGCGCCAGGCAGCCCGGCTGCGGATTGAAGACGTCCTCGGGGTTGAAGTACTTCGACGGCTGCCCCGCGAACTGGAGCCAGACGTCGCGCCCGTGCAGCGGTTCCAGCAGCATCATGCGCCCGGAGCCGCCGAACCCGGCGAACTGCCCCGGGTCCCACAGCCGCCGCGCGTTCTTGGAGCGCCAGACCTGGCCAGGAAGGTACGCGCCGTTCACCAGCGCCTCGCGGACGGGCAGGCCCGCGGCCTGGCACATGGCCACGGCCAGTTCGGTCATCTGGCCGGTGTTGCCCGAACGCAGGTTCCAGACGTCGTCGATCGACTGGGCCTCCTTGCCGGGCGAGATGTTCAGGCGCACCCATTCGACGATGGCGCGGAAGCGCAGTTCCTCGCTCTTCTCCTTGGCGGTCAATTGCAGGGCCATCTCGGCCGCGCCCGCGGGCAGGAAGTACTTCGGCCGGCGCGTCAGCCAGCCGGTGGCGCGGAAGCGCTGTTCCGGCGAATCGATGTACACGAGCGGAATCACTTCCTGGTCCGCCTCGGTGGGCATGAACGGCTCGACCTTGATGCCCTCCACCTGCTTGTTCGTCCACTGGTAGACCGTGTAGCCTTCGGGGCCTTCCAGGATTTTTTCCTCGACCAGTTCGGGGCAGACCTTGCGGATTTCCAGCTTGGCGTCCTTCGGCACCATCACGATCCAGCGCGAGACCGCGCGCGGCGCGTCCAGGGCCATGAAGTTGAAGCCCGCGGCCAGGAACGGCTCGTTCTCGTCCGCGTCGTCGTTGGTCAGGTAGGCGTGTTCCAGGATCGATCCCGGCCCCACCTTGTAAAAGCTGGCGCTCTTGGCGAGGTCGAAGTCGTGCACGTTCTGCGGCTGGTAGCTGCTGCCGTCGGGGTTCAGCGTGCGGATGAAGACGATGTCCTGCCGCTGCGCGTTCACCAGCGTCTCGCTCAGTTCCTGAATGCCTTCGTTGTTGAGCACCTTCTGGGCGATGTGGACGTACGATTCGCGCGAGAGGTCCGGCAGGATCTTCGTGACCATGAAGTCCACGATCCAGGCGTGGTTCGAACGCGGGTAATTGTCCTGGTTGAACTTGGACGTGTCGATCTGCGCCACAGGCACGTCGTACGGCGCCCACCAGTCGAGCCGTTCGCTGCCTTCCAGTTCGCGCAGGCGGCGGCGGTTCTGGTAGTCGCCGGGATGTTCCTTCAGGCGCTTGCGCAAAACGTCCTTGGCGTCCGCGTCCTTGCCCATGCGCAGCGCCAGATCCACGACGCTCTGCATCAGTTCGCGGCTGTCGGGCTGCGCGGCGTACATCTTCCTGCGCAGTTCGTACGCGCCGGCTTCGTCGCCCTTTTCGAGCAGCAATTCCGCGCGCAGCCCCTGAAATTCCTCGACGCGCTCGGGGTACAGCCTGGTCTGCTCGTCCAGGATCGCGGTGGCCTCGTCGAGCTTGCCGAGCTGAATCAGCCGGTGGTATTCCGAGAGCGGCGGCTCCTGGCCGAGTTCCATCATCTTCTTGTGGAGTTCCAGGGCGCGCAGGCGGCTCCCGTAGGCTTCCTGGTAGCGCGCCAGGCTGCCCAGGTAGGCGGCGTCGAGTTCCGCGGCCCTTTCGAGATGCCCTTCGGCCTGCACGCTCAGACGCTTGTCGAGGTACATCTGGCCCAGGCGTTCCTGCGCCAGCGCGGAATCCGGATGCGCCGCCACGCAGGCCTTGATGAGGTCGAAGGCCTGGTCCTTCAGCCCGCGGTCCGAGAAAAAGTAGAAGAGTCCCAGCAGGTGCTGGTGGGCCTTGGGCGATTTTTCGAGCGCGCGTTCGCGCAGTTGCCGGGCTTCCTCGGCGTGGCGCGAGGTCGTATGCCCCGCGCCGCGCCCGACGGCGTTCAGCACCACCGCGCCCAGGTCCAGCGGCCCGATGCTGTCGGGAAAGCTTCCCACCAGCGTCCGCGCCAGGGCCTCGCGCGCGGGCAGGTCGTTTTCCTGCTGCGCGGCCAGGTCGAGCCAGGGGGCCTGCGCGACGCTGAGCGTGCCGTTCAGGGCCAGTTCGCGCAGGCCTTTGCCGCGCTCGGCCTCGGGGAGCATCTCCAGCAGCTTGGCCGCGGGCATGCCCGTAGTCTCGCGCGAGAAGAGGTACCCGCGCAGCGCGACGACTTCGTGCGCGGCAAGGGCTTCGGCCGCGAGCGGCTGGACGCTCACGCCCGTCGCGGGCGCGTAATCGTTCGAGAGCACGCGCACGATCAGGTCGCTGGGGAAGGGCAGCTTGACCAGAAGCGGGTTGTCGCCCTTGCGGAGCTGCGTGCGCAGGATCGGCGTGTCGCGCTGGAACTGGAGGTCGGTGTTGACCTGGTAGACCGGCACGCCGCGCAGGAAGGCGCGCGCGCCCGCCGGCGCGCCCAGCACGAGCAGGATCTCCTGGTCGCGGTCGCTGGAAAGGTTGGTGAAGGCGTAGACGACCCCGCGTTCGTTGGGCAGGAGGCGGCGGAGTTCCAGGGAGCGCAGCGAGACCGCGGCATCCTTGACGACCTTGACCGGCTTGCCCCGTTCGTCGCGGAAGGCCAGGTCCTTGAGCGCGCGTTCGGGCGCGAAGCGCCGGTCCATGCGGTTGTTGCCGTCGCGTTCGCCAAAGGCCCCGGCGACGAAGAGCCACTTGTCCACGTAGCCCAGGCCCTTCAGGGCCGCGCGCGCTTCGGCCGGCTTTTCCATCCCGATGTACAGGCTGGCGAGGAAATCGCGCAGGGTCGCCTGCACCGCGGGCACGGCCTTCTCGCTGGCCAGCTTGAGCGCCTCGATCAGGGCCGCGCGGGATTCGGTGTAGGGGAG
>JAHCJK010000175.1 GCA_026184295.1 Planctomycetota bacterium
TCAAGATCGTGGACCAGTTGATCGCGCCGCTGACGGGCGAGGCCTCCGTGTGGGTGAGCAAGCCCGCGGGGCCGATGCCGATTCCCGAGATGGGCGGGGCGTTCGAGACCAGGGACGAGGCCTCCGCCAAGGCGCTCGCCGCCGGGCTGGCCAAGCTGATCGCCGGCGCGATGGGCAAGCCGGAAGCCTGCGGCACGGCGGATTTCAAGGGCCGCGCCTGCCATTGGGTGAACAAGGAAGCCCTCGGCAAGGACGCGCCGTACACCTTCTCGTGGTGCGCCGACGGCGCGCGGGTGCTCTTCGCCACCAGCCAGCAGGGCCTCCAGACGCTGGTCAACCGCATCGAGAACAAGGCCGCCGGGCTGGACTCGGCCGACGATTACAAGCGCATGCTGGCCGCCATGCCCGAGGCCGACCGCGGCGGGATGATCTACATCAACACCGCCGAACTGGGCGGATGGGGCCTGCCCCTCCTTCTGCCGCTGATCGCCGGCGAAGCGCCGCCCGAAGTGCGCGAAAAGGTGGACGCGGCGCTGAAGGATCCCAAGGGCCTGCTGAAAGGCTTCCCCGGCTCGCTGCTCTCGATCAAGGGCGTCGCGGACGGGATTCAGGCGCGCGCCATCGGCGGGACCCCCGCCTCCGCCAACGTGATCTCGGTGCCGATCGTCATCGGGCAGATCATGTTCCGCCGCATGCTGCGGGAGATGGAAAAGGCCAACGTTGCGCCGGAGGAGGATCCGGCCGAAGCGCCCGCGGCCGAAGCCAAGACCGAAGAAGCCAAGACCGAAGAGGCCAAGACCGGGGAAGCCAAGAGCGAAGCGCCCGCGCCCGCTCCGGCCCCCGAAAAGTAACCGCGGCGCGGCGGGCCGGGCTCAGGGCCCGGCCGGCCCGCGCTTGCCCTTCAGCTTCTCCCGCGCGCGCAGGTCGCGGTGGATCGACTTCCACTTTTCCTTTTCCGCGGCGGCGGCGCTCGCGTCGGTGCGGCGGACCTGCCAGGCGCGTTCGCGCTGCAGCTTCTGCCAGCTCTCGTAACGTTCCAGCGCCAGCGAACCGTCCTCGATCGCGGCCTTGACGGCGCAGCCGGGCTCGGAAACGTGCGCGCAGTCGCCGAAGCGGCAGCGCGCCATCAGCGCCTCGATGTCGTCGAAGGTCTGCACCAGGCTCGCGCCGCCGGTAAGCGCCAGTTCGCGCATGCCGGGCGTATCGACGATCATCCCGCCGCCGGGCAGCATCACGAGCTGGCGGTGCGTGGTGGTGTGCCGGCCGGTGTCGTCGTCGCCGATGGCGCGCGTGGCGAGCACTTCGCGGCCGGCGAGCGTGTTGACCAGCGTCGATTTGCCCACGCCCGAGGAACCCAGGAGCACGCAGGTCTTGCCCGGCGCCAGATACGGCCGCAGCGCGGCCAGGCCTTCGCGCGCGAGGGCGCTGACGGCCACCAGCGGCACGCCGCGCGCGGCCTGTTCCACCGCGGCCCGCGCGGCGGGCAGGTCGGGGCAGAGGTCCGCCTTGGTGAGCAGCACGACGGGCTCCGCGCCGCTCTCCCAGGCCAGCGCGAGGTAGCGTTCCAGGCGGCGCGGGTTCAGGTCGGCGTTCAGCGACGCGGCGACGAAGACCGTGTCGATGTTCGCGGCCACCACCTGCTCGTCGCTGGCCTCGCCGGCCTGCTTGCGCGAGAACGAAGTGAGCCGGTCGAAGACGCGGTGGATCGTCGCGCGGCCTTCGTTCGGGCGCGGGGCCAGGCTGACCCAGTCGCCCACGGCGGGAAGCTGCGAAGGCTTGAGCGCTTCGTGGCGCAGGCGGCCCGCCAGGTCCGCGTTCAGTTCGCCGTGCGCGCAGAGCACGCGGTAGAGGTTCTTGTGTTCGGACACGACGCGGCCGAAGCAGCGCGCGCCGCGGTCCTCGTCTGCGGCCTGTTGTTCGAAAAAAGCATTCCATCCCAAAGCTGCGGCATCGAAATCCACGTGAAATCTCCGTTGGCCGCGCGCGAGGGCGCTCGCGGCGCGCGCCGGTCCAGGCGTCCGCGCGGCGGCGGAAAACGCTTCCGCGCCGCAAGCGGCGTATGCGAATTTTTTGGGAAGGCGGCGCCTGGAAGGCGTGTCCGGCGGTCAGCGCAGGGACGGATTCCGGGAGGCGCCGCGGCCCGCAAGGTCAATCGGACTCATGTGTTCGGCCCTCCTGGAAACGAGTTCGGTCGGGAACGGCGGCCTCCAACGGCCTCCCGCCAATCAACCACACTTTGGGGAAATTGCAAATCGGCGCGCGCACATTAAAGCTTTGCGGGCCGTGCCGGGAGCACTAGGATTTCGCGCATGTCCTTTCCACCGCTTGAACCGCCCCTCTTCGCCGTCCTCCCCAAGATGGGCGGCAAGCCGTCGTTGCAGCTCAGCCAGGTCACGCTCGAATCGGCGATCCTGACGACCGAGATCGGTTCGATGTTCCTGGGCCACCACCACGGCCTGAACATGCCGGTGATGATCCGCGTGATGCATCCGTGCGCGCGCGCGCGGCTGCGGGATTTCGACCGCTTCATGTTCGAATCGCGCCAGCTCGGGCAGGTGCGCCACACCAACATCGCCAACGTCTTCGACGTCGGCATCTTCGGCGACTACGCGTACCTGGTCTTCGAATACGTCGCCGGGATTCCGCTGGCCGAACGGGTGCTCGACCGCCCGTACCAGGAATCGCAGGCCCTGCAGTTGCTCCTGCCGGTCGCCGAGGGCCTGGCGGAGATCTGGCGCCGCGACCTCGTCCACCGTTCGGTCTCGCCGCGCCTGATTTTCGTCTCGTCCGAGGGCCGCCCGAAGCTGGACTTCGGCACCCTGCGCACGGGCTACAACGAACCGATTCTCAAGGCCGCCGTCGCGCCCTACGCGGCGCCGTACTGGTCGCCCGAGGAAGTGCGCGGCGACGAAATCTTCGATCCGCGGTCGGACATGTGGAGCTTCGGGGCGACGCTCTACCACCTCGTCACCGGCAAGCCGCCCTTCGCGGCCGAGACGCCCCACGACACGGCTTACGGCATCCTGCATCGCGAGCCCGAGGATCCCCGCGCCGCGCGCCCCGGCCTGCACGAAGCCATGCGCCAGCTTCTCTTGAAGCTGCTGCGCAAGAACCCCAACGAACGCTACGCCTCGCCCGAGCAGTTCCTCAGCGCGCTGCGCAGCGTGGAACACCGCGTCACGCACGATTCGACGTACGTCGAGACGGTGGTGATGAAGGAGGGCAGTTCGCCGGCGGGGCCGTTCACGCGGCTCCACACCAAGGCCGGCGACCAGATCGGCCAGTGCCTGCTGGAAAAGGAAGTGGGCTCGGGTGCGTTCGGCGTCGTCTTCCGCGCGCGGCACACCGTGCTGGACATCCCCGTGGCGGTCAAAGTGCTCTCGCACGAAGTCTCGCAGAAGGATCCGGCGTACGTGGGCATGTTCCTGCGCGAGGCCCGCACGGCGGCGCGCATCCGCCATCCCAACGTGATCGGCATCTTCGAGGCCGGGCACCAGGACGGGCAGTACTACCTGATCATGGAGTTCGCCCCCGGCGGCACGGTGCTCGACCGCATGAACCTGCTGGGCGGCCGCGTTCCCGTCACCGAGGGCGCGCGCATCATGCTCCAGGCCGCGCGCGGGCTGGCCGCGGCCGAGAACCTGGGCATCATCCACCGCGACATCAAGCCGGAGAATCTGATGTTCGGGGCCGGCGGCGGCCTGAAGATCGCCGACCTGGGCCTGGCCAAGCGCCTCCTGCCCGCGAAGGGTTCCATCCACGATTCGCTCGTGGCCGACCAGCTTTCCATGCACAAAGGCTCGCACGACATCGTCGGCACGCCGCCGTACATGGCTCCGGAGATCGCGCTCAGCCCCGACAAGGTCGATACGCGCGCGGACCTGTACTCGCTCGGCTGCACCGCCTACCACATGCTCACGGGCGAACTGCCCTTCGACGGCAAGACCTCCATCGAGATCATCATGAAGCAGGTCTACGAGGAGGCCCCCGCGCCCGAAATCTTCGTGCCCACGATCCCGCGCGAACTATCCGCCATCGTGCGGAAGCTGATGGCCAAGAAGGCGGACGAACGCTTTCAGAGCGGCCGGGACCTCGAGGACGCGCTGCTCAAGCTCGCCATTCTCCAGTCCGAACGCACGCCCGCCGCGGCCGACTAGCGCCCGCGCCGCGAAGGCGTATAGTGTTGCGCATATTCCTTTCACGGAGAACTTCATGCGCATCCTTGCCCGCGAAGAGTGGCTGGCCGGCGCGCGCGGCTTGGCGCAGGCGCGCGACGAGGCCGACGGCGTCCACTGCCTGCGCTTCGGAAACGAGGCCCTCGCCTTTTACGACCGCGCCGAAGGCTCGGCGATTCGCGCGCGCTGCCCGGCCGGCGTGCGCGTGGTCTTTACCTCCGACACGGCGCAGGTGCGCGTCAAGGCCGCGCTGCGCCCCGGCGCGCGCAAGATGGCCTGGTTCGACCTTTATGCCGACGGCGTCCTGACGGGTTCGCTGGGCAGCCCCGAGGCCGGCGCGGCGCTGGAAGGCTCGCTGCCTTGCGGGCCGGCCGGCGAACGGAAGCCCCGGCGCCTGGAACTCTGGCTGCCGCATGCGCGCCCCGCGGGCCTCCTGGAACTCGCGCTCGACGACGGAGCGAGCTTCGCGCCCGCCGCGCCGGAACCGGAACTCCTCTTTCTGGGCGACTCGATCACGCAGGGCATGGACGCGCAGCATCCTTCGTTCGCCTACGCGATGACGGCGGCGCGCACGCTGGGCCAGGGCCACTTCAACTACGGGATCGGCGGCGCGCGGTTCGACGCGGAGAGCCTGCCCGCGGCGCCGGTGGCCGCGCCCGCGGGCATCGTGATCGCGTACGGGACCAACGACCACAGCGGCGCGCGCGGCCTGGAATTCGCCGAGGCGTACCTTGCGCGCGTGCGGGCCCTGTGGCCCCGGACGCCCGCGACGGTGCTCGCGCCGATCTGGCGCACCCCGGCCGATCCCGAGACCAAGCGCAACGCCGCCGGGCAGTCGCTTGCCGAATACCGCGCGGGGCTGGCGGACCTGGCCCGCGCGCTGCCCGGGATGCGCTATGTCCCGCACGAGCGCCTGCTGCCCCCGGTCGCGGAACTGCTCGTGGACGGCACGCACCCCGGCGACGCCGGACATCTGGCCTACGGCACGAACCTCGCGCGGCTGCTTCGGGAGGATTGAGCATGTTCGAGAAAGAACGGGGCTTCGACCAGGCGCTGCTGCTGGACGACCCGCTCGTGCGCAAGGGCGTGGAACTGTGGCTGGAGCGCGTGCTCGGCTTTTACGGCGAAGACGGCGGCGTGGACGTGGAAGTGATCCGCGGCCAACTGGCGCTGACCCCGAAGACGCGCGCGTACCTGTACGAGTCCTTCACGCCGCTGGAGCTGCCTTACCAGAGCGGTTCGCGGCCGATGCTGGAGGCCGTCGTGCGCGAGACCGTGCGCCCCGAGATGAATGCGCGCGCCAAGGCGCTGGCCCTGATGCGGCGCGTGCGCGACAACCAGGACCGCGGCCTGAAGAAGCCGCACCTCTTTTACGGCGGCGACGAGGAAGACCTGCTGCGGCGCGGCGCGCAGATGTGCAACGAAGTCAGCCGGCTCTACGCGTGCCTCTGCCAGATCGCCGGGCTTCCCGCGCGGCTCTTCTGCGCGCACATCAGCGGGCACATGATGAACGAGGTGTACCTCGACGGGAAATGGTGCTGGGTGGACGCGATGAAGGGCTTCCTGCCCGTCAACGACCGCGACGAACCCGTCAGCGCCTGGGAACTCTGGCAGGATCCGGCGCTGTTCGAGCGCCAGCCGAAGGCGGTCTGGGACGACGTCCGGCCTCCGGCGATCCTGTTCGGGACCGAACAGCGCGATCCGCGCAACCTCGCCAAGACCATGGCCGGCAGCCGCGACTGCTACTTCCATCCGCGCGAAGCGCTCGCGATCGGGAACTACTTCGTCTGGGAGCACGCGAAGTACACCTTTCCGTGGCGCATCGAACCGGCGGACGCCGGACGCCTGGAGCGCGCGCGGCACGGCGAATGCCTGAACCGCAAGGCCCTGGGCTGGCCCGGGCACTACTTCACGCACCACCTGCTGGACGAGGAACTGAAGATGCGCGCGTAGCCCGCGCAAAGGACGGGTCGCATGCCGGGGTTCTCGTTGGCGATGCTGCAAATGCGCGTCGAAGGCGGCCAGCCGGAGGCCAACCTGACGCGCGCGGAGGCGATGCTTTCGGGCGCGGCCGCGCAGGGCTGCCGGGTGGCGGTATTGCCCGAATGCATGAACCTGGGCTGGACGCACCCCAGCGCGCGCGACCTGGCCGAACCGATTCCGGGCCCGCATTACGAACGCCTGGCGGCCGCGGCCAAAAAGCACCGGCTGTACGTCGCGGCCGGCCTGGTCGAACGCGCGGGCGAGAAGCGCTACAACGCGGCGGTGCTGATCGGGCCAGACGGCGAACGGCTTCTGCACCACCGCAAGATCAACGAACTGGACATCGCCCACGACCTGTACGCCATCGGCGACCGGTTGGGCGTCGCCGAGACCGAGTTCGGCGTCTTCGGGCTCGACATCTGCGCGGACAACTTCCACCAGTCGCTGGCCATCGGGCACGTGCTGATGCGCATGGGCGCGCGCGTGATTCTCTCGCCGTCCTCCTGGGCCGTTCCCGCCGGGCACGATCAGGCGAAGGAGCCCTACCACGGTTTCGGCACCTGGACGACCGGCTACCGGGAACTCGCGCGGCTGTACGACGCGTACGTGATCGGGGTCAGCGACGTCGGCTGGATCTCGGGCGGGCCCTGGAAAGGCCGCAAATGCATCGGCTGTTCGCTGGCCGTCGGTCCCGGCGGCGCGGTGCTGGCCGAAGGGCCGTACGGGCCCGCGGCGGAGATGATCCTGACCGTCGAAGTGGACCCGCGCCCCGCGCCGGGGCAGGGCGGAACGCTGATCGAGCGGATTCGTTCGAAGGGCTACCAGGGACCCTAATAGGCGCGCGAAGCGTCAGATGCGCGCGGCGTTCACCGCCGGGGCCTGCGCATCCAGTTGAAAGCGCGCGCGCCGCGGTGTGCGTGCGGGCGCTTCGGCGGGCTTGCGCTTGCGCGCGGCTTGAATCACGTAGCTGAGCAGCCAGGCGCGGACGTGTTCGCCGCCGGTGTACTGCGCGGCCTCTTCCATCACCTGCTGAAAGGCCTCCCAGACCGCGGCTTCGGCCAGCGCGGGTTGGTTCACGATCAGATGCGCGACGCGGTAGCAGAGGTCGGCGTGGCGGCGGAAGAGTTCGCTCAGCGCCTCGCGGTCGTTCGCGCGCAGGTAGGTGGCCAGAAGTTCGTGGTCGTCCAGGCAAGAGCCGGTGTGGGCCGTCTGCGCCGCGATAAACGAAAGCATGCCGATCTCCCTTCCCCGGTACCCTGCCGATCTGCTTTAACGAAACATTAAAGCGGCCTGCATCTCGGCTTTCCGTCTCACTTATGTATGCCGCAGATTCAAGTTATGCATACGTATTTCTTATAAATTCTAATGGTGTACAAGGTTTACAGAAACGGCCGTGCGCCGTAACGCCATATCCGACACCGAGTGCCGAAAGTGCAACGGGCTAGAGCCACTTCGTAAAAAATTCCGCGGAGATCTCCGGGTCGTACTGGTGCGCGAGTTCGAAGACGCTGACCTGGAGGCGGTCTTCGACGCCCGCCGCGCGGTAGGCCTTGCGCGCGTCCTCGGCCATGCTTTTAAAGCGCGTGATCGGAAAGCCCGAGTCCAGCCGCCCCTGCCCGAGCAGCAGCGGGCGCGGCGCAATGAGGCTCAGCACTTCGCCCACGTCGACGGTGGGGTACAGCCCCGGGATGGTCTGCATCCCGCAGCCGCCGTTGCTGGCCGCGTAGTCTTCGTACCGGATCAGCCCGCAGAAGACGCCCACGGCCTTGAAGCGCTCGTCGAAGGCTCCCGCGACGTACGTCAGCGTGCCGCCGCCGCTCAGGCCCGAGAGCCCGATGCGGTTGCGGTCCACTTCGGGGAAGGTGCAGGCGAAATCGTAGAGCAGGTGCAGGTCGGCGATGTGCAGGCGCGGGAGCGTCAGGCCCATCGCCAGCGCCTTCATGTGAGCGACGTTGCAGGGATCGGCGGAACCGAAGCAGTCGCGGCGTTCGCCGAAGGCGCGTTCGTTGATCATGACGGTGAAGAAGCCGTGCCGCGCCATCTGTTCGGCGTAGTTGTGGGTCTGCTTGCCGCTGGCGATGCGCGGGCCCGAGGCCGGGACGACGCCGACGGTGCGCAGCGGGTTCTCGTGCCCGTGCGCGATCGCCATCGAGCGCCCGTTGAACCGCGCGGCGTCCGGCGCGAGCACCCACGCGGGGATCAGCCCGCCGCCTTCGCAGGCCAGGTGGAAGCGGCGGCGCGTGTACCCGTCGAGCTTCTCCTCGCTGACGAGCTGCGGAGCCGGGCGCTTTTTCGGATAGACCGGCGCGGGCCCCAGGCACTTGCGGTAGAAGGCGCCGAAGCCTTTCTGCCACTTGGCCAGGTCCTCCTTCGTCGAACCCTTGAAGGCCCGCTTCACCTTCAGGCCCAGGGCGTAGCGCGTCATCGGCGCGAAGGCGCCGATCGCGCGGAGTTCCGGGGGCGTGCCGGCGGCGACGCTGCGGAGCGTCTCCAGCGCGGCGGGATCGCCGGGGATTTCGAGCCGCGCGACGACGCCGTCGCGGTCGAGCTGGAAGAGAAAGGTGTTCAGGCCCTGGGTCAGGCGGACCGGGATGCGTTCGTGGTCCACGATGGGGTGGTGGTAGCTGTGTTCTTCAAACGCGAGCGCCCCGTTGACCCACAGGCGGCAGCCGTCCCAGCCGCTGAAGACGAGCGCCGCGTCGTGCTCGGCGGGGCTTTCGACGACGGCCAGGGCGTAGTAGAGCTTGTGCCAGGCGTCCGGGTCCCGTTCGCGCATCGTGGCTTCCCACGACGGAAAGGCTTCGCGCAGGCCGAGCAGGCTGAGGGTCGGGTGGCCGGCAAGGGGCAGGAGCGTCCAGTCGGCGGCGAGGCCGATCTGTTTGCCGGGCTTGGGCACGTCGCGAATCTGCGCGCAGCCGCCCCAGGGCAGAAGGTGGTCTTCGGTCCAGCGGTCGGACACCTTGGGATCGAACAGATTGGGTTCGGGATTGTGCTGGAGGCCCGAATCGAACCACCCGCATAGGTGCCAGTCGCAGAGAAACCCGGGCTGGCGGTCCCAGGTCAGCAGCTTGCGTTTCTTTCGCATGAAGGCTCTTCCCCTTTCGTTCGAAGCCGGGGCGCGCCGCGGCGTTTGGAAACCAAACTTCCGGCCGCGCGGCGCATCGCGCCCGAAGGTAACGGCACCTGCCGGTCCGCGAGAAAGCAGTCTGGCAGAGTGAATGGTCTTTGTCTTGCGCGACATACCGATAGAGGGCGCAAAGTTGGGCGGTTCGTTACCGAGTTGTATCGAACGGCTCCCGCGGCGGGTTTTGTGCCTTGAACTCGCGATACCGCGCCGATAAAGATGAGGCACAGCCTCATTCTTCCGCTTTGTCTGGACGGGCGACCGCTCATGTCTTCCATTCTGAAAAAAATGATCATGGCGCTGACCGGGCTTGCGCTGGTCGGGTTCCTGATCACCCATCTGGTCGGCAACCTCTTTCTTTTCGGCGGCGCGCACGCCTTCGATCAGTATGCCAAAAAACTGGAAGACATGGGCCCGCTGCTGATCGCGGCGGAAGCCGCCCTGCTGGGCATCTTCCTCGTCCACGTGGGCCTCGCGATCAAACTCACGCTGGAAAACAAGGCCGCCCGAGGCGCGCAGGGTTATCAGGCGAACGACAACCAGAGCGCGCTGACGTCGCGGGTGATGCTGATCACCGGAATCCTGGTGCTCTTCTTCGTCGTCGTGCACGTGAAGATGTTCAAGTTCGGCGAACGCGAGAAGCCCGCGACGGAGATGATGACGAGCCTGATGGGCGAGGAAGCCGGCAAGGACTTCGCCAAGGCGACGGGGGAACAGGGCAGCCTGTACGGCCTGGTGGTGAAGGAATTCAAGAAGCCCGGCGTGGCGATCTTCTACGTCGCGCTGATGTTCGTGCTGGGCCTGCACCTGAACCACGGCATCGCGAGCGCCCTGCAGTCGCTGGGGCTGTTGCGGCCGGGCTGGCTGGCGGTCGCCAAGCCGTGGTGCGCGGCCCTGGGCTGGCTGATCGCCTTCGGGTTCGCGCTCCTGCCGGCCTGCGCCTTCATGGGAATCGGGATCAAGTAAGCCATGGAACTGAACAGCAAAGCGCCCACCGGCCCCATCGAGACGCGCTGGGAGAAGTACAAGTTCGACCTGAAGCTGGTCAACCCGGCCAACAAGCGCAAGTACACCATCATCGTCGTCGGGACGGGCCTGGCCGGCGCCTCGGCCGCCGCCACGCTCGGCGAACTCGGCTACAACGTCCTCGCCTTCTGCTACCAGGACAGCGCCCGCCGCGCGCACAGCATCGCCGCGCAGGGCGGCATCAACGCCGCGAAGAACTACCAGAACGACGGCGACAGCGTCTACCGGCTCTTCTACGACACGGTCAAGGGCGGCGAATGGCGCGCCCGCGAATCGAACGTCTACCGCCTGGCCGAGATCAGCGTCAGCATCATCGACCAGTGCGTGGCGCAGGGCGTGCCCTTCGCGCGCGAATACGGCGGCCTGCTGGCCAACCGTTCGTTCGGCGGCGCGCTGGTCTCGCGCACGTTCTACGCCCGCGGTCAGACCGGCCAGCAGTTGCTGCTCGGCGCGTACCAGTCGCTGATGCGGCAGGTCTCGGCGGGGAAGGTGAAGCTCTTCCCGCGCCACGAGATGCTCGACGTTGTCACCGTGGAAGGCGCGGCCAAGGGCATCGTGACCCGCGACATGGTGAACGGGAAGATCGAACGCTGGGCCGGCGACGCGGTGCTGCTCTGCACCGGCGGCTACGGCAACCTCTTCTATCTCTCCACCAACGCCAAGGGCTGCAACGTCTCGGCCATCTGGCGCGCGTACAAGCGCGGCGCGTGCATGGCCAACCCGTGCTACACGCAGATTCACCCCACCTGCATCCCGGTGAGCGGCGATTACCAGTCGAAGCTGACGCTGATGTCCGAGTCGCTGCGCAACGACGGGCGCGTGTGGGTGCCCAAGCAGGCCGGCGACAAGCGCCCGGCCGACCAGATTCCCGACGCCGAACGCGACTACTACCTCGAACGCAAGTACCCGACCTACGGCAACTTGGCTCCGCGCGACATCTCCTCGCGGTCGGCCAAGGAACAGTGCGACGCCGGGCGCGGCGTCGGCCCGGGCGGGCGCGGCGTCTACCTGGATTTCCGCGACGCGCTGAAGGTCCAGGGCCGCAAGAAGCTCGAAGAGAAGTACAAGGAACTCTTCGAGATGTACCACAACATCACCAACGAGGACGGCTACAAGCAGCCGATGCGCATCTACCCCGCCGTGCACTACACGATGGGCGGGCTGTGGGTGGACTACAACCTTCAGAGCACCATCCCCGGCTGCTTCGTGCTGGGCGAAGCGAACTTCAGCGACCACGGCGCGAACCGCCTGGGCGCGAGCGCGCTCATGCAGGGCCTGGCCGACGGCTACTTCGTGATCCCGTACACGCTGGGCAACTACCTCGCGTCTTCGAAGGCGCCCAAGGTGGACGCCAGCCACCCCGCCTTCGCCGACGCCGAAAGCCAGGTGACCGGCCAGTTGAAGAAGCTGCTGGGCATCAAGGGCAAGCGCACGGTGGACAGCTTCCACAAGGAGCTGGGCCTGATGATGTGGGAAAAGTGCGGCATGGCCCGCAACGAGAAGGGCCTGACCGAACTGGTGGACAAGCAGATTCCCGCGCTGAAGGAAGAGTTCTGGAAGAACGTGAACGTGCCGGGCAGCGACGCGGACCTGAACCAGGCCCTGGAACGCGCCGGGCGCGTGGCGGACTTCATCGAATTCGGCGAACTGACGGCGCGCGACGCGCTGGAACGGCGCGAATCCTGCGGCGGGCACTTCCGCGAGGAGTTCCAGGACGAAGAAGGCGAGTGCAAGCGCGACGACGACAACTTCTGCCACGTGGCCGCCTGGGAATACAAGGGCGAAGGCCAGAAGCCCGTGCGCAACACCGAACCTCTGGTCTTCGATTACGTGAAGCTGTCGAAGCGCAATTACAAGTAAACGGCGCGGGGCGGGGCCAAGCGGGGCGGAAGGACGGAGAACGGCGATGAACTTCACCTTGAACGTCTGGCGGCAGAAGAGCGCGAACAGCCCGGGGCAGATGGAGTCCTACCAGGCGAAGGACATCTCGCCGGACGCCTCCTTCCTGGAGATGCTCGACGTCGTCAACAACGAGCTTGAAGCCGCGGGCAAGGAACCGATCGCGTTCGACCACGACTGCCGCGAAGGCATCTGCGGCGCGTGCGGCATGGTGATCAACGGACGCCCGCACGGCCCGCGCAGCGGCGTGACCACCTGCCAGTTGTACATGCGCAACTTCAACGACGGCGACACGCTGACGCTGGAACCCTGGCGCGCCAAGGCCTTCCCCGTCGTGCGCGACCTGGTCGTGGACCGCGGCGCGTTCGACCGCATCATCCAGGCCGGCGGCTACATCGGCGTCTCCACGGGCAACGCGCCGGACGCCAACGCCCTGCCGGTGCCGAAGGACAACGCCGAACTGGCCATGGACGCGGCCGCCTGCATCGGCTGCGGCGCCTGCGTGGCCGCGTGCAAGAACGCCAGCGCGATGCTCTTCGTCAGCGCCAAGGTCAGCCACCTGGGCCTGCTCCCGCAGGGCCGCGCCGAAGCCGCGCGCCGCGTGGAAGGCATGGTCGCGAAGATGGACGAGGAAGGCTTCGGCAACTGCACCAACACGGGCGCATGCGAAGCCGAGTGCCCCAAGAGCATCAGCATCAGCAACATCGCGCGCATGAACCGCGAACTCGTCTGCGCCAAGATCTTCGGCTAAACCCGGGTCCTGTTCACCGCCGAGACGGGTTCTGTTCACCGCGGTGACGCATGCCTCAATAAAGAACCAAACTGCGAAAGAACCAAGAACCAAAGGAACGGGTTCGCGCAAAGACGCAAAGACGCCAAGCAAACTACGAACTACGAACCACGAACCACGAACTACAAACAACTCATCCACGAAGGACACGAATTCACACGAAGACCGGCCACCGCACGGCCTTTCTACTTTCCGTCCTTCGTGTTCCTTCGTGTCCTTCGTGGAAAATCCGTTCAGTTGTGCTTAACAGTGCTTGGCAGTTCTTGGCGTCTTTGCGCGAAAATAGAAGCGGCGTTCCGTGTCCTTCGTGGAAAATCCGTTCAGTTGTGC
>JAHCJK010000176.1 GCA_026184295.1 Planctomycetota bacterium
CGGCGCGTCCCCATGGACGCCGCGTCTCGGCCCAGCCTGTGAGGTCGCCCCCTTATGTCCGGGCCGGAAAAGTCTATTCCAGGAATCGAAAAGCGCTACTTGAAGAGCAGGTGGTAGATCCCCCGCACGGCGGCTTCCAGCAGGTCGTCGCCCACCGGCGGGCGGCGGTCGAAAAGCGAGCGGTCGGCGTTCATTTGCATGGGCAGGGGCGGCTTCTCGGCGCGGACTTCGGCCTGGCGGCGTTCGTGTTCGCGCGATCGGGCCTTCTCCATCCCGCCGGCCTCGATGAACCGGACGATGCGCGTCAGTTCCTCCGCGTCCAGCCAGACGCCGTGCCCCTTGCACGAATCGACGATCACGCCGCTCACCTGCGCGAAGTTGCGCCGGTTCATCAGGTTCTTGCAGGACGGGCAGGGGATGTAGCGGACCAGTTCCTCGGCGCGCGGCGCGGGCCCGGCCGGCGCCTGCTGGGTCAGTCCCAGCAGCGAACGCGCCGCGCCCAGGGTCTCGCGCGTGGCCACGATCGCGTCGAAGCTGCGTTCGGGCACCCACATCCCGCCGCAGCCGCGGCAGTCGTACAGTTCCGAACGCTGCGTCTTGGACTCGAAGACATGCAGGGCCAGCGGCGCGCGGCAGCGCGGGCAGGCGTACTCCGGCGCGTCCTCCGGCAGCGGCTGCGGGGTCAGCTTCAGGCCGCACTCGACGCAGAAGCGCGCGTCCGCCGGCAGCCCGATGAAGCAGCCCGGGCAGATCTTCGCCCGGTCGATCAGCGTCGGATCGACGAACTTCGAGCCGCAGAACGTACACTGATCGCCGGTCTGCGTCCGCGGCGCGCCGCAGCTTCCGCAGCGCGCCACATGCGCGACGGCCGCGCGCGGTTCGTGCACGACCACCGCGCCGCCGCAGCGGCAGGTCACCTGCGTTCCGGGGGCGCGCCCCGAGACGTCGTACTGCGTGCCGCATTTGGCACAGAGCGCCAGCAGTTTCATCGGGAGCGCCTCCTTTCCGGTCCCGTTGTAAGATACACGACCGCCGCCGGTCCTTTCCCCCCTTTTTTCAGTCCTTTCGTGCACGCGTGCGGTCCGCGCGAATTACCCGCCGAAGCCGACGCCCCTCAGGAAGGCGCGCGCGAGGATCGTGTGACCGGTCGTGTTCGGGTGGATGCGGTCCCAGGCGAGCGACGCGGAATGCTGGTGCCGCAGGTACGCGTCGAAGGCGGCCTGCGTGTCCACGAGGATCGCCTTGCGCGATTTGGCGAGCTTGCGGACCACGGCGCCGTAGGCATCCATGCGCGCGCGCATCGCGTCGTTCTTGAGCGCTTCGATGAAGAACGGCGTCATCAGCACCAGGCCTTTCAGGCCCGGGCGCGCGGCGTCGGCGAGTTCGCCCAAGGTCCGCTCGTATTCCTCCAGGCCCACGTGAATCTCGGACTGCAGGGGCAGGTCGAACTGCCGCCACACGTCGTTGATGCCGATCATGATCGCGAGCCAGTCGGGCTTCAGGTCGAGCACGTCGGTCTTCCAGCGCGCCTTCAGGTCGCGGACGGTGTGGCCGCTGGTGCCCATGTTGACGACGCGGATGCGCCGTTCGGGGCAGGCCGCGCCGAGTTGCCCGGCGACGAGGTTCACGTAGCCCTTGCCGAGCGCCTCGAAGAGCCCTTCGCCGACGGGCTTGGCGCGCCCGGCGTCGGTGATCGAGTCGCCGATAAAGAGGAGTTTGCTGCCGGTTCCGATCTTCATGCGTGGTCCTCGCGGATTGGGATTCGGGCCGGGGAGGGCGAGGGCCCGTCCCGGAACATCACGTCCGTACGCAAAACGTATTTGCGCCCCTTCAGGACCGGGCGCCCTTCGTGCCAGCGTTCGTGCGGAAAGATCAGCGCGGCCCCGGTTCTCGGGACGAACGCCTGCGCCGCTTCGAATTCCGTGGCCGCGAAGCAGGTCTCCCCGCCTTCGTAGCCCTCGTTCAGGTACAGCAGCAGCGTCAGAAGACTCCGTTCGCCCGGGCGGACGTAATACCCGTCGGCGTGCGGTGGAAACCGCTGCCCTTCGTCGTAGCGGTACAAGCGCAGGCGTTCGTTCAGGCCCGTCGCTTCGGCGCCGGGCGCGGCTTCTGCGCCCAGTTCGCGCGCCTGTCCGGCCACGCGCGTCCAGATGCGTTCCGCGATCTCCGCGTCTTCGAAGGCCGCGCGCGCGTTGTCTCGCCCGTCGCTGACCCGGAAGCCGCGGGCGAGTTCCTGCGCGCCCTCGATCGGCGCGGGCGCGAAGCCGGCGGTCTCGCCGAGTCCGATCAGCGCCGCGCACTCGTCCGGACGCAGCGCGCCCGGCACGTAGCGGATCGCCCCAAGCCTCGCCGCGCTCGGCATGCCAAGCCCCTTCGTGCGTTCGAGCCCTCGAAGCTACGCTCAAGCCGTCTGATTTTCGAGCGCAACGGAACCGCAGGAACCGGGCGGGGGAGGGGACAATGAAAAGAACAGGCGGCGCGCCGCTTCATCGCCGCGCTTGTTTCTGTGCGACGCGCCGCTGCGCAAGCCTTCTCCCTTAAAGGGAGAAGCCCGAGCAAGCGATGCGAGGCCGAGATGAGGGTGTGCGCCCGCGCGCGCATATATATCTGGCGAAACGCATCCTGATTATGTCCCCTGACCGCGCGGTATTTTCTTTCAAAAGTGGACTCGACTGGTTTGCTTTCGGCGCGCGCGTGTGGCTATAGTGAAGAGGGAGCAGGGCCGACGCGGAGGATTTCGCCATGCCTACCGTCAGCAGCATGCTTGAAAATAAGGGCCGCCACGTCTGGACGATCGGGCCGGACCAGACGGTCTTCGACGCGCTGCTGGACATGGCCGAGCACGGCGTCGGCGCACTAGTGGTGGTCGAACACGATCAGGTCGTGGGCATTCTTTCCGAGCGCGATTACGCGCGCAAAATCATTCTCTTCAACCGGACGTCCAGGACCACGCTGGTCCGGGAGATCATGACCGCGCCGGTCGTGACGTGCGGGCTCGACTGGGACGCCCAGCGATGCATGCGCGTGATGACCGAGCGCCGGTTTCGCCACCTGCCGGTGTTGGAGGACGGCCGGCTCGCCGGCATCGTCTCCATCGGCGACGTGGTGAAGTCGATCATCCAGGACCAGCAATTTACGATCGAGCAGCTCGCCGCGTACATGCAGATGGCGCCGGCCGGATGACGGCGCCGCCTGCCGCATGTGGGACAGGCGTCCCGCCTGTCCGCACCGAAGGAAGCAGCAGCGGTGCTTGTAGATTAGAACCGTTCGAGGGTGCCATGCTGCGGAGCGAATGCGAAGCGGCGTGCGTGCCGTAGCTCACGTACGGAAAATCCAAGAGACCAGAGATCAGAGTACAAGGATCAGGGAACGAGCAGCCTCCAGCAGCCTTCTAGAACAAAATGAGCGGCGCAGCCGCTCCTCCCCTGACCCCTGACCCCTGACCCCTGACCCCTGACCCCTGACCCCTGACCCCTGACCCCTGTCGTTCCCTGACGTCACTCCACCTTCTCCCACGTCTCGTCGGGATCGAAGGCCTTCATGGCGCGGGCGGTGGCGTCGGTCTCGTCGCCCAGGTCCTTCGCGAAGATCACGCCGGTGTGATTCATCATATAGGTGCGGCGGCCGGAGACGCCGTAGGCGCGCGGCCAGACGACGACCGCGTGGCCCTTGGTCATGTTGCCGTTGGAGACGAAGTCCTGTTCGCCGCCGGGCGCGTGCGAGCCCTGCCTGGTAAGGATGCGCGCGAGAAACGGAGTGTGCTCGGCCGGCAGGCTGGTCGCGTCGAGGTCGAAGGCCGTGGCGGCGAGCGAGGTGAGGATCTCCGCGCTGCCGGAGGCCGAGGAAGGGTGGTGGAGGCTGTTGGGGCCGGTGCCGAGCTGCGCGTACTCGAGCGCCATGTCGCCGTCCCAATCCGCTTTGCGGTAATTCTGCTGCGATTCCAGGTACGCCTTGCAGAAGGCCGCCGCCTGCTTCTCGCCGTCGCGCACGCCGCGCGTGGGCATCAGGAGAAGAAAGGCGCCGCCGCCGAGGAGCAGCACGCCGATCGCGATGGGCACGCCGTACGATCCGCCGGCATTCGAGGAAGGCATGGGGAGTTCCTGTCAGGGGGCGCGCGCCCGATCGCTGCCGTCCGCGGTCATTCCATAGGAGCGCTTGCGGATGCTTATAGCCTTGTCTACCCCAAAAGCAATACGGCGCAGGCGAGGGATCGGTTCAGGAATCCGCCCGAACGCCGTCCACCGCCCGAAGCCCCACGGCGACACCCCCACCCGCGCCCCGGCCTTTCAGGGTGCTTGAGGAGGGGGCGCGGGTGGGGGTGTCGAGGGGGCGAGCGCGCCCGGCGCCTCGTGGACTGGTGCCACTGGCCGCGGTTGTTTGCAGCCAATGCGTGCTGTTGGGGACCGGCACTGGCTGAAAAGGGCCTCAGCCAGTGGCACCAGATTCTAAGCCCTAGCCATGAATGAAGTGCCGGACGGTGCCACCAACCGCGGCACGGAAAGAGGCCCGCAGGGCCGGCCTGACATAGCCAGGGCCGTAAGGCCCTGGTCTTAGGGTACCCAAGCGCGGAGCCCCATCGGGGCGGCATAAAAAAGTGAAGATCGGTCGCGCGCAGGTCGGCCTTACAGGCCTGCGCCTTTATGGGCATGCCCCAGGGCCTCACGGCCCTGGCTATGTCACGCCGGCCCGTTGGGCCTGAAGGCCAATCACAGCGAAAAGCAACGGCGACACCCCCACCCGCGCCCCGGCCTTTTCAGGGTGTTTGAGGAGGGTGCGCGGGTGGGGGTGTCGAGGAATCCACGAGTTGCTAGTCATTCAGCCCCCATTTTTCCTTAACATCTTTTATGGCACTTCTTACAGACCCATCAATATTTTCCATTTTTGATAGGCTAATAACCATATCCTTCATTGGCTTTCCTATCTCATTTGTATTTGTTTTTACTGAATGAATAACACCAAGAGCAACGGTTGGATTTAGAGTGGGAAGTTTTTCTAGGATGGATGCCGCGACTTTAGCCTGGTCCAGATCGAGTTCTAGTGAGGCATCAACGGCATCGGCGAAAACCTGGGGTTCTGTACTCACTAAAAGGGAAAGAATTTTCTCTGCATACTTCTTTACGTCCTTATTTGCTTTCCAATAAGCACTCTTCCTTACATTTCGATTGAGATCTGAAAGAAGTTCTTCGACCCTCTTATCGACCTGAGGATCGTCATATTCTACTAGTGCAGAGGCGGCTGCTTCTCGAACTTCATCTATCGGATCAGTTGAGAGCGATAGTAGGTTCGCAAGAACTAATTGAGGTGGGAGTTCAAGGTTTTCAGTAAATTCGGCCGCCAACATTCGGACCTTAGGGTGAGGTGATTTGAGGCAATTGGCAATAATCGAAGTCAGTTGTGCGATCTTCTCCTTTGGGATTTCCCTATAGTCGTCTTCATGATTGAGAATCCAATATGAAATCTTGAGGCACGAGGCCGCAATTTCTGGGTCATCGCTTTCCGCATTCTTTAAAATATACGGCAGAAATAGAGCTATCCGCTCACCTATAGCGCGTTTGTATATGTTTAAGTCACCAAAGGTCAACTTTCGCTCTAATGGATCTTGGGAGTTTAGACCATCCATGATTTTTTTAATTGCCTTATAGGACTCTCCGATAGTTGGTAGCCTTTCTATTTCATCGGGATATCCCGGGACCTCTTTGTATTTTGATACGATCTGACCACCTGATTCATGAATCTCGCGGAGCCTCGCGATTTCCTTGTCTTTCTGTTCTACTTTCGACCTAGCTTCTTCAATTTGACTACTCATTTTTTTCGCTTCGGCAGTTGCAGTGACTTCCTTTTCTTTCGAATACTTTGCTTCTATGTATTGTCTGCAATATTGAGTGCCCCCTAATCCCAAGCCAAGAGCAACGGAGAGTGAAGCAATTGAAAAGCACTTTGACAGCGACTTCCTGGAAGTGGAGTGGCCGTGTACTGCTGCCGACAAACCAATGCCAATTACTGCAGCAATGGAGCCTCCCAAAATATGCACTAAGAATTCCAATAGATCTGTAACCTTCATAAACATTGCCGTGAAGGTACCGCCGATGGCGCCAGTTATTGCTAAGGCGAGAATCGCCTTTAGGGTAAGTTCCAATATCGGCGTTTGTTTTTTGGGTTCTGGTTTCTTGTCCAAAGTTGGCTCCCTATCGACTAACTAGTTGAAATGCCTTTCTACACCCATATTTGGGATATTTCATTAATAGTCTGACCAAGACTGATTGGCAATTCCTGGCACAGAGACACTGAATTCCAAATAGTTCAGTCCCGAAACAAAAACCGCCGCCGCTCATGGCCGAGATGGTGGGGGGGCACCCTTCTCGGTATGTGGCGGCGGCGGCGTTTTTAACGGCAGGGGTCAGGATTCAGGATTCAGGGGTCAGGGATGAACGGCACCCGAACCTCTGTTCCTGCTACCTCCGACCACCTTCTTGTCGTTCCCTGACCTCTGTCCTCTGATCCCTGTCCCCTTCGTTAGCACTGACTGAACCCGCATCCAGGGCACTTCACGCAGCCTTCCATGAACTTCAGCGTGCTGCTTCCGCATTCCGGGCACTTCAGCTTGTAGCTTTCCAGGAGCGAGTCCGCGGCCGCCGCGGCTTTGCTCAGGTTCTTCGAGCTAGACGCGCTTTGCGACGGCGCTGCTCCAGCACTGGCCTGCGGCGCCGCCGGGGCCTGCACTTGCGCCGGGGCCGCCACCGCTAGCTGGGTCGTTTTTTTTTCCGAGAGGTCCTTCACCGCGATCACCTGGCTGTCGCCGAGTCCCGCGTGATGCCCGTTCCCGTTGCCGTTCCCGTTGCCGACCTTGTCGAAGTCCACTTCGCCCAGCAGGATCGCCTTGATCCCGTATTCCTTCTTGGCCTGCCAGTACTTGCGGATCGTCTTGCCCAGCGCGTCGCCCAGGCTCATCACCCGGCCGTCCTTCGTCGGGATGCTCAGGTGCGAGCCGATCCCTTCGAGCTGGTCCATGACGCTCTCGATCGAACCGCCCGAGCGCAGGAAGAGGCTGACCATGCGGCTGATGGCTTCGAGGTCGCTCATCGCCACGTCGCCGGCCTTGCCGAGCTGCGCGAAGACTTCCAGTTCGCGGTCCGTCTTCGGGTCCACCGTGATGCTGACGTGCATGTGCCCGAACGGCGTGTTCTGCCGGATGCGCACGGCGCTCAGGATCGCCGGCGTCTTGATCGGCTTGGCGAAGGACGGCTGCTGCGCCAGCGGAGCGGCCGGGGTCGCCGCCGGAGCGGCTTCCTTCTTCTCGTCCTTCTTTTCCTTCAAGGCCATCGGCTGGCCCTTGCGGCAGCCGTCGCGGTACACCGTGACGCCCTTGCAGCGGGTGTCGTAGGCGAGGTTGTAGATCGCGCGGACGTCTTCCCGCGTGGCGGCTTCGGGGAAGTTGGTCGTCTTCGAGATGCTGCTGTCGCAGTGCTTCTGGAAGGCGGCCTGCATGCGGATGTGCCATTCGGGCGTGATGTCGTGCGCGCAGACGTAGACGTTCTTCACGTCTTCGGGGACGCCCGGGAGGTGGTGCAGCGAGCCTTCCGTGGCGAGCTTGTCGAAGAGTTCCTGTTCGCCGTAGCCCCAGTAGTTGTTCGCCTTCGCGATGTCCTTGAAGACGCCGTTCACTTCGACCATCTGCTGCGCCTTGCCGGTGTGGTCGCGCATCACCTGGCGGAAGAAGGCCAGGCTGAAGAGCGGTTCGACGCCGCCGGAGCAGTTGGCGATGATCGAGATCGTGCCCGTGGGCGCGACCGTGGTCGTGCAACTGTTGCGCATCTTGCGGTGCTGCTTGGTGTCATGGATCGAGCCCTTCCAGTTCGGGTAGCAGCCGCGTTCTTCCGCCAGCTCCTCCGAATACTGGTGCGACTCGTCGTTGACGAACTTCATGAAGCGTTCGCCCCACGCCACGCCTTCGGGCGTGTTGTAGCCGACGCCGAGCTTGTACAGCGCGTCCGCGAAGCCCATGATCCCGAGGCCGATCTTGCGGTTGTTCGTGCACATATCCGTGATCTGCTGCAACGGGTACTTGTTCACGTCGATGATGTTGTCGAGGAAGCGCGTGCTCGTGCGGATGGTCTTGCGCAGGCCTTCCCAGTCGTAGGCGACCTTGCCCGCCGCGTCGTGGGTGACGAAGCAGCCCAGGTTCACCGAGCCCAGGTTGCAGGCTTCGTACGGCAGGAGGGGCTGTTCGCCGCAGGGATTCGTGGCTTCCATCGGCCCTACGTGCGGCGTGGGGTTCGCCTGGTTGATGCGGTCGATGAACACGACGCCCGGTTCGCCCGTCTGCCACGCGTGGTCGATGATCAGGTCGTAAATCTGCGCCATGCTCCACACCGCCGGGCGCTTGTCGGCCGCGAGGGCCTCGTATTCCGCCAGCGGCATCAGGTCGCTGATCTGGTACTTCTTGATGTCGAGGCTCTTCTGCAGCACGAACTGCGCGCCCGTGCGGTAGTTCGTCACCACGTTCGGCGCCGTCGCGTCCTTCTTGTACGCTTCCATCCATTCGTCGGTGATCTTCACCGAGATGTTGTAGTTCGTGAACTGGCTCAGGTCCTGCTTGGCCTCGATGAACTTGAGGATGTCCGGGTGCGTGATGGTCATCATGCCCATGTTCGCGCCGCGCCGGAACGCCCCCTGCTGGATCGCGTTCGTGGCTTCGCTCAGCACGCGCCAGAAGCTGATCGGCCCGCTGGTCGTCCCGCCCGAGGACTTGATGTAGTCGCCGGTCGGGCGCAGGCGGTCGAAGCTGAAGCCCGTCCCGCCGCCGGCCTTCTGAATCAGCGCCGTGGCCTTGACCGTGTCGAAGATCTCGTCGATGGAGTCGCCCACGGGCAGCACGAAGCACGCGCTGAGCATGCCCATCTCGCGCCCGGCGTTCATCAGCGTGGGGCTGTTCGGCATGAACTTGCCTTCGATCATGAGCTGGAAGAACTGGTCTTCGAGTTCCTGAATCGCTTTCTTGGAGAGGGGCTTCTTGTAGACCGTCTCGACCGAGGCCACCGTGTGCGCGACGCGGCGGAAGAGTTCCTCGGGAGACTCGACGACCTTGCCGTCGGCGCCCTTCTTGAGGTAGCGCGTCCGCAGCACGCGGATGCAGTTTTCGGAGAGGCCGAGCTTGCGGCCGTTTTCTTCGATAGGATCCGCGGGCTTCTCGGCCCCGCGCACGCCCTGGAGCCTGTTCACAGGGCCATTCTGCGTCGCATCCGCTTTCGCGTCCACCGCCTTCACCGGCTGAATCATGCTCTCCCCTCTCTTTCCCTTCCCCACTTCCCAGGATTTAGAATGTTAACAGAGACGAAAATGTGCCTCAAATCCCCAATGTGCATTAGGGTTCGATTTGTGTTTTTGCCAATGTTTTAGGTATCGGGCTTGGTTGTGTCCCGCTTCACTAAAAAGCACTACTTTTGGGCCGATAGGGGATACTTACCACAACCCTTGGGGGTTTCAACACGTGAAAAACGCTTTCTTACACACATTTTTTACACCGTTCAAACCCACGGTTATCTTAGGGTTACGTCGAAATGCGAAGAACTATGTGAATTGCATGTGGATAGCTTCTAACCCCCGTAGGCCCACATCACCAAGCCCATCGCGATCGCGTTGTTCAACGCGTGCAGCACCATGGGGGCGAGCAGGCGGCCGCTGCGTTCGTAGGCGTAAATCAAGAGCATGCTTAGCGTAAAGAGCGGCAAAATCTGCGACGGAACGTTGTGGACCAGCGCAAAGATCGCGGAACAGAGGATCGCCGCCACCAGCGGCGAGGCATGGCGTTTCAGGACGTTGTAAAGAAATCCGCGGAAGATCAGTTCTTCGAAAAACGCCGCGCCGAAGACCGCAAAGACGAACATCAGCCCCAGCACGAAGAAGCGCCCGCCGCCCGCCGATTCGGCGGTGACGAGGTCGAGCAACGGGTTCTGCGTGATGGGAATGCCGATCAGCGTGACGAAGACGACGTTCACCAGCGCCGACGCGAACATCATCCAATAGCAGAGAAAATAGAGGCTCGCGCCGAGCGCCGCGTCCTTGGCGGGCGCGCTGGGCGGCTCCGCGGCCGCACAGGACCAGAACGGCCAGAGCCCCGCGCTGCCCGACGGCCCTTTTCGTTTGCGCGCGGCCCATACCAGGCCCGCCAGCCCCGCCGCGTACCCGGCGAACTGGACGAACAAGCCCAGCACGACCAGGATGCGCAGGTCCCACGTGCCGCCGGCGGCCTGCCAGGCGCTCAGCACCGCCGGCCGCACGGTCATCCAGACGCCCGCGATGAGCGCGCAGACGCCGATCGCATCGACCATATGCAGCGCGGGCGGAGGGCGCGCGACGAACGACCAGACGCCGAGGCGGCGGCGGAAATCCACCGATACGAGGTACAGAAAGAGAAACGTCACGAAGCACCCCATCCCGATCATCCAGCAGGCGCCGACGAGGACGTACACCGCCGCTCCGCGCTCCGGGAGTTCCTCCGACTTGAGCGCCTCCTGCAGCAACTCCTGGAGGTTCTTTTCGCGGGGCGTTTCGGCCCCGCCGGGCGGCGGGGCAGGCAATTCCGCGGGATCGGGCTTGGGCTCCAGCTTGGGTTTGGCTTCCGCGAAGACCGCGGCGGGAATGCTCGGCGACGGCAGCAGCGGGCCGATCGTCAGCAACAGCGTGCCGAGCAGAAAAAGGATCAGCGACGGGAAGTACGGATGCTGCCGCATGCGCTGGTCGGAGGGGAGATCGCCGACGCCGCCACGCGGAGCCGCGGGCGCTTCGTCCGGTCCGGCGCCGCCCGCAGGGCCGTGCTGCGCATTCGATGATCCGTCCGTCTCGTTCACGCCGGTGGCCTCGGCCCTGCCGCCATTGCACGCCCGAACCCGGAAAATGCAAATGGCGAAAAATGCGGCGCGCAGCGCGGCATGGCACAGCGCGGCATGGCGCAGCGCGGACAGCGCCGTACCGCCAGCCGTGTCGCCGGCGTCCTCGCCGGCAGATCGGAGGTGAAGCCCTTCGCATGGCCGATGCCGGCGGGACGCCGGCGATACGGCCGGCCAGAGGCCGGCGCTACGGCGCTGGCCGCGCTTGGGGCCGCGGGCCGCGGGTGTGCAGACCTGGAGGTCTGCACCGCAAGGCGCCGACCGCAAGGCACCGGCCGCCGCGGACGGGCGCTTAGGCCTTGCGCCGTTCCGCGTGCGCGCGCAGCACGGCCAGGACGTCGTCGCTGCCTTTGGGCTGTTCGGGCAGGGCCGCGCCGGCGGTCAGCAGCGCATCCACGACCGCGGGGTAATCGCCGCGCGGATTCCGCTCCAGAACCTTCCACGTCCCGGCCAGCGCCCAGCCCAGCGGTGTGCCGCTGTAGTGAGGATCCTTGCGTTCCAGGTCGGGCTTGTACGTCAGGAGCAGGCGCACGATCTCGGCTTCGCCCTTAAAGCACGCGGCGTGCAGCGCGGTCTGGCCGTGCGTGCCGGTGCGCGCCGGGTCGAAGCCCACGGCGAGCATCGTGCGCAGGGCGGGGAGGTTGCCTTCCCAGGCGGCGCCGACCATCAGTTCGTGGTCTTCGGGCTTCATCGCGCCGAGCAGCCCCGGTTCCCGCGCGAGGCTCGCGCGCGCGTCGGCTTCACGGGCCTGCCAGCAGGCGCCGAGGAAGCGGTCCACTTCGCGGAGCACGTCTTCGCGCGCGCCGTGGCGGCGCAGCAGGGCCGCCAAGTCTTCGCGCCCGGTGCGCACGGCCAGCGCGTAGCCCGTGCAGCCCTGGCCGTCTTTGATGTTCGGGTCGGCGCCGCGTTCGAGCAGCAGTTCGACGATGCGCGCGCCGCGCCGGCGGGTCAGCGCGTGATGCAGGCGCGTGCCGCGTTCGCCATGCGGCGTGACGTGGTTGGGATCGGCGCCGTGGTCGAGGAAGAGCTTCGCGCCCTCGTAGTCTTCGTAGTCGAGCTTGTGCGCGAGGCAGTACGAGGCCCACTCCTTCTTCGGCTTGGCTTCCAGGATCAGGCGCAGGCAGGAGAGGTCGGACGATTCGCAGGCATGGTAAAGCGATTCGTGGTCGTTGGGGTCGGCGCCGGCTTCGAGCAGCATACGCGTGAGCCCCGCGTGGTCGTTCAGACCTGCCGCGCCGTACAGCGCCGCCTGCGGTTCGTCGCGGTAGCCCTCGTTCTCGCTGGGATAGAAGGCGTTGGGGCTCGCGCCCAGGTCGAGCAGCCGCCGCGCGAGCGTCAGCATCGCCTCGGCGCGCCGGGCGTCGTGGCGCAGAAAGCGCGAGAAGGCTAGGTACAGGAGCGGCTCGCGGTGCTTCGGCCCGCCCTTGGCTTTCGCCAACGACGGGTCCTGGGCGAGAAAGGCCTCGGCCGCCTCCCGTTCGCCCGTGGCACAGGCGGCGTACAGGTTCGCGCGGGCGTAGTCCGGATTCGACGCGAGCGCGGCCGTCGCGCGGGCAAAGTCGAGTTCGAAGTTGTTGCCGGCGCTGGTCGTGAGCACGGCTTCGAAGAAGGCCGCGGCCGGATCGCCGGCCTGCAGGCGCGCGCGTTCGACGTGGTGCTTGAGCTTCGGCCAGCTCTCGAAACCGTACTCGCGCGCGAGCACCAGTTGCGCGTGCGCGGCGGTCAGTCCTTTGCCGTCGTGGTCCTTCAGTTCGGGAACGGCGCGGATGCGCGCGAGCGCGGCGGCGTCGCCCGAGGCGGCGGCCTTGCGCAGATCCTTGGCTTGTTTCTTGAGCTGTTCGAGCGACGGAACGGCAGGCAGCGTGGACATGGAGCCCTCCTTCGTCAGGGCCCGGTATCCGCGTGCGGGCTGAAAGAGGGTTAGGTTGTGTTTTCCAGCACCCGGTGGGCTCGGCCCTTTCCGCGGACAGGTTGCGCCCGGCGCGCGAGGAAAAACCTAGCGGAGCGGGTGGGAGAGGCAACACTTTTTTCGCGAGGGCACAGGGCTCAGAGGACAGGGAGGGGACAGAAAAGGGGCTGCTCCGCGTCCCGGGCACAACACTCCGCTTCGCTCCGTGATGTGGCACCCCGGAACGGCTCGAATCTACAAGCACCGCAGAGGAACAGGAATCAGTGAACAAGAGAACCAGAGAACTAGAAAACTTTTAAAGGTGCTGGAACGAGACTTCCGACGCCAAGCGCGGCCAGCGCATGTAGCGCCGGCCTCCGGCCGGCCGTATCGCCGGCGTCCCCGCCGGCAGACCGACGGAGGAGAGGCTGGCCGTGCCGTGCCGGTGAGAAGCC
>JAHCJK010000177.1 GCA_026184295.1 Planctomycetota bacterium
CTGCCGACGGTGTTCCACGCGTAGACCGAACCGATGGTGCGCCCGACGCTGTCGGTGCGGTCGAGCGCCATCTTGGCGGTGACGGGCGAGATCATCCCCAGGATCACGGCCGGCAGCGAGAAGATCGCCAGCACCGAGACGAAGACGCGCGCGGGCCAGTTCAGGTCGCCCAGCGGTTTCTCGCCCGCGAAGAAATTGTTGAGCGCCAGCGTGGTCATGCAGGCCATCGAGGCGTACAGGAAGAGCCAGCCGAGAAAGGTCTCCGGCGGCCAGCGGTCGGCCAAACGCCCGCCGATGTAATTCCCCAGGCTGATGCCGGCCAGCACCACGCCGATGATGGAGGTCCACGTGTAGAGCGAGCTGCCGAGGTGCCGGCCGATCAGGCGCCCGGCGACCAGTTCCACCACCATCACGCACAGCCCGCTGGTAAACGCGATGACGTGCGGCGTGTAGCGGAAACCTCCGCCTAATGCGCCTTGCGGCGCTGCGGCCTGCGTGCCCGAGGCTTCCGAGTCGTTCACGGTTGGCCTAAAAGAGTTCGTTGACCAGCTTGGCGAGCGCCTCGAGGTTCTTCTCGGCGCAGATCTTGTCCACGCGCGACGGCGTGGCCTTCGCGTTCAGCAGCGCGGTGTGCGCGCTCTTCCAGAGCTTCTCGGACTTTTTCGCGTCGCCCGCCGCGAGGTACAGTTCGCCCACGATCTCGCCCAGCTTCTGCGTCGCGATCGTGTCCTTGTTCTCGTAGTACCGCTTGACGATGCCCTGCTGGTACGAGGTCAGATGCTGGCCTTTGGCCATGAGCGTCTCCTGGGTGCGGCGGCTTACGGCACGAACGACTGGTCTTTCTTGATCGCGAGCACGGTCTCGGCGATCAGTTCGGCGGAATGTTCGACGTCGGCGAGCGAGATCATTTCCACGGGCGAATGCATGTAGCGGTTGGGAATCCCGATCAGCGCCGTGGCCACACCCGCGCGGCTGACCTGGATGCTGCCGGCGTCGGTCCCGGTGATCGCGCCGTCGCCCATGAGCTGATAGGGAATCTTCTTCTTCCCCGCCAGCGTCTCCATCATCTCCGCGAGCGGGTTGTTGATGTTCGGGCCGCGGTGCAGGATCGGGCCGGCGCCGAGCTTGAAGTCGCCGATGTTCTTCTTGTTCTCCGTCGGATAATCGGTGGCGAAACCGACGTCCACCGCGATGCCGACGAGCGGGTCGATGGCGTAGGCGGCGGTCTGCGCGCCGCGCAGGCCCACTTCTTCCTGCACGCTGGCGACGGCAAAGAGGCCGACTTCGAGCTTGCGCTTCTTCTTCACGGCCGCGGCGACCTTTTTGAAGGCCTCCATGACCACGAACGCGCCGATGCGGTCGTCCATCGCGCGCGCGACGGCCAGGTCCTTCGTCACCATCTGAAAGCCTTCGACCAGCGTCACCGGATCGCCGACGCGCACGCGCTTGAGCGCGTCCTTTTTATCCTTCGCGCCGATGTCGATGAAGATGTCCTCGATCTTCGGGCCCTTGGTCCGTTCCTCGGGCGGCGTGTTGTGGATCGGGCGCTTGCCGATGACGCCGAAGACCGGGCCGTTTTTGGTGTGCACCCAGACGCGCCGGCCCCAGAGCATCAGCGGATCGACGCCGCCCAGCCGCGCGACCCACAAAAAGCCCTGGTCGTCCACGTACCGCAGCATCATCGCGATCTCGTCCACGTGCCCGCTCAGCATCACGCGCAGCGGCGCGCCGGGATTGAGCGCGAACCACTGGTTGCCGTGGACGTCGCGGTGGCTCGACTCCGCGAAAGGTTCCATATGTTCGCGCACCACGCCCTGGATGCGCGCTTCGAACCCGGACGGGGACGGCGTGGAAAGCATGGCTTCAAGGAACTGCATGGACTCGGGGGAAGGCAGCTTCATGGCATCCTCAGCGTGAATGCAACCGGGTGAACGGCGTGCTCGGAGAACGGTTTTGTATAGGCGATCGGCCGCATTGCAATGCGGGAAAAATCAGGGCGCGCCGGCCTTTTCCTGCGTGGCGGCCTCGGTGTTCGGCGCGGGCGGCGGGTGGGGCTTGGACGGCGCGGGGGTCAGCACGATCGCGCCCCACTGCACCTCCCACTTCGCGCCGGCCTTGGCGGCCAGATCGTCGAGCAGTTCGCGCAGGGTGTGCGGGCCGGGCGGGAGCAGTTGCGCGTCCTCGTTCTTGAGCGTGAAGTGCGCGGCCGAACCGTCGGGGGCGTCTTCGAGCAGCAGCGGGCACTGCCCGATCTCGCGCAGGCGGCGCAGGAGTTTCCCGCCCGTCAGGCCGCGGCCGTCCCAGTCCACTTTCGCGTCGAGACGTTCCTGCATGCCCTGATACCAGGCGCATACCGGCGCGACGCCGTCCTTCCGCCAGCGTTGCATCAGGTTCAGCGAGGCCGCGACGACCGCGGGCGAACCCTGCACGATCATGCGCCCGCGCAGCACCACCAGGTCGCGGCGCGCATCGAAGTCCGGGAAGAGAAGCAGGTGCGGAAAGAGGACGTTGCGGATCTTGTCCATCACGGCCTTGTCGGTGGTCTCGACCGGCAGGGCCGCGTCGAGCGGCTTGAGAAAGCCCGCGTCGCACGCCCCGACGCTCAGCGCCGTGACGTCGCGCAGCGCGCTCCCGATGCGGAACTGCACCCGCCCCTGCCCGTCGGCCTCGGCGTACAGCCCCGAGACGGACGCGTCGCCGCCGGGAAAGGCCGCGCGCTTGACCAGCCAGCGCATGGCCAGCCCAAGCGGAACGTTTTCCAGCGTAAGCGTGACCGGCGAGAGCCCGCCGAAGAGTTTCGGCCAGGGCGCCTGCGTCGCGCGTTCCTTCTCGGCGACCGCGGCGACCTCGATGCCCGCCTTTTTGAAATCCTGGATCGCGTAGGTCAGGTCGTCGCGGTTCAAGCCCACGGAGACGGGCTTTTCGAAGCGTGCCAGCGTGGCGGCGGGATCGAGTTCGTAGGTGGGCGCGGGCCATTGCACGCTGTCCGCGCCGGGCTTGAGCGCCTCGACCAGGCGCGCGGCCTTGGCGATGCAGCCCACGGGCCCGCGCACCGAAAGCGCGTCCGACCCCGTGTGAAGTTCGGTCACCACGCCGGGAAAGAAGCCCTGAAAAGCCTCGCCGATGCGCGCGGCTTCCGCGCGGTCCAGCCCCAGGTCCTTCCATTCGAACGAATGGCGCTGGCGGGTCAGGCGCAGCGCGACTTCGGGCGACGTGAGCAGCAGCACCTTGCCGCGCACGACCGGAATCAGGTTGCAGGCCCCCGCGATCACTTCGACCGCGCGGCCCACCGTCGCGCCGGTCAGGATCACGTGCGGCGGTAGGTCGAAGTCCTCGGGCTTGTAACGCTGGTCGAAAAGGAGCGTGAACGCCTGCTCCTTCGCGATGCGCTGCAGGACGTCCAGCGCCGTCGCATGCGCTTCCAGTTTCAGGTTCAGCGGGCGCTCAAGGGCTTCCGCGAGCCTGGCATCGGGCAGCAGGTAGCCGTCGTACTTGAGCAGGATGCGGCCTTCCAGGTTCGCGACCATCGCCGCGACTTCCGGATCCTTGCTTTGAGCAAACCGCGCGGCCAGCGGCAGGATGGCGGGCCCGCGCGCGACCAGCCGCGTCAGGGCCGCCTCGCGGCCTTCGAAGTCCAACTCCGGGAGCTTCTCGAAGAGTTCCCGGTAGCGCTTCTCCTCGTCCAGGCCCAGAAAAACGACCTCGCTCATGGCGCCCGGGTCGTTGGCGTCGATCAGCGGGGGCGGGGCCTCTTCGGCCGCGGATACCTCGCGGAGGAAACCCCAAAGCGCCAGCATCAGGACGGGGATCAGGAAAACACGTGCGTGCAACGCGGGCATGGGATGGCGGGGACCTCGGGACCAAGCAAACTATAATCGACTATTACGTTTGGAACAGGGGCTCCTTTTGAAGCTACCCAAGGTGCATCTTTCCTAACTTCATCTTCCTTGATTTCCTGGGAGGGACTTTCTATATTCGTTCGTTATGCTGTAGAGGTTCGGCGCCTGCGGCCATCGGATTTACATCATGCCCATCGTTCACACCTGCAAGGCCTGTGGCTGTTCCGTCAGCGAAGCGAACATCCTGAACGGTTCGGCCACCCGCCGCGGGAAGTCGATCTACTGCGCCGAATGTTCCGCCTTGATCCTGGAACCCGTCGAAGCCAATGCGGTTGCCGCACAGGCCGCGCCGGCGCCCGCCGCTCGCGTGCCGGCCAAGCCGCAGGCGGCCCCCGCCGCGCCGGCGAGCAAGATTTCGGCGCGCAGCAAGCTGGTTGAAAACCTGCACGTCGATCCGCCGCCTCCGATTTCGAGCGACGAGATCGAGGTGGTGGAACAGTACGAGATCCTGACGACGAGCGCGCCGGAAGCCCTCCCGGACCTCGACGAACCCGAAGAGATCGACGCGGACGAAGAAGAAGCCCTGCCGGAAGAACCCAAGGCCGGGGGACCGCGGCGGCGTTCGCGCGTGCTGCGCAAGCGCGGCCCGGGCGGTTCGGCGGCGGCCACGAGGAAGCCCTCGCAGCGCACGATCAAGCCCGCCGAACGCGACCGCCCCAGCCGTTCCAAGATTCCCGCTTCGGCGGTGCGGGCCGGCACGGGCACGAGCAAGGATCAGAAGCCTTCGCGCGGAAGCATGCCCGCCGCAGCCAAAGGCAACAAGGAAGTCTTCTTCAAGTCCGGCACCGGCAACCGCAGCCTGGCGCAGGAAGTCGAAGAGGTCCACTCGGACACGGTGGACAGCAACATCCTGCAGAGCGTCCGCGACATGAAGGACAAGAAGCGCCGCGGGCAGTCGTCGGAAAAGAACATCCGCCGTGCCGAATCCCGCACCAGCGTGCGCTCCCGCCGCAATACCGTCGTCCAGCGGAACGGCGGCAACCAGACCCAGATCATCCTCGGCATCGTCGGCTGCCTGGCCCTGCTGATCGTCCTGGCCTTCGCTTTCAGCGGATCGAACAACAACGCCGCCAAACGCAGCACCACCGTGGACGAGGACAACCTGCCCCCCAGCGTGTACATCCAGCGCGCCCAGGAACTCCAGCGCAAAGGCGACAAACTGGGCGCGGCGGATAACTACGCAAAGGCCGCCGAGGCCTTCCAGAAACAGGGCAACACGAGCGAGGCGCAGCGGTACAACCAGGCCGCCTACGGCCTGCGCTTTAAGACCGCGTACTAGCCCGGCATACAACTCCTTTGATAGAAATGATTTATACTTTAGTCGCGCGGGCGATCGAGCGCGCTTCCGGATTTCCACATTCCCAATAACTTCACTACAGTCAACGGCTTACAACAACGATACAGGCTGAGCCTGCCCGTTCCGCTGCGGGATTGTTAGGCACTCGTGCTTTGACTTGTCGGCAACTGGAGTTACTATCCCGGCTTATGCTTTCCTGGATGACACGTGGTGCGGCTTGTGCAGCCGCTCTTCTGGCCGCCGTGGCCTGTTGGGCCCCGTTGGCGCTGCGGGCCGAAGAGCCCGCGCCCAAGCCGGCGCCGGCCGTGCCCCCACCCGGCAAGAGCAGCGACTTCCCCATCGCCATCGACTGGTGGGCCGAGAACCTCTCGTTCATCGAAGACAAGGGCGCGGTGGTGCTCTCGGGTTCCGCCTGGGTGAAGGTCGGCGGCACGAAGCTCGAGGCGGACCACATCGTCTTCTTCCGCCAGACCCGCGAACTCTACGCCGAAGGGCACATTCGCCTGCGCGAAGGCGAGTCCGAGATCGCCGCCGAGGTGGCCTACGTGGACGTGGCCAACGACCGCGGCTACCTGGTGGACGCGACCCTGCGCGTCAGCAAGCCCGCCGAGGGCACCGCGCCGCTCAACCTTCAGCAGAACCGCAATCCGGCCGACCTGACCAAGATGCTGGCCAACGACGAATCGCCGGTGAACACCCGCGATCCCTTCGGCATCTACCTGCAGCCCACCGACGACCCGCAGGGGCGCCTGAACTTCATCTTCAAGGCCCAGACGATCGTGCGGCAGAGCCGCCTGCACTACACGGCCAAGAACGCCTTCCTGACCAACGACGACATGGCCCAGCCGATGTACGGGCTCAAGGTCGGGCAGCTCGACTTCATGCTCCGCGACGCGCCCGACGAGGAGAACCCGGGCAAGACCGTCATGAAACCGAAGCTCGTCCGCGCCCAGGGCGCGCGCTTCAAGATCGGCCCGGTGACGCTCTTCCCCCTCCCCACGGTCACCTACGACCTGACGCGGCACAACACGTACTTCCGCACCGACTACGGGCGTTCGACGCGCTGGGGCTATTACGGGCTCTTCCGCGTCGGCTGGGGCCTGGGCGGGCACGAGAACAAGCTCTTCGATCCCACGCGCATCTACATCGACGCCGACATGCGCCAGGACCGCGGTCCGGCGCTGGGCGCGGAGTTCAAGTACCAGACCGGCCTGCGCCCGCAGGAACCGGAGGCGGCCAACGTCTTCGAGCGCGGGCGCGGGAGCTTCCGCATCTACGCGATCGACGAGTTCATGGTCAACGACACTGAAGACCTGAACCGCGCGCTGGACAACCGCAGCCGCCGCATCACCGGCAAGATCGACGGCGACCCGCGCCGCAAGTACGACGCGAACCGCCTCTTCTCGGCCCGCCGCGCGCGCGACGGCGCCGGCCCGCCCTCGAACGCGATCGACCTTTACAAGGACGACGTCCGCGGGCTCGTGGACTTCCAGCACCACCAGCCGCTGCTGCGCTTCGCCAAGCTCGACAACGTGCAGCTCGACTTCAAGTACCAGCGCCAGACCGACCGCGACTTCCTGCTCGAGTACTTCCCCAACAACTATTACACGGCCAACCAGCCCGAGGCCCTGGCCAGCATCCGCAAGGGCGGCGACAACTATCAGGCCGAACTGCTCTACCGCACCAGCCCGCAGCGGTTCGACGGCGCGCCGCCGCAGTCGCCCGTCGATTACGGCACCTTTACCGACTACGAGCCCGCGTTGACCTACAACATGATGCAGCGCCGGCTGCCCGGCGGGTTTTACGTCGGAGGCGAAGTGCAGGCCGCGCGCGTGCGCCGCGAGTTCGAACGCAAGGTCATCGACCAGGACACGTACGAGGCCGCGCGGCTTTCGGGGCGCATGGAAGTCGAACGGCCCTTCCGCTTCATGGGCGCGACGTGGCGGCCGCACGCGGGCGTCGCCGGCGCGGCCTACGACAACTCGCGTTCCGGCGGCGAAGGCATCTTCCAGTACGCCCCGACCTACGGCATCGACATCTCCAACCGCCTGTACGGCGAATTCCCCAGCGTGCGCAACGACGAACTGGGCATCGTCGGCCTGCGCCACATCGTCGAACCGAAGATCTCGTACGACGCCATCGGCGACACCTCCGAAGACCCCCGCGACGTCCTGGATTTCGACGAGACCGACAACCTGATCGGCGTGCACCGCCTGCGCCTGGAACTCGACCAGCTTTTCCAGACCGGCACCAAGGCCGGGCATTCCCAAACCATCGGCGGCCTGAGCATGTGGCTGGACATCTACCCGCGCGAGACCGAAAGCCGGCGCCTCTTCGGCGGCGACCACCAGGACCTCTTCCACGTCAACGGCTTCCTGAACATCGGGCGCGCGGTGCAGGTCTTCGGCGACATGGGCGCGTCGCTGGAGGAGAAAAAGGTAGAGACCTCGCGCTTCGGCGTGGTGCTGGACCCGGGCGGGCGCTGGCGCATCGCGGTCTCCGAACACTTCAACTACAACGACAACAACCGCAACATCCTCGGCTCCGACAGCATCAACGTGCGGCTCGACCTGCAGCTCAGCGAACGCTGGGGCCTGACGTTCGAGCAGAGCACGGAGCGCAAGAAAGGCTTCCTGATCAAGAAGGGCCTGAACCAGTTCGACCTGACGCTGACGCGCCGCTACGGGCCGCTGGTGGGCTCGTTCCGCTACCGCTTCGACCGCAACATCAACGAGCGCGGGTTCCACTTCTCGCTGGCCCCGGCCTTCGCCTACCGCAACCTGGTGGTGCCGACCGGCAACCTGGTGGTGCCGGCCGCCCAGGTCGAGGCGCAGCCCGAATCGCCCGAAGAGCAGGCCAACCTCGATCCGTTCAACCTGAGCGGCAAGAAGTCGAAGAGCAGCAAGAAGACGCGCTCGGTGAACGACGCTCCGGCCAACCCCGGCGCGCTGCCCGGCGAGACGCCCAAGAAGGAAGAGAAGGAAAAGAATTCCGTGCCCGCCCCGGCGACGGAATCCAGCGAACACCCGCCGATGAAGGCGAAGCCCGCCAACCTCGACCGCGACGAATGGAGCGCCCCGCCGCAGGGCCCCAAGACGAGTTCCGCCGAGAAGGCCGGCGGCAGCGAACGGTAGCCAGGCGCTCCGCCCCTCCGCGCCATCCGCATAATCAAGGCCACCCGCGTTCACACAGCATCGTGGCGTGGGACAAGGGTGCTTGTGGATTCGATCCGTTCAGAGGGGTGCCACGGGTCGCAGCCGTACGCGACCCGTGCCGCATGCGCGCATCGGACTTCCGGACCCGGTGCGGCTCGCGCGCTACGTTGCTTGGGAGACTTTCGCGATACCGGGTGGGCTCCGGGTGCGCGGCACGGGTCACCTACGACCGTGACCCGTGGCACCCCCTCGACGGCTCGAACCTACAAGCACCGCCGCGATGTGGGCTCGCGTCTGTTCTCGTATGTTCTCGGCTGTTCTCGGCTGTTCGCGGCTGTTCGCGGCTGGTTCGTTCTCTCAGTGCTATGTTGTTGTCTTGCTGTTCTACCGTTCCTTCGTGTCTTTCGTGTCTTTCGTGTCTTTCGTGTCTTTCGTGTCTTTCGTGTCTTTCGTGGACCGTCCGTGCCGTAGCCGTAGCCGTTCCCTGGCCACTGGCCACTGCTCACTGCTCACTGCTCACTGTTCACTGTTCACTGTTCACTGTTCACTGTTCACTGTTCACTGACCACTGTCCACTGTCCACTGTCCACTGTCCACTGTTCACTGTCCGCTGCTTCCAGCTACTTCTTAAACTCCATCGTCCCGAACTTCGCCGGATTGTGGAAGCTGTGGCCGACGAAGGCGAAGCTGCTCGATTCGGGCGGAGCGGGCTGGCGGTTGCGGCAGAAGTTCAGGCCCCACACGGCGCCGTCGGCGGGGACGGCGGCGCCGAGCGACTTCAGGCTCACGGCGATCTCCACGCGCCAGAGGCCCTTCTCCTTCTGCACGGCGGTCTCGACTTCGCCGTTCCAGAGCGGGTCGCGGCCGTCGGCGTCCTGGATGGTCCCGAGGCAGTTCACGATCACGTGCTTGTAGGTCTTCAGGTCGTGCTTCACGTCGAGGAAGGCCTCGACGGAGTCGTCCATCCAGCAGTCTTCGTCGCGGTTGATCGCGTAGGCCTTCAGTTCGCCGAACTTCGGTTCCAGGCAGGTGAAGAGGAAGTAGACCTTCTCGCCGTCGCAGACGGCCTTCACCTTCGTCTGCACGGGCGAAAGGATGCCGCGGGCGAGGTTGACGAAACCGGTGGCCTCGGGCGCCTCCTTCCAGGCGTCGTCCTCGCCCTTGCCGTCCACCTTGGGCGCCTGGCCCTTCTCGATCAGCTTGCAGACGGCCTTGCGTTCCTCGCTGACGGCCTGCTGCGGGAACATCGCCCACGCGGCGTCCACCTTCTGCGGCGCGCGCTTTTCAACCAGCGCAGTCAGGTACTCCGCGATCTGGGCGCGCCAGGGCTGAAAGTACGTCGTCTCCTTCGATTCGTCGTACATGCCGCCGGCTTCGGCGCCGGAGGTCTGGCCGGTGTCGTGCGGGTACTGCGGCAGGAAGGCCTCGAGCGCCTTCAGGAACTTGCGCGCTTCCGTCGCGGTGGCGTCGTCCTTGGGCGCGGCAGCCAGCTTCTCTTCGAGCAGTTCGAGGTAGCGGTGGTCGTCCACGCCTTCGCGGATGTGCTCGAACTTGAGCGTGTTCAGGAACCCGCCGGGCCAGGCATAGGCCGCGGAGGTGTCGCGTGCGTAGAAGACGGGCAGGTGCGCGTTGGCGACTTCCCACGAGAAGACCCACTGCCAGTGCCCGAGGGCCTTCGATTTCCACAGGTAGAAGCCGTGGGTGAAGCGCGTGAAGCCGTTGTTGTAGATCCACAGGTCGGCGATCTTTTCGACGCTGGCAAGGTAGATCGTGTCGTCGGAGCGCGGCCAGGAATGCGTCGAGACGAGGTCCATGAGCGGGATCAGGGGCGTGTAGGGCCGGTTGAAACCGTCCTTGTCGGCCATGAGCGTGACCATCGTCTTCAAGCCTTCGACTTCGCGGCAGAGCTTGAGGTACTTGATCGAGTCGCGGCGGTTGCGGTTCCAGTCGTTCAGTTCGGTCTCGCGCGGCTCGTCGTAGACCTGCACGAGGCCGTTGACGCCCTTCTCCTTCATCCAGTCGCGGATCTGCACGAGGATGTTCTTCACCGCGGCGTTGAAGCCGGGGTCGAACTCCTTGTAGCCCTGCTGGGGGCGAAGAAGGCCGTAGTCCACGAGGTTGGTAAAGGTGAGCACCTGGCGGCCGCGCATGCCGTTCTTCTTGATCGCTTCCGCGATCAGGTTCAGGTGGTCGAAGTTGAGCTGGACGGTGTGATTCGCCGTGTCGTACTTCTTGGCCTGCGGCGAACCGATCGTGTAGCCGCTCAGCCCGTGGTCCATCAGCGTGCGCACTTCCTGGTCGAGCATCTTGCGCGCGTATTCGGCGTTGTCGGGAAAGAGGTCCAGGCCGTGGCTGCCGAAGGCCGTGTTGTTCCACATCCCGCTCTCGGTCTTGGTCTGCGGCAGGTCGAAGGGGTAGACGGTGACCTTGATCGGCACGACCGACTTCTCGCCCTGCGCCGGCTCGATGGTCACGCTGCCGGCATACGTGCCCGGCGGCGTGCCCGCGGGCACCTTCAGCGTCGCCCACAGCGTGTGGTTCCAGCCCTGCTTCAGCGCGAGGACTTCGTACGGATACAGCAGCGTCGGAATCGCCTCGTAGTGAATGCCGTTCACCTGCTGCGGGAAGTACTTCACGAAGTACGACTCGAAGGCCGCGGCGGGAATGCGGTGTTCCCCCGCCGCCAGATCCGAATACGTGACCTTGGTCTCGCCCAGATCCTTCAGCGGGCGCACGGTAAAGCAGACGGGCTCGGACTCGTTCGGCGCGCACGCGATGGCCAGGCCCGCCTCGCCCACCGGTTCGCCCTTCAGCGGCAGGTCGTTGGGGTAGACGCGGTACTGGTAGCTGCGCGCGAAGACCTGGTAGCCGCGCTTCGCGTCGGCCTCGCCGGGCGCGACGGTCTCGCCCTGCTGCGCGTGCTCCTGAACGCGGGCCTCGCGCGACCAGAGCTGGTACGCGGACTCGCTGCAGGCGCCTTCGACGAACGCGCGGCCGTCGGCCTCCTTGGCCTTGGGGTAGATGAAGAGCGCGCGCGGGCCGCAGCCTTCGAAGGCGAACTCCACCTTGCCTTCTTTCGCTTCGACGTCAAAGCGCGCGGGCGCGTAGTACGCGCGGTGGTACTGGTCGAAGATCGAGCGCGCCGGATCGTAGAAGATGTTCGCGCCGTAGTAGAGCCCGTCGAACGAGTAGAACTTTTCCTTTGTCACTGTGCCGTCCACGACCTGCCGGCCGTTGGCCGAGACTTTGTACGAGACGTTGCGGACGCCCTGCCAGTTGACGCCGAAGGCCACGAGCTGGACCTCGTACGCGCCGTCGGGCAGATCGACGCGGAAGGTCAGGTCCTCGCCTTCCACCAGATCGCCAAAGAGCGGGTAAAAGCCTTCCCACGTGCGTTCCTTCAGGTTCTTGCCGCCCAGGCCGTAGCCGCGCGCCTGATCGTAGCGCGTCGCGGGCTGCACGGGGATCGCGCCGGGAAAGACCGCGCCGCCGCCGAAGTCGAAGCAGCGCAGGCTCGCGGCGTCTTCGTAAATCTTCACGGCCGTGATCTTGGCGAGCTTGAAGCGCGCTTCGTCCTTCTGGCGCGTGATCGAGAGTTCCAGGCGCGCGGCCTTGGCGAGGTCGAAGGCCTCGGCCGTGCCTTCCTTGAGCGCGTGGCGCAGCGGCAGGTTCAGGAGGTTCGTGCCCGGATCGAGCGGGAAGGCGTAGAGCGCCTTCGAGCCGTCCGCGGCAAACAGGCGCAGGGACGCGGCCGCCCGCCCGCCCGCGGTGTTCTCGACCGTCATGCGCAGCGCGTCGCAGCCGGACAGGTCCAGGGCCTCGCCGGCCCAGAGCTGCACGGCGGGGTTCTCGACGCGCCCGGGCAGGGTCACCGCCAGCGCGCCGCCGTCGGCTTCGGCCTTGGCCTGCGCGTGCAGGGCCTTGGCGCTGCCCACGCCCTGCGCGTATTCGGCGACGACTTTCTCTTCCAGGACGGGGCGCTTGAGGTCCGTGCGCTCGGGCGCGGGCTCGCTGGCCGCCCATGCCGCCCCGGACAACCACGCGATGTATAGACTGCTCAGCAGGACCTTCCGCATGCGCCGACCTCCTCCGAATGGACCGTATCTTGCCGGTTGCCTACACCGGGCCGCCGAGGGATAGAGGGGGGTTTGTGGGCCAAATCCTGCGAAGAAACTTCGGTAAAGTTCGCGAACTATTCGCGCGCGATCTTCTTCAGGTCGTCGTCCTTGCCGATCACCACCAGGACGTCGCTGTCCTTGATGACCATGCCCGGATCGGGGACCAGGTGCCAGCGTTCGGGCAGGAGTTCGCGGATGGCCACCACCTGGACGCCGTACTTCTGGCGAATCTGCGCCTCGCCCAGCGACTTGCCCACGATCTCCTCGTTGGGCGCGACCTCGAGCACCGAGAAGCCCGGCGCGAGCGGCAGGAAGTCCATCACGGACGCGAAGCTGAGCTGCTTGGCGAGGCGCCGGGCGCTCTCGCGTTCGGGGTAGATCACGCGGCCGACGCCGAGCTTGCTCAGAATCTTCTCGTGCTGCGGGCTCATCACCTTGGCGATGATGTTCTTGCACTTCAAATCCTTCAGGTGCAGGCAGGTCAGGATGCTGGCCTCCAGCGAACCGCCCAGCGCGACGACGACGCCGTCCATGCTGTCCAGCCCCAGCGCGGCCAGCGCGTCGTTGTCGGTGGTGTCGGCGATGGCGGCGCGCGCGACTTCGTCCTTCACGTCGTCCACGTTGTCGGGGTTGCGGTCCACGGCCAGCACGTCGCAGCCGTCGGACGCGAGCTGCCGCGCGACCTCGGCCCCGAACTTGCCCAGCCCCAGCACCGCCACTTGCTTCGCCATGGTTCCTCCCGAAAACGT
>JAHCJK010000178.1 GCA_026184295.1 Planctomycetota bacterium
GGGGGGGGGGGCCCCCCCCACCCGGCGCGTACCATGCCGCCCGCTCCCGCGCGCCGCCACGTCCGCACTCCGTCCGCGATCAGAAAGAGGTACGCCGCGAACGCGAGCCACGCGAAGGCGTGTTCGCGGTTGAAGAAGTAGCGCACCTGCCGGAAGAAGAAGGTGTCCGACGGCGGCTTCATCCACGTGGCGGTCGCGTGCCTGCTCGTCAGTTGCGTCAAAAAGTCCGGGAGCCACCAGCCGAAGCCGATCACGCTCGCCACGTACACGCCGAAGAGCAGCCCGAGCGCGCGCAGGCTCTTCCGGCAGAGCCAGAAGCCGTAGAGCGCCTGGAGCCCGAAGAATCCGATTCCGAAAAAGTGCGTGTAGTACCCCAGCGTCGCGCACGCGGCGTAGCCCGCGGCGAGCCCGTAGCGCGGCCGGCCGGTTCGGCGCAGTTCGTCGATCATCGGCAGCCAGCAGCAGGTCGCGCCGGCGGTGATCAGCACCAGGATCATGTACGGCGCGGCCTCCTGGCTGTAGCTGATCGGGCACCACAGCACGGCGGTGAAGGCCGCCGCCGCCAGGCCTTCGCGGTGCGAATACAGCCGCCGGCCGAGCAGGAAGACCACCGGGATGGCGGCGATGCCCGCCAGCGCCGAGGGCAGCCGGAAGTGCCATTCGTCCTGGCCGAACCAGCGGTTGATCGCGTGGAGCAGCATTACGTAGCCGGGCGGATGGACGTCGCCGCGCAGGAACTCGCGCAGGTGCTCGAAGGTGTCCATGCGCGCTTCGGTGACGCGGATCAGTTCGTCCATCCAGAAGCTGTCGCGCCCGAGCCCGTACAGCCGCAGCGCGGCGCCGAGCGCGGTCAGCGCCGCCAGCGCGATCCAGGCCGAACGCGGCGCGGGTTTGGAGGTTCCCAGCATCACGGCGTGGGCGGCGCTCCTTTGCCACTACCACCACCATCCGCGGGTTCGGCGCGGGCTTCGAAGAGCCAGATTTCGGTGGCGAAGTCGGCGGCGTCGAGCCGCGTGTGTTCGGCCGCACGCATCGTCGTGTGGAGGTGCTTCATCAACCGAGCGCCGGGCGGTTCCGGATAGGAAAAGATCACCCACAGCCGCCGCGGTTTGCGTTCCTTCAGAAAGGCTTCCACGGCGGGCAGGTCCTGGTCGCCGTGCGCGGCGATGGCCACGCGCGCGGGCGAGCCCAGCCGTTCGAAGTAGTAGTCGAAGAAGGCCCGGGCGCTCCCCGCGTAGCTGCCCATCACGGGGCTCTCGGGTTCGCCCGCGCGGTGGCGCGCCAGGTATTCGACGCCCTGCCGCACCTGCTGCTTCTGCGGCGAACTGAAGTACTCCATCTTGAAGAACAGATGCCAGCCGAAAAAGATCCCCAGCGCCGCGGGCGCAACGGCCAGCTTCCAGCCGGCGGCGGGCAGGCGCATGCAGCCGCGCGCGGCAAGCAGGTAGGCCGCGGGCATGCAGATCTGCAGGTAGCGGTTGACGAAGAACGGCTGCGAGACCTGCGACTTGAGCCAGATCGCCATGATCGGCGCGACGAGCCAGAGCGCCACCAGCGTGCCCGGATGGTCGAAGAACGCCAAGAGACCCGACGCCCGAGCCGCCGGTGTGGATTGCGCGGCTTCCGCTTCGGGCTGCTTCCTATGATCGCGCACGGCCTGCACGAACATCCAAAGGTACAGCGCGAGCACCGGCCAGACGAGCAGCTTGGTGCGGTTGAAGAAGAAGCGGAAGGCAAAGAACATCTCGATCACGCGCGGCTTCATGAAGAACGGCATGGCCCCGCGCTGGCGCGTAAGCTGTTCGTAAAAAGACGGCAACCAGGGCGCGTAGAGCAGCAGGACCGCGACATTGGCCAGCGCCAGCAGGCCGAGCGCCTTCGGCCGGCGGATCAGCGCGATGCCGCCGAAGGCCGCCATCAGCACCGTCAGCATCAGCCCGAAGTAGTGCGTGTAGCACATCCCCGCGCAGCAGAGCGCGAAGCCGGCCGTCCAGGCCGGGGCCAGGCGGCCTTCGCGGCGCAGCGCGTCCATCATTGGCAGCCAGCAGAGCACCGAGCCGAGGACGAGCATCACCAGCATGGCGTAGTTGCGCGCTTCCTGGCTGTAGGCCACCGGGCACCACAGCACGGCCATGAAAAGGGCCGCGGCCAGGCCTTCGCGGTGGCTGTACAGACGCCAGCCGACCAAAAAAAGGAGCGGGATCGAGAGCGTTCCGAAGAGTGCCGACGGGAAGCGCAGGACGAATTCGGAACCGCCGAAGGCGTTGATCACCGCCCACATCAGCAGCGGATGTCCGGGCGGGTGCACGTCGTCGCGGATGTTCGTCCAGGCGGCGTTCAGGTCCTTGGGGCCGCTGATGGCGTAGGTGAGGAACTCGTCGTACCACAGCGAGTCGCGGTCGAGCCCGTAAAAACGGAGCGCGGCGGCCAGGAGCGTGATCCCGGCCAGGAGCACCCAGGCGGCGCGCGGAACGGGTTTCCAGGAACCGAAGAGCATGCGGCTAAAATCCCGGCCTGTCCGCGTAACACATTGACGCCATACGCCTTCGCGCAATACAAAGGCCGTTGGGCGGCGCCTGCTCGGTGGATCGCGGCAAAGGGTAACGGCCCCGCGCAAGAGTGTCAAAAAGAAGGCGCGGCACGTACCTAAAGCCTTTGCGGTAAAATAATTTGACACGATTCGGGCAGCCTCTATCTTATATCGATTGCTTCGTGTCTCTTCGGTTAGGTGTTCATGCAACTCAGCCTTTGCGCTGATGTTGCCGGGAGGATCGCCCATGCGGATGCGCGTGCTGTGCGGCGGGTTGGTCTCGCTTCTCGCGGTTGGCTTTGGCCTGCGGGCCGAAGAACCGCCGGCGCAGGTCGATCCCACGCAGCTCAACGAGAACGTGGGCGGCCTGCAACCCGAGACCGCGGAACGCATCCAGAAGGCCCGCGCGCTGCGCGAGAAGCTGGCCGGCGTCCGCCAGACCGAACAGCAGAACGTCCAGGCCGAACTCCAGAAGCTGAACAAGGAACGTGAAGAGAAGATCGACAACGCGCTCGAGGCCGAGACGACCACCATCGACGGCAAGAAGGTGACCACCAAGATCGAGAAGCCCTTCTCGGCCGAACAGGCCCTGGGCCTCAACCGCCCGGTGCGCGACCACTACGAGATCAGCCCCGAAGACTTCGAGATTTACAGCTACGAACGCTGGTCGCTGAACAAGAGCGACTTCCGTTTCGACCGCCCGCGCTACGTGATCGACAACATCCGCGACGGCCACGGCAAGCGCTGGTTCGTCTTCAGCTACTCCCTTACCAACAGCACCGCCAAGGCGCGCCGCATCTCGCCCGTCTTCGTCGCGGTCACCAACAAGGGCGTCTTCAGCCCGGAGGCCGGCGGCCTGATTCCGCAGGAGCGCGTCTCCCGCAGCCTGCTGCGCCCGCTGGCGCAGTCCACCGCCGCGATGGACACCAAGTGGAGCGCCGAGGGCGTGATTCCGGTCGAGTCCGTCGGCAGCATGATGACCAACGCCTACAAGGACGGCGAATTCAAGCTCAACCCGATGGAAACCTTCGCGCCCGGCCAGACCCGCTGGGGCGCGGCCATCTGGCCCGACTTCAACGACGACTTCACCGAACTCAAGATCGTGATCCACGGCCTCAGCAACGCGCACCGCTTCGACCGCAAGCAGCGCCGCGTCCTGGTGCTCACCTTCACCCGCAACGACGACGAGTTCCACGTCGAACGCAGCAACCTGGTCTACCAGAGCAAGGACTGGGAATTCCTGTGGGCCTGGGACCAGGACATCAACGTCCCCATCCCCGCCGACCCGGCCGATCCGCAGATCAAGGACAAGTCGATCAAGACGCCCTCGGGCGCCGACCGCCTGATGGTCTCCTTCCCCTACACCATCGACAACTCCTCGCCCGTGGACCAGACCATCGTGATCAAGAGCATCGGGATGGTCATGCGCGGCACGAAGAACGGCGACGCCTACTCCGGCATCGACGTCACCGTCGGCGACCAGAAGGTCACGCTCCCCGAAGTCTTCCTGGTGGACGACGGCCGCTCCACGATCTGGAAGGCGCAGTTCCTCCGCGAACTCGGCAAGGCCAAGCCCGGCCCCGATACCAACCGCTTCGCGCCCAGCGTGGACACCAGCAAGGAACCGGGCGGGATGGTCTTCAAGATCGAAAGCGGCAAGAAGCTCGACGAACGCATCGCGGTCTTCGATTCCTATACCGACGTCGATTGGAAGAACGTCCGCGAACAGGTCGAAGACCTCCTGACCCTCGCCATCGACAAGAAGGCCCTCTCCGAGAAGAACCTCAAGGCCGCCGCCGGCGACGCCAAGCTGCCGGAAGGCCCGGTGCCCTTCTACGCGCCGCGCCGCCGCCTGACCGACGACACCGTGACCCTGGTCAACGGCCACTCGTTCACCGGCGAAGTGACCCGCGACGACGACGCGATGGTCATGATCACCACGCTCACCGGCGCGATGCTCGAATTCAAGAAGGGCGACGTCAAGGCCGTGGACAAGGGCGAGTTCGCCAAGGTCAAGGAACAGATCCTGGCCGCGATCCCGGCCTCGGTCGAAGCCCTGAAGAAGGACAAGAAGGTCTTCGCCAGCTTCGTCTGCGACGCGGGCCTTTCGAGCGGCCAGTACCGCATCGCCCGCTCCTACCACGTCCCCGGCGTGATCCAGGAAGACTGGCTCAAGGCCTGGGAAACGCTCAACCAGTAACCTTCGGACGCGCGCCGATGGTATGGACGGGCCTTCGGGCCCGTCTTTTTTTGTCTCCGCATTCGCCGCTTGCGCCCCGCAGCGCTGCACTACCATGAACATCGCCATGGCCGATCCTGCCGCCCCGGACGTAAGCGCCGTCATCCCCTGCCATAAGCAGGCCCAGTTCCTCCCGGACGCGATCGAGAGCGTGCTGAGCCAGGCGGGTCCGCGCGCGGAGGTGCTGGTGGTGGACGACGGCCCCGACGACGCCGTCGCGGCCGCCTGCGCGCCCTTCGGCGGCCGGGTGCGCCTGCTGCGCCAGAAGAACGCGGGGGTCTCGGCCGCGCGCAACGCCGGCATCGCCGCCTCGCGCGGGCGCTACCTGCATTTCCTCGACGCCGACGACCGCATCGGCCCGGGCCTGTACGAACGCAGCGTAGGCGCCATGGACGCGCGCCCCGAATGGATGCTGACGCTTTGCGGCACGCGCTTCATGTTCCCCGACGGGCGCATGTCCGAGCGGGCGTTCGGGCCGCTCCCCGCCGGGCGCGCCTTCGCCCGCGTGCTGGAAGGCTGCCCGCCCATCGGCGCGCTGGTGGTCCGCCGCGAGGCGCTCGATCAAGTCGGCGGATTCGATCCGGCCCTGCCCGAGACCGAGGACTGGGACCTCTTCCTGCGGCTGGCGCGCCTGCGCGGCGACTTCGGCAGCATTCCCGAGGAACTTTTCTTCTACCGCATCCATCCGCAGGGCAAGAGCACCCTCCCCGAGGTGACCTACCGGTTCCGGATGGAGGTGCTCGAACGCGCCTGCCGGCCCGACCCGCGCGTCAAGGACCCCGACCCGTCCTTCGCGCAAGGCGGCGACCCCGCGCAGCTTCCGTTGCGCAAGGCCCGCATGGCGGTGTACTCGGCGGGGCTGGCGCTGGGAACCGGCGACGCCAAAGCCGCGGCAAAGTACGTGCGCGCGATCTTCGAACATCTGGACGGCGCGAAGCCGCCCCACGAGTTCCTGACGCAGATGTACCAGTTGGCCGCGCGCCCCTTCGGCCTGGTCGATCCGCCGCCGGGCGAACTGTACGAACGCTGCGCGAAGACCCTGGCCGCCCTGCGGAAGGAATTCCCCGCCAGGAGCCCGCTGGGAGCGTACGCGAAGAAGATCGAGAAGGCCTTCCGCGGCCCGCTGCCGAAGCGCGCCTGGTGGAAGGCCTGGTTCTGACGGACCGCTGCACGCCTTTCAACCGTTGTCCGGCGTCCATTCCGCCCGCGCAGGTTGCGCGCGCACCCGTACAATGCGGGCATGTGCGGCATCGTGGGACTGCTCCGATGGGATGGCCTCGCGCCCGAGGACGGCGAACGCGTCACGCGCGGCGCGCGCGCGCTGCGGCACCGCGGCCCCGACGGCGACGGTTTCTGGTCCGACGAACACTGCGCGCTCGGCTTCCGCCGCCTGAAGGTGATCGACCTCTCGCCCGCCGGCGATCAGCCAATGGCCAACGAGACCGGCAGCCTGCACGTCGTCTTCAACGGCGAGATCTACAACTTCCGCGACCTGCGCGGCCAGCTCGAAGCCCTGGGCCACACGTTCCGTTCGCAAAGCGACACCGAAGTGCTCCTGCACGGCTACGAAGCATGGGGCGGCGAGGAACTGCTCGGCAAGCTGCGCGGGATGTTCGCCTTCGCCCTCTGGGACGCGCCCAACCGCCGGCTCTTCCTCGCGCGCGACCCGCTGGGCGTAAAGCCGCTCTACTTCGCGGAACGCAAGGGTTGCATCCTCTTCGCCAGCGAACCGAAGGCGCTCTTCGCGACGGGCCTCGTCGAAGCCAAGCTCGACCCGGCCGCCCTGCACGAAGCCCTGACCTACCGTTACGTCCCCGCGCCGCGCAGCGGCTTCCGCGACGTGGAGAAACTCCCCGCGGGAAATCTGGCCATCGCGGAAAAGGGCGAGCTGCGCTATCGCGCGTGGTGGCGGCTGGACACCGGCACAAAGGCTGAAGACCCCAGCCATCTCGCGGATCGCATCACGACGCCCGTGCAGCGCCGCCTCGTCTCCGACGTCCCGCTCGGCGCGTGGCTTAGCGGCGGGATCGACTCGGGGCTCGTGCTCTCGATGATGGGCGAAGGCGTGCGCACCTTCTCCGCGGGCTTCGCGCATCCCGAATGGGACGAACGCGACCTCGCGCACGCGACCGCGCGGCACCTGAAGGCGACGCACCGCGACTTCGAAGCGCCGGCCGACATCTTCAAACTGCTGCCGCAGATCGTCTGGCACGCGGACGAACCGTACTTCGACAGCTCGTGCCTGCCCACGTACGTGCTCGCGGAAAAGACCAAGCCGCACGCGACGGTGGTCTTGAGCGGCGACGGCGGCGACGAGAGCTTTGGCGGCTACGAACGCTACGTCGGCATCGCGCAGTTCTACAAGAAGTGGAAGAAGATGCCCGGCTGGCTGACGCGCCTGCAACTGCGCTACGCCAAGTGGCGGCGCCCCGCGCCCTCGCGTTCCGGCTGGGACCGCCTCGTCCGCTGGCTCGACAAGTGCGCGCAGCAGGAAGCCGCGGGCTTCCATCCGTACCTCGGCGCGGTGACGCTCTTCGAGCAGGATCAGATTCGCGCGCTGTACGCCGAGGACCTGCTGGAAGTGAACCAGGAACTCGACGGCCGCGAATACGTCGCGCTTGCGCTTCGCAAGGCCACGAAGGACCGTTACCCCGAGTGCCCGCCCGACGAACACAAGCTCGACACGGGCCTGCTGCAGCGCGCGGACCTGGCGACGTACCTGCCCGGCGACGTGCTCCACAAAGTGGATCGCATGTCGATGGCGCACGGCCTGGAAGTGCGCAGCCCGTTCCTCGACGTGGATCTGGTGAACCTGGCGCTCTCGATGCCGGATGACGTCCGTCTGCCCGCGCGCGAGACCAAGCCGCTGCTGCGCCGCCTGGCCGAGAAGCGGTTACCCAGCGAGGTCGTCCACGCCCGCAAGCGCGGCTTCGGCGTGCCGCTCGACGACTGGTTCCGCGGTCCGCTGAAGACCCTCGCCGCGGACCTCTTCGAATCCTCGCACCTGGTCACGGACAACGTCTTCAAGCCGAAGTATTGGGAACCGTTCTGGAAGGATCATCAGGAAGCGCGCGCGAACCACGGCGAACGTCTGTACGCGCTGCTCGCGCTGGAGCTCTGGCACCGCACCTTCTTGAGCGGCAGCCCCGCGACCGAACGCCCCGCGCCGCTGTAGACCGCGAACAGCGGAACAGCAGAACAGCAGAACTGCAGAACAGCAGAACAGCAGAACAGCAGAACAGCAGAACAGCAGAACAGCAAACGGCCTATCCACGAAGTACACGAAGGCACACGAAGAAAAACGGATGAGCCGTTCTTCGTGAACTTCGTGTCCTTCGTGGATGATCCGTTTCTGCCGTTTGTAGTTCTTGCAGTTCTTGTCCGTCCTTAGCGTCTTCGCGGCTTTGCGTGAGAAAAAATAACCCGCGGCTTAAATCGCGAACTCCCCGTGCCCCATCACCTCGCGCACCTTCGAGGCGATGTCGGGGGAGCGCATAAAGGTCTCGCCGATCAGCACGGCGTTCACGTCGGCCTTGGCCAGCGCGTGAATATCGTCCGGCGACTTGATCCCGGACTCGCTCACGATCACCACGCCCTCGCGCTCGGCCTTGGGCCAATGGCTGAGCAGGCGGAAGGTCGTGTCGAGGTCGGTGCGCAGCGTCCGCAGGTTGCGGTTGTTGATCCCGATGATCTTCGCGCCGCTCGCCCGCGCGCGCATCAGTTCCTCTTCGCCGTGCACTTCCACCAGCGCGTCAAGCCCGATGCTCTCGGCGGTCTCGCGGAAGCCGCGCAACTGCCGGTCGTCGAGGCACGCGACGATGAGCAGGATCGCGTCGGCCCCGGCGTGGGCGGCCTCGTGAATCTGGTACTCATCGACGATGAAGTCCTTGCGCAGAATCGGCAGCGTCGCCGCCTGCCGCGCCTGCGCGAGGTACTCGAGCGAGCCCTGGAAGTATTTTTCGTCGGTGAGCACGCTCAGCGCCGAGGCATGCGCGCCTTCGTAGATCTTTGCGATCGCCTGCGGGTCGAAGTCCTCGCGCAGCAGCCCGCCGCTGGGACTGGCCTTCTTTATCTCCGCGATAAGCGCCAGGCCCGGGCCGCAAAGCGCCTGGTAGAAGCTGCGCGGCACGCCGCGCTTGCCGTCGCCGTTCTTCAGGCTCTCGACGGGCCGCGACCCGCGCGCGGACGCCACTTCCGTCTTCTTGTGCGCGACGATCTCGGCCAGCACGTCTCGTTCTTCGTCGTTCACCTTGGACTTGGCCTCCTGGAGCCGCTTCTCCCAATTGCGCACTTCGTCCTGCAGTTCGACGAGCTTGTCCACGACCGGGTCGGGCAGCGTGGACGAATCGAGCGTCTGCGACGGGATGCGCTTGCCGCTCGTGGCCACCACGCGCCCGGGAATGCCGACGACCGTCGATTCGGGCGGCACGGCCTTCACCACCACCGAGCCCGCGCCGATCTTGCTGTTCTTCCCGACCACGATGTTGCCGAGAATCTTGCTCCCGGCCGAAAGCAGCACGCCTTCCTCCACGGTCGGGTGGCGCTTGCCGCCTTCCTTGCCCGTCCCGCCCAGCGTGACCTGATGCAGCATCGTCACGTTGTCGCCGACGACGGCGGTCTCGCCGATCACGACGCCGTTGGCGTGGTCGATGAAGATGCCGCGCCCGAACTGCGCGCCCGGATGGATGTCCGCGCCGGTCATGAAGCGCGCGCCGAAGTTCACCAGCCGCGCGGGCGTCTTCAGGCCGATGTTGTACAGCGGATGCGCGGCCAGCCGGTGGATCGTCAGCGCCCACCAGCCGGGGTAGAACATCGCGGCCACGAGGCTTTCGACGGCGGGGTCCTTCTTGATCGCTTCGAGGTCGGAGTAGATTTCGGCCACGGTCCGCGGCCGGAAGAGCACCGTAAGAAAAGCGACGAGCACGAAGACGCCGGCCTTGAGCACCATGATCGCGGCCAGCGCAAGCAGAAGGTAGTGCAGTACGAGCTGTATCGTTTCCATGACGTTGAATTCCCTAAGCGTTCAGTTTGGCGATGTTGCGAGCCGACCGCCGGCTCGGCACCCGGTCAGGATTTGGGTGCGCGACAACAGCCCGGCATTGAACGCCCAAGGCGCGAATACGACAGGAGAGGCAGAGGGGCGTAACGCATACGCACCACAACATACGACACGCTCCGGCGGGGGTCAAGGCGCGCCGAAGGGGCCCGGAAGCGACTTCGCCGGATGTTGGGGGACCGTCAGAGCTGGCTGACGATGGGCACGCCGTGGGCGTCGCCGTTCTTCGGCGGGGCGTAGCGGTCGATCAGGATCGAGAGGCTCTGCACCGCGATGGCGCTGATGAAGGTGCCTTCGCTGAGCGGCGTGACGAAGCGCAGGGCGAGTTCGATCACGCCGACGGCGATGCCCGCGAGCGCGCGCCCGCGCTTGCCGCGCGGCGCGGACGTGGGGTCGGCCGCGAGGTAGAAGAAACTCAGCATCGTGTAGCCGTTCAGCATGTGGATCGAGAGGTACTGCGGGCCCTGGAAGAGGCAGACGCCCGCGGCCAGCGTCGCCATCGCGAAGAACGGCGTCACCCACGAGACCGCGCCGGTAAAGACGATCAGCAGCACGCCGAAGACGATCGCCAGCCCGCTGCCGCCGCCGATGCAGCCGGGCGTGTAGCCGAGCAGCATCTTCCAGAAAGGCAGGTTGTAGTTCTCGGCCAGATGCCGGCGGTCGGCCTCCTCGTGGCTCTTGACCAGGTCGATGGGGCGCTTGCCGTGCACGGCCTCGGCCGGGACGCCGGGCGCGAATTCCGGCTTGCGCCCGTCGCGGCTGTTGAAGAGTTCCTTGTCGTAGGTCTCGTGGTCGATCGACTTGCGGATGTCGCCGCCCAGGAACTGCGTGATGGCCGTGCCGGCCCACGAATGGTGTTCCGACGGCTTCGTGTCGTCGGCCACCGGGCCGGCGATGGGCCGCGCGAGCACCGGCCAGGCGCCCACCGGATGCATGTACGCGAAGAAGAAGAGGTGCAGGAGCAGCAGGCCCACGGCCGCCGGCTGCAGGAGCGGCATGCCGTCCACCGACCACCAGTGCTTGCCGATCACGATCGCGGCCACGGCGCAGAGCGCCGGAAGCCACAGCGGCACGGCGGGCGGCATCAGCAGGCCCACCAGCAGCCCGGTCAGCAGCCAGGTGCCGTCGCGCGGTCCCGACGGGTTGTTGAAGATGAAATGGTTGTTGTAGCGGTGCGTCAGCAGGTCCGCGGCGAGCGCGAAGCCCACCGCCGTGAAGACCACCAGCCCCGCGTACCAGCCGAACACGAAGAGCCCGACCATCAGCGCCGGCAGCAGCGCCACCGAGGCCGTGTAGCGCGCCGACGCAAGCTGTTCCGGGCGGGGCTCCGCGGAGGACCTCCAGAGGAGGTAGCTGTGGAACTTCTGCACCAGATTCGAGAGCATCGCTTCGGTCTTCGCCCCGGCCTGCCACGTATGCTATGGATCGGAAAAAAGCGGTCCGCGCTCGACGGATTTCCCTATGGTAGCAAGTCCTCGAGCTTCTGCGCGATCCTTTTTTGCCCCTCTTCGTTGGGGCGCCGGCCGTACACGCCGGGCTTGCCCGGTTCGAGCCGCCAGGCCGCTTCGCCCAGCTCGTCGGCCAGTTCCAGCGTGCGCGCTTCGCCTCCGCGCGCGGCCTGGCGCACTTCCTCCGCAAGCGCGCGCGCCTGCGCCTCCGGCACGCCGAACTTGCACGGCGCGGCCAGGATCGCCTGCCGCACGCCGGCGCGCTTCAGCCGCGCGAGCAACCCGTCCAGCACGATCCGGTAGACGCGCGGGCCGGTGGCGACTTCAAGGTCTTCGGGCGGAAGCACGATCACGACGCGCTCGGGCGCCTCCTTCTGCGCCGCGACCGCGCGCAGCACCTCGTTGAAGGCGCGCAGCATCGGCGGGCACCCGGAGGGCTCGTACGGGCCGAGCGGCGCGATCGCCTTGGCCTTGGCCGGAGCAATCGCGCCGAAGTCCACGCCGTCCGCGGCGGGCTTGCCCCACGCGCCGGGCAGCGCGAGCAGCACGCGGGTGACGGGCGTCTTGGCGTCCTGGTCCTTCAACCCCAGCGCCCAGACGATCGGCGCGAACGTGCGGTCCACTTCCTTCTCCGCGCGTTCGACGATCGGAATCTGCACGGCATTCTTGTCGGTCAGGCGGCCTTCCACGAGCGCCGCCGCGGGCCAGGGGTCGGCCTCGCGCACCAGCGCCACCGCCGGCCCGGGCACCTCGCCCTGCGGCGTGACGAGCGTGAACGCGAGGCGCGCGACGCCCTTGAGGTCGAACTCCTTCTTGTATTCGCCAAAGCCGCCCGCGGGCGCGGCGAGTTTCTCGTCGTTCGCGGCAATGCGCTTGCCCGTGGCGTCGAAGGTCTCGGCGCGCACGGTCACCTCGGCCGCGGCGGAGGTGGCGTTCTCGGCGCGCAGGCACGCGGTGAAGCGTTCCCCCGTGTACAGCGCGGCCGGAAGGTAATCGACGATGAGGTAGAACGGCTTCCTGCCCGCGTCGCCCGCGCCTTCCGAGGCCGGCCCGGCCGCCGGGGCCGTGCGCACGGGCGCCTGGTCTTCCGCGTGGGCGCGAAGCGTCATCGCGACTGCAAGCAGCGCTCCGACGCACCCAAGGGTTCTGCAAAAATTTCCTGCCATGGTTGGCCTCAATCCTAAGACTAGATTAGCAGGCGCAATGGCTCGGAAAACGCCCATATTTGTGCGAGCGAACAAGAAAAACAGCGCTCCAGGTTCTGTCGAAGTGAAGGAACGCCATCGTTGTTGCGGTGGTTCTTCGCGCCTTTGCGGCTTTGCGTGAACATGGATAGCGCCGAGCGCCGAAAAGATCGTCGTCAAAATCCTTCAAGGCGCTAACGTAGGCGCCATGCATCCGCCGTTCGTCCAGGAAACCGCGATTCTTGCCGCGCACGAACCGGTCTCGTCGCGCTACTTCCGCCTGCGGCTGAAGGCCCCGGGCGTGGCCGCGCGCGCGGCGCCGGGGCAGTTCGTGATGCTGGCCTGCCAGCCCGACGACCCCGCGCGCCTGGACCCGCTCCTCCCCCGCCCGCTCGCGGTGCTCGACGCCGATCCGGCCGCGGGGACCTTCGACCTGCTCTACTTCGTCGCCGGGCGCGGCACCGCGCTGCTCAACGCGTCCGCGAGCGGCGCGTCCGAACCCGCGCGCTTCCGCGTCATCGGGCCGCTCGGCCACGGCTTCGAACCCGTGGCGAAC
>JAHCJK010000179.1 GCA_026184295.1 Planctomycetota bacterium
GGCCACGGCGACGTCCGCCTGGGCCAGCGCCGGGGCGTCGTTGGTGCCGTCGCCGGTCATGGCCACGAGCCGCCCGCCGGTCTGCTGTTCGCGGATCAGGTTCAGCTTGGTTTCCGGGGTCGCCTGCGCCAGGAAGTCGTCCACGCCGGCTTCGGCGGCGATCGCGGCGGCCGTGAGCGGGTTGTCGCCGGTGATCATCACGGTCTTGATGCCCATGCGGCGCAGTTCCGCGAACCGTTCCTTGATGCCGCCCTTGACGATGTCCTTGAGGCAGATCGCGCCGAGCGCGCGGCCGCCGTCGGCCACCACCAGCGGCGTGCCGCCCTTCTTGGAAATGGCTTCCACCTCCGCGCGCAATTCCGCCGGAAACGAACCGCCGCGCTCCTGGACGAAGCGCTCGATGGCATCCGCCGCGCCTTTGCGGATCGAACGCCCGGGCATATCCACGCCGCTCATGCGCGTCTGCGCCGTGAACGGCACGAAGGCCGCCCCGAGCTGATGAATGTCGCGCCCGCGAAGCTTGTAGGCCTCCTTGGCCAGTTTGACGATGCTCCGCCCTTCCGGCGTCTCGTCCGGCAGCGACGAAAGCTGCGCGGCGTCGGCCAGGTCCTCGATCTTCACGCCCTTCACGGGCCTGAACTCGACGGCCTGCCGGTTGCCGAGCGTGATCGTGCCGGTCTTGTCCAGCAGCAGCACGTCCACGTCGCCGGCGGCTTCCACCGCGCGCCCGGAGGTGGCGATGACGTTCGCCTGGATCAGCCGGTCCATGCCCGCGATCCCGATCGCCGAAAGCAGCCCGCCGATGGTCGTGGGCGCCAGGCAGACGAAGAGCGCCACCAGCACCGTGATCGTCACCGCGCGGCCCTGCCCGGCCGCTTCCACGCTGTACAGGGAGTACGACAGCAGCGTGGCGCAGACGAGCAGGAAGAGCAGCGTAAGCGCCGCGAGCAGGATGTTGAGCGCGATCTCGTTGGGCGTCTTCTGCCGCTTCGCGTTCTCGACCATCGAAATCATGCGGTCCAGGAACGATTCGCCGGGATTCGCGGTGATGCGTATCAGCAGCCAGTCCGAGAGCACCTGCGTGCCGCCGGTCACGGCGCTGCGGTCGCCGCCGCTTTCCCGGATCACCGGGGCGCTCTCCCCGGTGATGGCGCTCTCGTTCACCGACGCGACGCCTTCGACCACTTCCCCGTCGCCGGGAACAGTGTCTCCCGCCTCCACCAGGACCAGGTCGTCCTTGCGCAGGTTTGCGGAGGAAATCTCGGTGACCTTCGCGTCCCGTTTGGCCTCGGCGAGCTTTTTCGCGCGCGTGTCCTTGCGCGCGCGGCGCAGCGTGTCCGCCTGCGCCTTGCCGCGCCCTTCGGCCATGGCTTCGGCGAAGTTCGCGAAGAGCACGGTGAACCAGAGCCATGCGGAGATGCCGAAGATGAAGCCCGCGGGCGCTTCGCCCTCGCCCAGCGCCGCCTGAACAAAAAGCACCGTGGTAAGCACGCTGCCCACGAAGACCGTGAACATCACGGGATTTCGAACCTGCACGCGCGGATCGAATTTCAGGAACGCCTCGGCGATGGCGCGTTTCACCAGCGGCCCGTCGAAGAGCGGGCGCGACTTGGGTTGTGCCAGCATGCGTTGCGAAACGGTCATGGCGGGGCTCCTACCGAATCATCTGAAGGTGTTCGACGATGGGGCCGAGCGCGAGCGCCGGGATGAAGGTCAGCGCGCCGACCACCAGCACCTTGGCCGTCAAGAGCGCGACGAAGAGCGGCGTATGCGTCGGCAGCGTGCCCGCGCCGGGCGGAACGGATTTTTTCCGGGCGAGGGCGCCGGCGATCGCCAGGACGGGCACGGCCAGCCAGAAGCGCGAGATCAGCATCGCGAATCCGCCCAGCGTATTGTGGAACGGGACGTTGGCGTTGAAGCCCGCGAAGGCGCTGCCGTTGTTGTTGCTCATGGAGGAATACGCGTAAAGCACTTCGCTGAACCCGTGGGCGCCGGGATTGAGCATGCTCGATGGGCCCGCGCCGGCCGTCAGCGCCAGGGCCGTGCACGCGAGCGTCAGCACGCAGGGCGTCAGGATGACGAGCGCGGCCATCTTCATTTCGTACGCCTCGATCTTCTTGCCCAGGTATTCCGGCGTGCGCCCGACCATCAGGCCGGCGATAAAGACCGTCGAGATCACGAATATCAGCATGCCGTACAGGCCGCAGCCGACGCCGCCGAAGATCACTTCGCCGAGCTGCATCGTCAGCATGGGCACGAGTCCGCCCAGCGGCGTGAACGAGTCGTGCATCGCGTTCACCGATCCGTTCGAAGCACAGGTCGTGGCCGTGGCCCAGAGGGCGGAATCGACGATGCCAAAGCGCGTCTCTTTGCCTTCCATGTTTCCGCCGCTCTGCGCGTTCGGCCGAATCTCCCCGTTCTGCCTGGTGCCCCAGCGTTCGGAAATCCGTTCCGGCGCGTACGGATCGCGGGCGGCGAGATCCGCGCCGGCCTCCGACAGCCTGGGATTCCCGGACTGTTCCGCTGCGCAGCACAGGAACAGGAACCCGGCGAAGACGAGGGTCATGACCGCGAGGATGGCCCATCCCTGCCGGCGGTCGCCGACCATGATCCCAAAGGTGTGGCAGAGCGCGGCCGAGATCAGCAGGATGGCGAGCATCTCCAGGAAATTCGTGAGCGGCGTGGGGTTTTCGAACGGATGCGCCGAATTGACGTTGAAGAACCCGCCGCCGTTCGTGCCCAGTTGCTTGATCGCGATCTGCGAGGCCGCCGGGCCCATGGGCAACGCGACTTCCTTCGCCTCGGCCTTTTCCATCTTGGGGTTGCCCTGCTCGTCCACCACGGTCTTGCCGTCGTCGCCGGTCTTGGGCATCTCGTAGCGGGCCGTTTCCATCAGGGGAACCGTTCGGTACGGCGTGAAGTTCTGCACCACGCCTTGCGAAACCAGCGCGACGGCAAGGACGAAGGAGAGCGGCAGCAGCACGTAGAGCGTGCTGCGCGTCAGGTCGGACCAGAAATTCCCGATCTGTTCCGAGGTCTTGCGCGTGAAACCGCGAATGAGCGGCAGCAGGCAGGCCATGCCCGTCGCGGCCGAGACAAAATTCTGGACGCTCAAGGCGATCGTCTGGCTGAAGTAGCTCATCGTTGTTTCGCCGCCGTAACCCTGCCAGTTCGTGTTGGTGGCGAAACTGGCCGCGGTGTTGAACGAGCTGTCCGGAGAGACGCCCGGGAATGCCTGCGGATTGAGCGGCAGGTTTCCCTGAAGGCGCTGAATCGCATACACGGCCAGCGCGCCCAATCCGTTGAAGACCAGCATGGCGACCGCGTACGTCTTCCAGGTCATGTCCGTTTCCGGCCGCACGCCGAACAGCCGGTAGAGAAGCCGCTCTAACGGCATCAGGATGCGCGCAAGGCCCGGCGGGTTTCCGGCGAAGACCCTGGCCATGTACCAGCCCAGCGGCACGGAAAGCCCCAGCAGGGCCACGAGGTACAGGCCTGTTTGAATCAGCGCGTTGGCGTTCATCAAAAGTACTCCGGCTTAAGCAGGGCAACCAAGAGGTAGATCGAGAGGGCCGCAGCCACGAGGGCGCTCAGCAGGTACACGGGAAGCTCCTTTAGGAAAGCCGTTCCAGCACCCAAACCAGGGCCACCGTGACGGCGAAGAAGAGCAGCAAGGCCGCGACGTAGATGAAATCCGGCATGGCGCGCTCCTGTCGTTATCTTCGGGAAAGCTGGGCGTAGGTCATGACGGCGACAAAGGTAAGGATCCAGAAGAGCCAGAAGCCGGCCTGCTTGCGCGTGATGGCCTGGCGCCCACCCAGGACCCAGCAGCCCCACCAAAGAAAGGGGTGATAGACGGCGCAGAGGCCCGAGAAGAAGAGGATGACGCGAATCATAACGCACCCTTTCCGATCCCAAGGCGGCGCGTGAACGCACGCACCTCACATGGACATTGAATCAGAAGGGGCATCAAGGGCGCATAAAGGTGGATGCCTTGCGCATAAATAAATCATAAGGATTTGATCTGGCATCCGTTGCACCGCGTGCAATCGTCCGCCATGCTTTCGGAAGTTCCATGCATGCGCTGCATGCAGGCGTGATCTTCCCGCACCCAAGACGCGGAAGTGGCGATTAACTTTCTTTTCCGCGTTTGAGCACGCATCCGCAGACGCTATCTTGGCCGGCATGCTGACGCCGGATCAAGTCAAGCCGCTGCTCTTGCACGAGGACCGTGACGTCCGCAGCTACGCGTCTCAGTACTTCGCCAACGCCGGCGCCACCGACACCGAGATCGTGGACCTCAGCCTTCAAGCCTTGTTGAAATACGGCTGCAGCACGTGCGGGGGGTATCATCTGGTCTACAACCTGCGGAGGCTTCCCGCCGGTCCGTCCTCCGTTCCGCTGTTCCTGGCGGCCCTGGAGAAACTCAAGAGCGAACCCATCCAGGCGGACTTGAACTGGGCGATGGGACGTCTGCCGCTCGAAACTTGGGACCAGCATGAGCGGGCCATCCTCGGTTCGAAGCAGGTCACGGACGAGACCCATGCGAGAATCGCCCGGCGGCGCGTGTATGGACGGCTTGATGGGGAGCAGTTGCTGGTAGACGAACTGAACGACCTTGCCGCGGAAGAGGACATCGACGAGGCCGCCGCCGAGGACGTCTTGGAAGCCCTGGCGGCCATGCGCTTCCCGGATTCGGCCGAATTCGAGGACATGCTGACCGGCGATTGCGAACCCGGCGAGCCATACCATCTTTTTCTTGTCGAACTGGCGGGCCTGCGGCGCCAGAAGAACCTCGTCCCCCTGATGGTCGAGTACATGGGGATGAAAGAATACGAATTGCTTCAAGAGAAGGCCGAGCGCGCCCTGGCCCTGATGGGCGATCCGGCGGCGATCGACCTGATCCGGACGCGCTTCCTGCGCTCTTCGTGGGAATTCAAGCTCTACGCGGGCGGCGTCCTGGGCGCCATTCACGAAGAACTGGCCGAAGAGACCATCCTCGGCCTGCTCAAGTGGGAACGCGATTTGAAAGGGCGCTGCTGCCTGTGCATAGCGCTGGGCGATCAATTCTCCCGCGCGGCGATCGAGATTATCCAGCGGGAACTGCAGGACGATGCGATTGCCGACGAGCACGTTCGCGCGGAATTTAATGAAATCCTGCTGGCCATGTCGCTGGCCCTGGGCGTCGGCATCCCGCGGCAGAAGGAACTCCTGCGATGGCGAACGGCCCAGGACAAGCGGATCCAGGACTTCGAGGATGAAATGAAGGACCGGCTTCCCATGCTCGATGCGCTCGAGATGGAAGACGTGGATTGGGACGATGAGGAAGACTGGGACCGGGAAGATGAATTCGGCGCGTCGCCGGACGATTTCCCGGAAAACCTGCCCAGCCCGGTCGAGCCTCTGGTGGCCAAGCCGCAACCCCGCCCCAACGACCCATGCCCATGCGGAAGCGGGAAGAAGTTCAAGAAGTGCTGCGGGACCAGGTAACTCCTCGCCCAGCAGCGTGCGCCAAGGCCTGCGGATTATTTTTTTGAACAGAGCAGTCCGCGTCTGGTTGGCAAGTAACATGCATGCTCTTCAGCCGAGAAGAACGCGGCGCCCGGGCGCCGCTACGCAAGGAAAAGGGACCGTGGCCTGCAAAAAAATAGCCCGCAGGGGTCGCCTGCGGGCCGGGTACTGCCCTGCATAAGGGTCTACTCTTTCAATAGACTCTCCATGTCCGTGCCGGGGATTTCCTTGTACTTGGCCATCACGCCGCCGCAGTCGCAGCTCTGTTTCTGCCAGACCAGGCGCGCCGGCGTATCGAGCACCGTCTCGGTGACGGTCTCGTACTTCGCCGGGATCTCGATCTTGCGCGTGGTCGCGGGCGCGATCACGACTTCCTTCTCGACGGTCTCGAACTTCGCGGGGATCACCTGTTCCGTGGTGGCCGCCGGGACGCGCACGGTCTCCCTGGGCACGCTGATGTATTCCGCCGGGACCTTGCGTTCGATCACCTTCGCCTCGGCTACCAATTTCCACACCTTTACGGTCCTGGTCCTGGCAGGCACGCTGCTCTTGACCAGGCCGCCTTCCTTTTCGAGCACCTCCTTCGCCACGGTCACGTACTGCGCGGGCTTCTCGCAGCGGCAGAGGCAGTCGCCGTCCTCGGCCTTCTTCCAGTAGGCCTGCGCCGGCGCGACCTCGATCAGTTCGGTGACGCTGCGGTACGTCGCGGGAATGACGGAGATCTCCTCGCAGGCTTCGCGCACTTCGACCGTCTGCTCCACTTCTTCCCAGCGCGCGGGCACGATCTCGTACTCCGTGTACTCCGGGCGGACCATCACGCGCGTCTCGCCGGTCTCGAAGACCGCCGGCACGGCCGTCAGCACTTTCTTCATCGGCGCGACCTGGACCTGTTCGGCCTGGGTCTCGTACTTCGCGGGCACGGGTTCGAGGTAAAAGGTCACGGGGCTGACTTCCTTCTGCTTCGTGACGGTCTTGTACGTCGCGGGGATGGTGCGCAGGCACCAGCCTTCGCCGACCTTCGTCGGCGGCGGCTCCTGCCCTTCCACGAACGGCACCTGGTCCGGCGTCGCTCCGTCCGCGGCGAAGGCCGCGGAAGCCATCAGGAGCACGGCGCCGGAGAGCGCGGCAAGTTTCTTGACGATCATCGGTTCAATCCTCCTTTATTCGGGTGCACGGCGCGTCACGCGTCCGCGGGGCTCCGCCCCAGCAGGAAGTACAGAATCATCCCGAGCACCGGGAGACAGAGAATCAGCACGATCCACAGCAGTTTGTGGGCGACCGAAGCGCGCCCCATGAGAAGACTGGCGATGGCAATCAGGTCCAGCGCCAGCACCAGCGCGCCCACCAGCGAATAGCCCATGACAGGTCCCTCCTTGTCGATGCACGGCATGTGCCTTCACGCGGTTGAATTACACAAGCCGAGTGCCAATGGAATTTTTGCGCGCGCGCCGCGGAGGAAGAAGGACTTACAGGATTCGCCGGCGCGTGAACGCATAGGCCGCGTCCGATTTTCGATGGCGTGGGCGATTCCGAGGCAACCGGCGCGAACGACTTCGCGCAAAAAAAAAAAGCGGCATCCGGCGGGGGACACCGGATGCCGCGACCGCGCGGGGCTGCTCCGCGCGGTCAGGCGCCGCGGAACTTCTCGACGACCTTGCGGAGGCTTTCCTTCTGCTCCGCCAGCTTCTGGTCGAACTTGCGCTTGTTGCGCTTGTAGATCTCGCGCGCGCGTTCCTGTTCTTCCAGGTACAGGGCCTTCAGTTCCTGGGCGTTCAACTTGCCGCCGGCCTGGAAGTAGCGGTCCGCGACGCGGCCCAGCGCGTAGGTCGTCGCGAAGGCCGTGGTCGCGCCCACGATGCTGCCCCAGATCGGCACGATCTTGATCAGGCTGATCAGGGCCACGCGCACGCCGGCGCCCAGGCCCAGGCCGGCAAAGGCGTCGCGCACTTCCTCGTCGCTCGATTTGACGCCGTGCAACTGCCCGATGTCGTGGATCATCTTCGTCTGCAGCACCACGACGCCGGCGTTCATGATCATGTCCACGAAGGGCACGGGCAGCGCGCCGATCGCGGCGGTCAGGATGCCGTACTTCATCACCACGTGGTCCACCTGGTCTTCGCGCGCCCTGGGATCGGCGACCGGTTCGATCTGATCCGGCAGGATCGTCTCGCGCGCTTCGGCCGCGAAGGTCTCCGCGTTTTCCTTCAGCCGCTCCGCGATGGGCGGCTTCTCCTCCGCGCCCAGGCGCTTGCGGATCGCTTCCAGCATTTCCTGCTGGCGCGGGTGGATGCCCGGCCCCATGTGGGCGATGACGTACGAGGTCACGAAGGTCCTCGCTTTCATGTTCGCGCTCTCGATCTCGTCCAGCAGCGTCTCGAGGGATTCGGCGGGCGCGAGGATCGCGCCGATCGTGATGCCCGGCGGCAGCGCCGCGCTCTCGAACGACTGCTCGATGGAATCCTGTTCGTCTTCCGACAGCGCTCCGTCCGCCTGCGCGACGAGCGCCGCGACTTTCAGCGAGGCCAGCGCTTCGTGTTCCTGAGTCGAAACCAGCATGGGCGTCTCCTTTCTGAACCTTGGCGTCCAATGCATGCCCTACGGCAACGGTCTATTCGCGACCCCAATGCCAAAAAGACGCCGCGCCGGCGGAATCACGTCAAGACTCGGGATGGCAGGAGGTTACGCGCCGAATCCAGCTTCTGGACAACGTGCGCGCCCGGGCGGATCGAATGATTTTCGGAGGGGGTTTACGAATTCTGTTCGCCGGGCTGGTCGGCGGTGTCCTGCCCGTAACTCTTGAGTTTGAGGACCAGGGTGCTGCGGGCGATGCCCAGAATCTTGGCGGCCTCGGTCTTGTTGCCGTTGGCGCGGGCGAGAATCTGGAGGATGTGCCGCCGTTCGACCTCGGAGAGCGCGTCGTCCTTCAGTTCGATCTTGCCGCCGGAGACCATCCGCAGGTTGATGTCGTCGGGGGTGATCACGTCGCCGCCCGAAAAGATCACGGCCTCCTCGAGCACCGAGAGGAGTTCGCGCACGTTGCCGGGCCAGTGGTACGCCTTGAGCTTTTCCAGCGCCTCGGGCGAGAGCTTGCGCTCCCCGCCGCTCAGCCGGTCCACGAAGAACGCCGCCAGCGCCGGGACGTCCTCGGGGCGTTCGCGCAGCGGCGGGATTTCCAGGATGACCGTGGAGATGCGGTAAAAGAGGTCCTCGCGGAAGGTCTTCTTCTGCACCATCGCGCGCAGGTCCTGGTTGGTCGCGGCGATCAGGCGCACATCCACCTTCACTTCGCCGTCGCTGCCCACGGGGTGGATTGTGCCTTCCTGGATCGCGCGCAGAAGCTTGGTCTGCAGTGTGTAATCCAGTTCGCCGATCTCGTCGAGGAAGAGCGTCCCGCCCGTCGCTTCCAGGAACGCGCCCTTGCGGTCGCTCTGCGCCCCCGAAAACGCGCCCTTCTTGTGCCCGAACATCTCGGACTCGAAGAGGTTCTCCGGTATCGCGGCGCAGTTGCGCGTCACGATGGGCTCCTTGGCCCGCGGCGACTGCTGGTGAACCAGGCGCGCGATGCGTTCCTTGCCCGTGCCGCTCTCGCCCATCAGCAGCACGTTGGCTTCGCTGGCGGCGGCCTTCTTCACCTTGGCCAGGAGCTGGATCATGCTGGGCGATTCGGCCAGCACGTTGCCTTCCTGCGCGGCGGCGTGCTTGAGGCGCGAGAGTTCGTGTTCGAGCTGCTTGCGCATCTCCATGTTCTCGCGCAGCAGCGAGTACGTCTGGCCCAGCCAGATCAGGAGTTCGGCTTCCTGCACGGTAAAGGCGGCGGCGCGGCGGTTGTTGTCCACGTACAGCAGCCCGTACAGGTCGCCCGTGCCGTCGAAGACCGGCGTGCAGGCCACGGCCTTGATCTCGTTCCGCAGCACGCTTTCCTGCTGGACGATCTTCGAATCGCTGCGCTGCGTGTCGGCGATCAGCACCGCGCGCTTCTGGTCCACGATCATCTTCAGCACGCTCTTCGAGACCAGCTTGGCGATGTCGCCCTTCGGGTCGAAGCCGCGGGCGGCCACCAGTTCCAGGCGTTCGGCGCTGCGCACGACGGCCAGGATCGCGCGGTCGGCCGCCAGGCGCTGGCAGGCCAGGTCCAGCACCATCCCGGCCAGCGCTTCGCGGTCCTTGCCGCCGGCCATCAGTTCGCTGAGCTGCGCGACCAGCCGCCCGGGCGAGGCGTTGACGGGGCTGACGCGCCGGACGGCCGTCTTGGTGTCGTCGTCGGCTTCGGGGACGACGCGGCCGTCCAAGCCGTTCGCGGTCTGCCAGGTGCCTTTCAGCACCGACCACGTGTCGAGCAGATTCATGCCGTCCTGTTCGTCCACGAGCGTGAAAAGCGTGTCGCCGATCTCGAAGATCGATCCGGCGGTCAGCACCGCTTCCTTCACGGCGTTGCCGTGCATGACGATGGGGTTGCGCCCCTGGGTCAGGCGGATGACGAGATGATCGTCCTTGCGCGAAATCTCGGCGTGCTGCGACGAGATGCGCTGGTCGGGCACGCGAATCTGGCACGGGTCCTTGCGCCCAAGCAGCCACGCTTCGCCTTCGTTGAGCGGGAAGACGCTGGTTTTTCCGTCATGCGTGATTTGAAGCGAGAACACGAATCGATGGCTCCGGGCGGGAAAAACGTAAGGACTTGCCTGATCGTAAGGTCGCGCATCGCGATTGCCAGTGCCAAGGCGGCATGAAACGCCGCGGCTTACCCGTGGCACGCGGCCGCGGGCCGCGGTATCCTGCAATCGCCGAACTTGCGGGGATCTTTTGCGTGACGACCACGACGCACGCCGCTTCGAATGCCGCTTCGCCGCCTCCGGGTTCGAACGCGCCCGGCGACGCCGGCTCCGGCCGCGAGGCCCCGCTCGCCACCGACGAGACCATCGTGGACGGCGGCCCCGTGCTGCGCTCCGTCCCCGTCGAATCGCTCGCCCAGGACCCGGCGCTCAACGGCGCCCGCAAGGCGCTTTACCAGAACCGCGAAGTCCCCGAGATCGGCGGCATCTACCTGCTGCGCAAGCTCGGCCAGGGCGGCATGGGCAGCGTCTACCTCGGCATGATGCCGATGCTCAAGAAATACTGCGCGGTCAAGATCGTCCCCAACGCGGTCACCGAACCCAACCCGGAGATCGCCGAACGCTTCATCCGCGAGGCCCAGATCGCCGCGAAGGTCGAATCGCCGCACCTCGTCCGCGTCACCGACGCCAACCAGGATCGCAGCCTCCTTTACATCGTCATGGAGTACGTCCACGGCAAGACCGCCAAGCAGCTTTGCGCCGCCTGCAAGCCCCCGGAGACGGGCCTGGACGAGTCCGTCGCCCTGCGCGTCGCGCTCGCCGCGGCCCGCGGCCTGAAGGCCGCCCACGAACTGGGCATCATCCACCGCGACATCAAGCCCGACAATATTCTGATCCCCTGCGACGAGGCCGGCGGCCCGAAGTACGACCAGGCCAAGCTCACCGACCTGGGCCTGGCACGCGCCGAATACCTGGTCGGCCCCAGCCTGACGCAGACCAACATTCCCATGGGCACCTACGGCTTCATGGCGCCCGAACAGGTCGAAAGCGCCAAGGACTCGCTCAAGGCCACCGACGTCTTCGGCCTCGGCGCCACGCTCTACACGCTCCTGGCCGGTCGCCCGCCCTACCAGGGCGTGACCCTCCCCGAAGTGCTGATGGCCACGCTTCAGGGTTCCATCGTGCCCATCGCGGAACTGCGCCCCGGTCTCTCCGCCGTCACCGCCGCGCTGCTCGGCCGCTGCCTCGCCCGCGACCCCGCCCGGCGCTTCGTGGACGCGGCCGCGCTCGTGCCGGCCCTCGAGATCGCCCTGGACGCGCACGCGAAGGACGCCCCCGCCCAGGGCCTGGCCATCGCGCGCCTGGACGAATGCCTGGCCGCCCGCGAACGCGGCGCGCCCGCCCAGCCCCTGGCCGAACCCACGCGCGTGGCCCTCCCGCGCCTCTCGGCCCGCAGACGCCGCCTGGTCATGCAGGGCCTCAGCGTGGCCGCGCTGCTCCTGGCCGGGCTGCTTGCCCTGTGGCTGGCGCATCCGCGCGGAACCGACGGGCCCGCAGGCTACGAGAGCTCGATGAAGGCCGGGCTCGAGGCCGAGGCCCGCGAGGACTGGCCCGCCGCCCTCCAGGCCTACGCGCACGCCCTGACGGCCCGCCCGAACGACCCGCGCGCCGAGCGCGGCCTGAAGGCCGCCGCCGGGCGCATGGGCATGGCCTACCCGGCCGAACCGTCCGCGGCCCGCGTGCGGATCGGCTTCGCCTCCGCGCTCGCCAAGTTCGACTGGATCGCCGCCGCCCGGGACCGCTTCAACGCGCTCGACCGCCGCAAGCAGATCGACATCGACGTCCTGCCGCTCATGGGCAGCGACGCGATGCAGGAGATTCTCGCCGGCAACAAGGGCATCCTCATGTGGTCGCCCTCGAACTACATGTACCACGACCTCCTGACCGAGGCCTACCAGAAGAAGCACAACGCCAAGCCCTTCTACTATTTCGAGAACATCGCCATCACGCCGTTCGTGATCGTGCTCTTCGACAAGCGCCACGAGGCCCTGGAGGAAAAGTACAAGCGCGTCGATTTCGACACCCTGCGCGACGCCCTGGCCGCGCCGTCGGGCTGGAAGGTCGTCAACGGCCGGCAGGACTGGGGCGCGGTCAAGCTCGCCTTCCCTTCCCTGAAGTCCGGCGACGGCCTCGGCATCCTGCTCCTGCTCTGCATGAAGTTCTACGGGCGCGACCAGATCTCCGCCGAAGACCTGCAATCCTCCGCGCTCTGGCAGTACCTCCTCGCCTTCAAGCCCTGCTTCCGCGACAACGGCACCGTCGTCTCGGTCCTGAACGACATGCTCGCCAAGGGCCCCGGCACGCTGGACGGCGTCGTCACGCACGAATCGGCGATCCTCGCGCAGATGGACAACCTCAAGGGCCGCGGCCTGAAGGTCCGCGTCGTCTACCCCACGTTCAACCTCTGGAACGAGAACCCCTGCTACGTGCTCAACGCCCCCGGCGCGACCGACGACCAGCGCGAACTGGCCACCGAGTTCCTCGCGTTCATGCGCGGGAAGGATTTCCAGGCCGAACTCGTCCGCTTCGGGCTCCGCCCGACCAACCTCGCCCTGCCGATCGTGGGCGAGAACAGCCCGTTCGAACTGCACAAGTCGCAGGGGTTCCAGATCGACATCCCCAACGTCGCGCGCATCCCCGGCGCCGACGTGGCGCGCAAGCTCCACGAGCTGGCCCGCAAGCTCGACGAGGCCCCCGCCCCGGCCTCGCCCTGATCCATGCCCGCCCGCGGGAGAAAATCGTGCGGCCCCGGCCCCGGGGGGGGGGGGGGGGCGCGGGGGCGCCCGCCCGCCCCCCCCGCGGCGACAAACGCGGGGCAAGGAACCTGAAGTGGGAGGGGGGGG
>JAHCJK010000018.1 GCA_026184295.1 Planctomycetota bacterium
GCTGTGGTCGTTCCGGGACACCAGCGCCCCCTCACCCTCAATCCCTCTCCCCCGCAACGGCGCGGGGGCGAGGGAAGGTGGGAGCCGTAGGGGGATGGTGCACGCACCGATTCTCTGCGCTTCTCCGCGCACGAAAGAGCGCTTCACCGGGCACAAAAGAGCGCTTCTCCGGACACGAAAGAGCGCTTGTCTGCGCACGAAAGAGCGCTTCTCCGGACACGAAAGAGCGCTTCTCCGGGCACAAAAGAGCGCTCTTCCGCGCATGAAAGATGGGACATGCGCACGGAAGACGGTAACTATTGGCAAGCCGCTCGAGGCGACCATCGGCAAGGCATGGAAAAGGTCTCGACCGCGGACTATTCGGAAGAGCATGGTTGATTCGCTGGCAGGGGGGCTTCTACAATCCTCCGATTCGTATTGAGCATCCAGGCGAGGCCGGTATGGGCCATCTAAATTCCACGCAGCGAACTCGGGCGCGACGGCTGCGGCGCGATGCGACTCCGACGGAAACCATGTTGTGGGCGATGCTGCGGAACCGCGGCGTGGGCGGCTTCAAATTCCGCCGTCAGGTGCCCATCGGGCCGTTCGTCGCGGACTTCTGCTGCCTGCGCGTGAAGCTGGTCGTCGAGATCGACGGGACCACGCATCACGGGCGCGAGGCCGCCGATCGGAAGCGGAGCGGGTACCTGTGGTCGAAGGGCTACGCGGTGATCCGTTTCAAAGACGAGGACGTGTACGGCCGCGAAGACTGGGTGCTGGAGAAGATTGAAGAGAAGTGCAAGGCGTTGGCCCGCCAGCGTGGCTGAGTCCGTTTTCTTGCCAAGCGATGAATCGAAGCACGGGTACTGAGCCCGACCAGAGCCCGCGGGCCGAAAGCCGTCAAACGTTGGGCGGCGTTCGGCCCTTTTCATACGGGCGGCGGTAGGCATACAGTACTCGTTCCGCAACGGACTCTGGGGGATCACGCCACGATGGCCTCGCGACCGAATGTCATCTTCTGCATGTGCGACGAACTGCGCGCGTTCGAAGTCGGCTGCTACGGGCATCCGACGATTCGCACGCCGAACATCGACGCGCTGGCGGCGTCGGGGGTGCGCTTCGAGACCGCGGTGAGCAACAACCCGGTCTGCATGCCGGCGCGGAGCATCGTGCTGTCGGGGCAGTACAGTCGCACCTGCTGCGGGCATCTGGGGAACTCGGTCCACAAAGTCGTGGACGGGCGCCACATCATGCCGCAGTGGCCGGTGCCGAAGTGGCGGCAGGTCAAGCAGCCCACGGTCGCGCACGCATTTCGCGACGCCGGCTACGCCACGGCGGCGATCGGGAAGTGGCACGTCGAGGCCTGGCCGGACGAACTCGGCTTCGGCCACTACAACATCCCCGCGGTGCAGCACGCGCATTCGGCGCAGTGGTTCTGCGAGGACGGCGGGGCACTGCACGCGCCGCCGGGGTACTCGGTGGAGTACGAACTCGAACGCGTCGTCGGATATCTGGACGAGCGCGCGCGCGACCAGGAACCCTTCTTCCTTTATTACAACATCTCGCCGCCGCACATGCCGCTGGCCGACGCGCCGGAGCGCATCCGCGAGATGTATGCGCGGGAGGACGTGATCGCGCGTCCGAACGTGCGCGAGGCCGACCTGAAGGATCCGGCGAACCAGTTCCTGATCTACCTGTGGGACTACCGCTACTACCGCGACTTTTTGCCGTATACGCGCACGCTGCCCGAGGGCTGCGACCTGCGCAAGATTCACGCCATGTACATGGGCCTGACCACGTGGGTGGACGAGACGGTGGGCAAGCTGACGACCGCGCTGCGCGAACGGGGCATGGACGGGGACACGGTCGTGATCTTCACGTCCGACCACGGCGACAACATGGGCAGCTTCGGGCGCATGGGCAAGGCGACGCTGAACGAGGAATCGATCCGCATTCCGCTTTGCGTAAGCGGCCCGGGGATTGCGCGCGGCCACGCGAGCGCCCGGGTGGCCTCGCTGGTGGACCTGGCCCCGACGATGCTCGAACTGGCCGGCGTGCCCGTGCCCGCGCACATGCAGGGGCGCAGCGTGGCGGCGGCGCTGCGCGGCGAGGCGCCGGACCCGGCGGAGAACTACGCGCTGATCGAGACCACCGGCGATGGCTGCGGCATCCGCACGCCGACGCACCTGCTGGGCCTGCCCTGGGGTTCCAGCCCGCGCGACGTGGGCGAGCGGCCGCATTACCTGTTCGACCTCACCCGCGACCCGTACGAACTCGAGAATCTGGCCGAGCGCGAAGGCGCCTCGCCGCTCGCGAAGGATTTGGAAGCGCGTCTGCGCGGGTGGCTCGAGCGGACGCCGTGGGGGACGATCGGGCCGGAAGCGTAGCGACGGGCCGGGTCCCGTGGGGCTGACCAGCATTTCAGGCCGGTGGGGTATGCCGCCCTTGCAGGGCTCCACCCTTGGGCGCATTCACACCCAGGGCTGACGCCCTGGGCTACATTCTTGCGCCGCTACGCGGCTGACGGCCACGACCACAACCACAGCAACGACTACGGCAACGACCACGGCGACGACCACGGCAACGACCACGGCGACGACCACGGCAACGACCACGGCGACGACCACGGCAACGACCACAGCAACGACCACAGCAACGACCACGGCAACGACCACAGCAACGACTACGGCAACGACCACGGCGACGACCACGGCAACGACCACAGCAACGACCACGGCAACGACCACGGCCACGGCCACGGCCACGGCCACGGCCACGGCCACGGCCACGACACGGTCACGGACACGGACACGGCGGATACAGCAACGACCACGACACGGGCACGACCGCGGTAACGGATACGGCAACGGCAACGGCAACGACCACGGCGACGGATATTCGGCAACGGCCACGGCAGACTACATGATGCGGGTGCGGCTGGCGGCAGGGGTGGGATATTTTACGGCCGCCGGTTGGCGCACGGCTGGGGGCTTCGCCCGGACTTCGCGGAAATGGGAAATCGGCGTAGAATGCGGCTTCGTGTCCGCTCCTCCTGGAGGCGTGCATGGCCGATTCGCTGCTCACGATACTCACCGGACAACTGGTCCCGGCGCTCGAAGCGCTGACGCCCGAGCGGCTGGTGCTGCCGCACGAGGCCGGCAAGGCTTCGGTGGGCGCGTTTCCGGGCGGCGGCGGGTCGGCGCGCGAGGAGGCGCTCGACGCCGGCGAGGACGTGCCGGGCTTCGGGTACTCGTACGGCAGCCACGCGGGGCTGGAACTGATCTTTGGCGTGCACGGGCGCGCGGAACTGGCGATGGCCGGGCGGCGCTACACGCTCGCGGAAGGCGACGTCGCCATCGTGCCATCGGGCGTCCCGCATCTCGAACGGCTGCACAGCCGCCAGCAGGGCTACCACCTGCTCTGGCTGTGCGTCGCGCCGGACCGCCTGGCGATGCATTCGTCCTCCTACAGCCGCGGGAACCGCTTTCAGCTTGTGCGCGGCGCCTCGATCCCGCGCTGCGGGGCGATCGGGCGCTGCTTCGAGGCCGCGGCGGAAGAAGCGGCGGAACGCGGGACGCTGTGGTTCCAGCTCGTGCGCGCGCGGCTGCTGGAAGGCCTGGTGCTGGCGGCGCGCCACATCCAGGAAAACGGCCCGGGGCAGGATCCGATGAAGTCGCGGCAGAGCACCGTGGACGTTGCGAAGGTGTTCCTGCAATCGCACTTCAGCCAGGAACTGACGCTTGATGCGATCGCGAAGGAAGTCTTCCTGAGCCCCAACTATTTCAGCTCGCTCTTCACGCAGACGGAAGGCAAGACCGTCTTCGAGTACCTGCACGAGGTCCGCATCGACGAGGCCAAGCGGCTGCTGGCCGAGACCGACCTGCCGGTGCGCCAGATCGCGCGTCGCGTCGGCATCCCGTCGCCCTCCTATTTCTGCCGTCTCTTCCGCCGCACGGCGGGGAAATCCGCCAAGGACTACCGGACCGGCGCGCGACCGTAAGATCGGGCAAGCCGCGGCGGCGAAATCGGTAAAAAGTGCCACGGGCTCCGCTGTATCCTTTTGTATCGGGATACGGAGGAGCCAAGGCATGGACGCATTCTCGCAGGGCATGCTCGCGGGCACGGCGCACACGACCATCAACCCGCGGCCCGGCGCGCCGCTGATCGGGTACCCCAGCGACCGCCCCAACACGGGCATCGAGTACGGACTCTTCGCGCGCGCGGCCGTCTTCGGGCGACCGAAGGAAGACCGCCCGGCCGCGGCGCTGCTCGCGCTGGACACGCTCGGCACGAACGCGGGCCTGGTGGCCGAAATCCGCATGCGCGCGGCGCAGGCGCTGCCGGGGCTGGAACCTTCCGCGATCATGGTGGCCGCGACGCATACGCACTCGGCCCCGACGCTCGACCCGTTTCGCAAAAACAGGTGCACTTCGGCGCCCGATCCGGCCTACCGCGGCGAGGTGCTGGAGGCTTCCGTCGCGGCGCTGCGCGCGGCGTGGCAGGCGCGCGAACACGTGCTCGTGCGCGCGGGGCTGACCGAGGCGAAACTGGGCCACAACCGCCGCGCGGTCAGCGCCGAAGGCGTCGCGACGAACGAGTGGCTCGACCCGGACGGCCGGCACCGCGGGTACTTCAATCCCAGCGTGCGCTTCCTGGCCTTCCAGCACGCGGCCACGGGGCGGCTGTGCCTGCTGCTTTCGATGTACGGGTGCCATCCGGTCACGCTCGGGCAGGGCAACACGGTGGCGAGCGCCGATTATCCCGGCTGGATGATCCGCACGCTGGAGGCGCGCCTGGGGGCTCCGGCGATCCACGTCACCGGCGCGGCGGCGAACATCAATCCGCGCGAAGGGCTTTTTGCCGACCCGGGCCAGGCGCGGCCGATGGGCGAAGCCCTCGCGAAGGCGATCGAGAGTGCGCTTCCGCACGCGCGGCGCATCGATGCGAGCGTCATCGCCGCTCATGCGGAGACCCTGACGCTGACCCTGGGGCCGGACGCGCGCGAAAACTACACCGCACGCGCGGCGCAGAGCCGCGACGGGCGCACCCTGGACTCGGAAGTGCAGGCGCTGCGGCTGGGCGAAGCGGTGCTGGTCGGCGCGCCGGGCGAACTCTTTGCCGAGATCGGGGTCGCGATCGAGAACGGCTCGCCGTTCGATCCGACCATCGTGGTCGGCTACGCCAACGACAACCTGGGGTACCTCTGCACGGAGGCCGCGATGCGCGAAGGCGGCTACGAGGCACGCAACGTCCTCACCCCCGATGCCGAACGGCCCATATGCGAGGCCGCGCGGCGCGCGATCGAAGCCGTGTCGGCCGGCCGCCCCGCGGCGGCGCTGGCGTAAGAACGGTCCATCATTCGTTTCGAATCGTAGAAAAGGACACGGGGTCCGGGGGTATTTTACCCGGGAACCCAAGGAGAAATCGCATGCGCGCACCGAACCTGACCGTCCAATCCAAGCCCGTCATTCTCGGCGGCCCGCCGATTCCCGGCGCGAAGGCCCGCGCCCCGTGGCCCGTGCACGGCGCGCCCGAACGCAAGGCGCTGCTGGGCGTGCTCCGGAGCGGCAAGTGGTGGCGCGGCGGGACGCGCAAGGAAATGGAAAGCAGCGTGACGGGCGCGTTCGAAAAGGCCTACGCGCGCTGGCACGGCACGCGCCACGGCATGTGCGTCACCAACGGCACGGCCGCGCTGGAACTGGCGCTGCGCGCCGGCGGGGTCGAGGCCGGCGACGAAGTGATCGTCCCGTCGCTCAGCTTCGTGGTCAGCGCCACGGCGGCCCCGCTGGTGGGCGGCGTGCCGGTCTTCGCCGACGCGGACCCCGAGACCTACCAGATGTCGGCGGATTCCATCGAGGCGCTGATCACGCGGCGCACGCGCGCGATCGTGCTCGTCCATTACGCGGGCTACCCCGCGGACCTGGACCGCATTACGAAGCTCGCGCGCAAGCACCGCCTGCTGCTGGTCGAAGACTGCGCCCACGCGCAGGGTTCGCAGTGGCGCGGCAAGGGCGTGGGCGGCTGGGGCGACGCCGGCTGCTTCAGCTTCCAGATGAGCAAGGCGCTGGCCGCGGGCGAAGGCGGCATCGTGCTCAGCAACAGCGACGTGCTGGCCGAAAAGATTTACAGCTACCACCACCTGGGCCGGATCGAGTCGCAGGGCTTCTACGACTTCCACCGCCTGGCGTGGAACCTGCGCATGACCGAATGGCAGGGCGCGATCCTGGGCGAGCAGCTCAAGCGCGCCAAGATCCAGACGCTGGAAAAGATGCGCAACGCGGCGCGCCTGACCAGGCGGCTGGAAGAGATCGGCGGGCTGCGCGCGCTGAAGGCCGACGCGCGCATCACGCGGCGCGGCTACTACTTTTACGTGCTGCGCTACGACGCCCATGCCTTTGCCGGGCTGCCGCGCAAGGATTTCCTCGCCGCGCTGCACGCCGAAGGCCTGCCCGTGGGCAGCGGCTACGGGCGCGCGATCCAGCACAACCCGGTCTTCGCGGAGATGCGCGGGCGCGGCGGAAAGAGCGTGCTGGCCGGCGCGCACACGCCCGTCGCCGACCGGCTCTGCGCCGAGGAACAACTGACGATCGGGCACACCTGCCTGCTCTCGCGCCCGCTGGTGGATGCCTTCGCCGATGCCGTGGAACGCATCAAGGCGCACGCGCCGGAACTGGCCGCGCGCGCCCGGGAACAGGCCAAGCCGGCCGCGAAAAAGAAAAAGTCCGCGTAGGTCGCGGACTTTTCCGGAGGTCGCTGGGTTGCGCCGGAGGCGCGGGTCAGTTCGCGTCGTGGGCGCCGACGGGGCCGGCCGCGCTGTACAGCGCCTCGGCCCAGGCGGGGGCGGCCTCGCCGTACTGGTTGCGGAAGCCGGCGTTGAAGAGCAGCGCGATCTGGTCGCGCACTTGGCGTTCCAGGCCGGCCAGGGTCATCGCGTTGCCGCTCGCGTAGCAGGTCTCGTCGGCGAAGAAGTCGGTGAGCTGGTAGTACCACAGGTTCACCCCCGGCTGGACCCAGGCTTCCACGAAAAGCAGGAGGCCGTCGCGCCCAAAAAGCGCGACGCGGCGTTCCTGTGCGATCTCGTGCCACGCGGGTTGAAAGTCCATAGCGGTCGGGCTCCGTCTCTCGGGGTGCGCCTCGGTTACTTTCGGAGCAGCGTGCTCAGGTCGCCGCCCATGGTGACGAGCGTCTCCTGGCCGGGCTTGACGACGAGCGTGCCCAGTTCCTTGGGCTCGCCGGCGCCGCCGTCCACGGCCAGGCTCAGTTCCAGGTGCTGAACGGCGGGGAAGGCGCCGTAGAGCGTCTTCATCACCGAGCGCGCCCTCTCGAGCGCGAAGGCCTTCTCGTCGGCCTCGTCCTTGGCCGCGGGGTCCGCGTCGGAGACGAAGCGCAGCGTGGCGGCTTCCTCGGCGACCTTCAGGCCCGCGAAGCGGTTCTTGCCGTTCAGCGATTTCTCGCCGTACAGCGACATCAGGTTCACCAGCAGGCTGGCCTCCTTGGGGGAGAGCGCGCCGTAGGCGTCCTTGAGCCACTTGTCCATGCTTTCGCGGATCTGGGTGGCGGCCAGTTCGGCCTGAGGGCTGCGGAAGACGCCGGGCGTGGGCATGGCCAGCGCCATGAAGCGGCGGTAGCAGCTCTGGGCTTCGAGATACGACTGCTTCTTCAGCGCGGCGTCCACGTCGGAGGCGGCGGAGCGGACGTCGGCCTCTTCGTCGGCTTGCGCCTGGCGGTCCTTGAGGAACATCACGGACCAGACGCCGACCACCAGCCCGCACAGGCCCAAGCCCACCAGGATGAAGCGGACCACGTTGCGCATGGTAAAGCCGAGCGCGCCGAGCAGGATCAGCCCCGCGCTACCCAGCATCAGGGCGAAGAGCACGTAGCCCGGCAGGACCACGGCCAGCGCCGAGGTAAGCGCCACGAGGCCGGCGAGGGGCAGGTAGAGGGCCTTGAGGCCAGCCGGTTTCGCGGCCTTCTTGCCGCCGCCGCGGCATTCGGTGCAGATCAGCGTGCCGTCGGAGAGGTCGGCGAGCTTCTTGACGAGGGCGTCCTTGGGGAGGTCCTTGCGGCATTTCGCGCAGTGCCAGTAGCCCTGGCCGATGCCGGCGAGCGAGATGCGGCCGCTGGTGGGGCTGCCCGGACGCTGCGTGGCGGTGGACGGGAGCCCGCGCGCCTGGGTCGAGAGGCGCACGGAGGTCTGGCCGGTGACGGGGCGTCCGGCGGGGGCGCGGGTTTCGCGGGAGGCGCCGATGGGATGCAAAGGCCCCGACGTCCGGGGCGGGCGGTTGGCCTGCGGGCCGCGGTGCTCCGGGGGTTTGGGAAGCCCGGGGTTTTCCGAATCCTGCACGCTCGCGCTCCTGTTCGATGCCTTGATGCCCGATCCCGGTTTGGCGATCACGCGCACGCTCATACGCGACTCCTTCTTCCGAGCCGGCTCAGCGGCTCAAACTGCTGTCCATGCTCCATATCCCGCGCAGGATCACCCGGCGCGCCGTCTGCTTGGAACCGCCGTAAAAACTGTTCTCCTGCCCCGCGGCAACTCCGCGCAGATCGGCCTTCCACTCCTTGGGGATCGAGGTGTTCTGGATCGCGGCCTGGCGGCTGACGACTTCCCGGTAGCCCGTGTACGAGGTGCCCAGCGATCCGCATTTGTAATCCATGCTGTGCACGGCGGTGGCATCGAGGTAATCGTTCCAACTGACCCGCCCTTCGCTCTTGCGGATGCGCGGCTGCGCGCCGCGGTAAAAGCCGAGCCCCGACTCGGCGAGGTTGACGCTCGCGGAATCCAGCCCGGCGCCGGTGGGCCAGCCGGAGCCCGTGGTGTTGCTTTCCTGTTCCACGTCCGGGGCGATCTCGACCGCGACGCCGAACTGGAAGTGCGAGACCACAACCGGCTTGTCCGCGTTCTCGATCACGGACTTCTTGTCCACGATCTGCGCGTTGATGACCAGGATGTAGGTCGTGGTCGTGGTGGTCAGTTCGGTCGAGAACCAGTCGGGCCCGAACATCCACTGGCGGTAGGGGACCTTCGCGATGCCCGCATCGGCGGCGTCGGCGGTGTCGGTTCCGGTCGGCAGGTGCGCGTCGGCGACGCCCAGGCGGTCCCAGGGGCCTTCGGGCGCGGTGCTGGCCGCGACGACCTTGCCCTTGGGCGCGAGGCTGAGCCCGGAAAAGTAGCCGGAGCCCAGCGTGCCGGAGTTGGAACTGCCGACGGTGGACCCGACCCTGGAGCTGCTCCAGGTGCTGGTGGCCCAGGTGGGTCCGTGGGCGCCGGAGTCGCGCAGGTTGGCGTTGTCCCTGTGGTACCCGTAGACGCTCATGTTGGTGGCGTCGCTCTCCCAGGGCGAGTCGCTGTATTCCTCGCGCGCGATGCGGTAGCTGAAGAGTTCCAGCAGCGGGTCGCCGCCGGTGGCGTCGGGCCAGCCGGGCATGCCGTTCTGCCCCGGCTTGCCGGGCACGATGTTGTCGAAGACCGCGTTGGCCGTGCGCGCGTCGAGCTGGTTCTTGGAGACGCTGGGCGTATCGGCGCCGTCGAAGCTCACGAAGGGCGAACCTGTGGAGGAAGCGGCCAGGTCCCCGCGGACCTTGGCGCGGAAGTCGCTCAGGCTCATGGGAAAGCGCACGCCGCTGTAGTCGGTGGCAGCCGCGCCGACGGTGTACCCCGTGTTGTCGCCGGCGTTGGCGTTCTGGGGCGGCCACTTGCGCTGAAAGGTGGAGCGCTTGGTGTGGTACGAGCCGGTGAAGTAGCGGCAGAGCTTTTCCTGGTACTGGTAGGCGAGCTTGGTGCGGAGCTGTTCGTGCTTGGCCCAGGCCTTGGGGCGGTCGGCCGGGTTGGCGAGCGAGTTGACGAAGTTCGGCGCCGACGGATTGAAGCCGTTCAGCACCTGGTCGGCGCCGGTGCTGTCGGTGAAGTGGAACTCCCCGATCTGGACGATCTGGCGCAGCGAATCGATGTTGAAGACGCCTTCCATCGTGTAGCTCGGCACGCCGCCGAAGATGTTCATGGGCAGGCGTTCGCCCGAGTTGTAGCAGGTGTTGACGTTGACCGGACAGCGCCCGGTGTCCGGGTCTTCGTAGCCGTAGATCGAGTACGCGACGCCCGTGGGCAACTGGCCGGCCGACCACTTGTTGTCGTTGCTCCAGCCGTAATCGGTGTTGATGTCCGGCGAACCGAAGGTTCCGAAGGTGTCGCGCCAGAACAGGGCCGAGGCGCGGGCGGGGCCCGGGCGGCCTTCGTTGGGCGTGGGCGGGGCGTACTGCGCGGGCCCGCCGCCGTAATCGATGTGCGGCTTGTTGGTGAAGACGCCGTTCGACGGGACGACCGCGCGCAGGATCATTTCGGCGCCGTACGGGCTGAAGTAGGTCGTGTTGGTGGTGACCCAGTTGGGGCTGACTTCGCGGATGGGGCGTTCGTTCCACGAGGCCGAGGCGTAGGAGAAGGCGTACTGGGGCATGCGCAGGGAGCGCGTGGCCACGTGCCAGGCGTCCTGGAAGCGGATCGGGGCGAGCTTGACCGGGCGGTCCCAGTCGCCGCCGTTGCCGCTGTCGCGGTAGGCGTAGTAGCGTTCGAGCTGCTGGAGGCCGTAGCTGTCGCGGATCATCTGCGCCATCTGGGTCTGGGTCGGGCTGCAGTCGTCGAGCCAGTCGTTGAGGCAGATGACGCTGTTGGGGTCCATCACCTGGACCATGAAGCGCCCGAGCACGCCGCCTTCGGGGAAGTAGTTTTCGGGGAGGTACACCCAGGCGGCCTCGTCGCGCCCGTTGGGGTCGATGCAGGCGGGGACGACGGTGCCGTAGTCGCCCGTGTTGTCCCAGCGGTAGACCTTCTGCTTCATGTTCGACATCAGCGGCAGCCACTGCGGGATGGCTTCCTTCAGGCCTTTTTCGTACGGGCGGTACCACCACTGCCCGCTGCCGGGGCTGTGGGTGAAGGCCACGTACTTGCCGGAGTCGAAGCTCGTCCCGCCGTTCATGCAGTAGGCGTTGATGTTGCCGACGGTCCAGTCGAGCGAGGCGTACATCACGTCGGTGCAGTCGTTCTTGTCGCGCATGGTGGCGACGGCGTTGACTTCGCTGCGCGCGAAGGAGAGGAAGCCGACGCACATCGTCAGCAGGATCGCCAGAATCCCGATGATGACCATCAGCAGGAACCCGCGGCGTCCGCGGGGCGGAGTGGAAATCGTCGCGTGCTTGCCCATGCGGACCTCGCCTTCCTAGAACTGTCCGACTTCCGCCTGCGAACCCGCCCCGTTGCGCGGATTGTTCAGCAGCTTGGCGCGGTTGTACGGATACATGTCCCTGTCGAGGCGCACCTGCGCCGGATCGAAGGTGTTGTCGATGACCTGGTTGCCCAGCCCCACCGGCAGGTGGACGATGCGGCAGATCGAGAGCACGCCGCGCTTGTCGAGGTCGCAGACCGAGATGGTGATGCGCACGGCCTTGGGCGTGGGCCAGAAGTAGACCGCGCAGTTGTCCGGCGGGTCCTGGAACGAGTAGCGCGTGGCCGAACCGGTCGCGTCGTCCCAGTAGGAGATGTCGAGGTCGGTCAGGTTGATGTCGCCGACGCTGCGGCGGACGGCGTAGGCCGCGTCGTCGCCGGCGTTGGCGAAGCCTTCGGTGACGCGGGCGGCGTCTTCGCAGGTGGTGCCGGTGCGCCCGGCGGCCATGGGCGGGACGGCATCGACGCCGCTCAGCTTCACTTCGTTGCCGGGGGCGAAGGAGTCGTAAAGGTGGTCCATGAAGTCGAAGGTGTCGGACCAGGAGTTGTGCATCGGGTTGTTCGGATGCGCGACTTCCTCGACTTCGGTCAGGCGCACGTTGTCGATGCAGCTTGTGCGCGAAGGGATGTAGCCGACCGAGTTGTCCGTGCCGTTCATGTACCCGCGGGGGTAGGCCAGCGTCGAACGGATCGAGGCCTTCCAGGCTTCGGGCGTGCGGTTGAACTGTTCGGGGTAGGCGAGCGGGTAGGCCATGCTGCCGATCTTGTTCAGGTTCATCGCGTAGCGGAAGCCGCCGCCCTGGTGGCGCGCGAAGCTGGCCACGTCGGCCTCGCGGCGCGATTCGCGGTAGCCGCGGCGGTTCACGTCCAGGACGCCGGGCTTGGTGCTGCCGGGCGGCGAGACGAGCTTGTTCGGGTCGTTGTCGGGAAAGGTCAGGCTCTTGATCGAAAAGGCCTCGCCGCGCTCGTTGCGCGCGACCAGGCGGATCTCGAATTCCAGGATGTCGAGGATGTTGCGGGCGGCTTCGTACAGCGCGAGCTTGCGCTCGACGGTCTTGACCGTGCGCGTCGTCACCTGAAAGATCGGGACGACCAGCACCATGATCATGAGGCTGACCGCGACCACGATCATCATCTCAAGCAGCGTAAAGCCGCGCATCGCGCGCATATCCCGCACTCCTTACAGCCGGCCGTAGGGCGTCATGTACTGCGTGAAGCGGAGTTCCCGCGAGAGCCCCTTCATGTGCACGATCACGGTCACGCGCTGCACCCGCACGCCGCTCCCGCCCGTCCCCGGGGCGTAATGGGCGCCGGTGGGCGCCGTGATGCCCGCCGGCTGGGTGCTCCCGTAGGAATTCGCCGTCACTTCCTCGAGTTCGAGCTTCCACTCGTAACGTTCGATGTCGTCGAAGTAGTAGTAGGCCTCGCCCGGCTTGTGCCCGAAGTCGCGCCAATCGCCGGGATTGCCGTTCTTGTTTTCCTGCACGCCGGGGGTGTTCAGCCCGCCGACGGCGCTGGGCATGTAGCCGCTGCCATCGACCAGGTCGGTGAAGGGATCGGCGCGGTCGCGGCGGAATTCGGAGAACTTGGAGTGCGCCAGGTGGATCGCGGAGTCCTGGAAGATGACCCATTCGGCGGAGTTGACCCCCGTGGGCATGGCCGCCAGCACGCCGACGATGCCGACCATGAAGATGAAGAGCGCGATCAGCACTTCCAGCAGCGTGACGCCAAGGCGCGCGCGCGCGGGTCGGGGCATGCGGGCGCGGCTCATTTGTCGATGTCCTGCGGAATCTGCATGAAGTTGGTCACCGCGTACGAGGTGCCGTTGCTGGTGCGGCGCCCGACGTGGGTCAGGTACAGCGGCGCGTCCGGGCCCATCAGGATGCGCGGGCGGGTGGCGGCCTTGAATTCGGCGGCTTCGATGATGATGTGTTCGCCCGAGGAGACGTCGAAGACGAGCAGGTTGCGGTAGCCGTAGGCGTCGCCGTAGTTGACGCTCGTGCCCGACCCGGTGAACGAGGTCGTGTGGCGCTTGAGTTCGCCGCGCGCGTTGTTCAGGTAGTTCGTGGTGCGGAAGACGCGCGTCGAGGCGCTGTAGCTGAAGTACCCGGCCAGGATGCGGGTGCCGTCTTCGAAGGAGATCGGGTTCGGGGTCAGCGGGCGTTCCTTGGTGTCGAAGGTGATGCCGCCGTTGCCGCCGGAGTTCCACGGCTGGTAGTTGCGGGTGTTGAAGCCGTCGTTGATGAAGTGCGAGCTGCGGTCGCTGTACCAATTGCCGCCGTAGGCCGTGGGCGGGTCGAGCTTGACCGTCCAGATCTCGATCTGCCCGTAGGGCGGCAGGACGCCGGGGGTCGGCTGCACCGGGCAGCGCACCAGGTCGTCGCCGTAAAAGACCGAGACCGGCAGGCGGTAGCGCATCGCTTCGGTGCGGGCGCGGAAGAGCACCGTGAGGCAGGTGTTGGCGGTCTGCATCACGCGCGAGGACTTGAGCAGCTTGGAAAGCATCGGCGCGCCGAGCGTCATCAGGAGCATGATGACGAACAGCACGACCAGCAGTTCCGAAAGCGTGAAGCCGCCCGCGCGCCGCGCCGCCGAAGCCGCCGGTTTGTTCCGCATCCGAGTTCGCATCCGTATCGTCACGTCACTGCCCCTTGGCCACGATGTCGTCGCCCGCCCCGTTGTCGTCGCGGCCGTTGGTGCCCGTCGAGTACACGACCGGGATATCGACCCGGACGATGATGGTCGCGTCGTTGGGATCGGGGAAGGACCGCCGGTCCACCTTGTAGAGGATGGGCTTGTGCCAGGGATCCATCACGTACGTCTTGCCGCCCTTCACCACCGTCTCGCCTTCGTGCAGGCCACCGGCGATGAACGGCCCGCCGTCCACGGTGGCTTCCACTTCGCCCTTCGCCGCGGTGGCGCCCTTCTTGAAGGCCGTGCTGAGGTAGTAGTAGAGTTCGTTGTTGTTCTGTTCGAGTTCGGCGGCCGTGTAGGTCGGCGCCTTGGCGACGGTGTCGTACACCAGCGCGTTGGTGGGGTTGGGATACGCGCGGAACTTCAGGCGGTAGGTCTCGAGCGCCCCGTTGAGTTTCTCGACGAGGTTGCGCGCCTGGCCCACCTGCGTGCGCCCGCGCAACTTGGCCAGCCCGACGAACATCGAGGCCATCAGGAACGTGATGATCCCGATGACGACGAGCAGTTCGAGCAGGGTTACCCCGCGTTCTCGTTGAACCGTACGAATCATTCGGCCGCCCCAGCCTTGCGTTTCCACCCTAAACGCGCGCCGGCATCCTTATATCGGGCGCATCGCACCGCAAATAATACTCACCGCTCACGTGCGCTTTACTATAGTGCAGTCGTCTATGGAATATAAGACAAATTTTATGACGGGATTATACATGATAAACGAAGTCTTCTTAAGTATGTTATAGGAAAGACTTAGGGGGATTCGAAAATGATTCTTTTTGCAGGGTGATGCCTAATATTTAACTAAATTAAAACTATTTTTCCGTTCGGATACCCGCCGATTCCTTAGTGGAGCACTTCGGCAGGTTCTTCCCGGCTGTGGAAGCCCGGCCAGCTCCGCTGTGCCCGCACGGCCGCGGCCGTCGGCGCGGGGCCGGTGGCGGCCAACGTCCCGTTCTGCACGGCCGGATGGTTCTGTTTCGCGAGGTGTTCGGCGAGGCGCTGTTTCAGGCGCGCGTGGACGTCGGCGTGCGTGCCGGCGCGGATCAGTTCGCGGCGTTCGTACGGATCGGTCTCGAGATCGAAGAGCAGTTCGCCGCCGCCGAGCACGGTGAAGGTGTACTTGTAGCGCCCTTCCACGACCGCGAAGAAGTGGTCGCCCTGCCCGAAGAAGCGCTCGCGCCTGGCCTCGCCGCGGTAGGTCCCGAGCAGGTCGAGGCCGTCCACGGCGCAGCCGTCGGGCACGCGCGCGCCGGCCAGGTTCACGAAGGTCGGGAGCAGGTCGGCGAGGCAGACGAGTTCGTCGCAGCGTTTGCCGCGGGCCTCGTCGAGCACGCCCTTGGCCGGGCGGACGATCATCGGCACGTGCGCGGAGCCTTCCAGGTAGATCGACTTCGCGCCCAGGTGGTGGTCGCCGAGCATCTCGCCGTGGTCGGACGTGAAGACGATCGTGGTGCGGTCGAGGATCCCGAGTTCGCGCATGCGCGCGAAGAGGATGCCGAGGTTGTAGTCGATCTGCGTGATGCAGGCGTAGTACGCGCGCTTGCAGTCGCGGAGCAGTTCGGGGCTGAAGCGCTGCGCGTTGTTGAGGTGGTACGTCGGCATGGCGAAGCCCTGCGGCACGTCCTCGATGCTCCGCGACCAGTCGCCGCGCACGGGCGGGGGAACGTCGGCGTTCGCGTACATCTGCCAGTAGTTGGCGCAGGGGTCCCACGGCGGGTGCGGCTTGGTGAAGCTCGTCCACAGGAAGAACGGTCGCGTGGCGTCGCGGGTCTCGATGAATTCCACGCTGCGGCCCACGATCCAGTGGGTCAGGCTGTGGCTCTCGGCGACGGTGCTCAGGCCCGGCTCCATCTCGTTCTGCCCCAGGCCGTGGTCGGTGGGCACGCCGAGATGCGGGTGGCGCTGCATGTAGCGGTAGTAGTCGTCCAGGATTTCCATGTGTTCGAAACCGAAGTGCCCGCGCACGGGGCTGAAGTGCATCTTGCCTTCGGCGCGCGTCTGGTAGCCGTGGCGCGAGAGGATGCCGGGCAGCGAGGTCTTCGGGTCGATGGGCGTGTTGGGCGCGTTGCCCATGTACTTGTTCGAGTACCCGTGGCGGCCGGTCATGATCGTACAGCGCGCGGCCATGCAGATCGGCGCGTCGCTGTAGCAGCGCGCATACTGAATCCCGGTGTCCATCAGCCAGTTCAGGTGCGGCGTGCGGATGTGCGCGTTGCCGGCGGCGTGGATGGTATCCCAGCGCTGCTGGTCGGTGGTGATGAGCAGAAGGTGGTGCTGGCCTTCGGGCATGGGCGCGGCCCCCGGTGAAATGTTCGCGAAAGGATGCGCGCCAGTTTACTCCGGCGCCGCCGGGCCACAAGGCCACGCGCGGGCGCGCGGCGAAGGGTGAGCGCGCGTTGGGGAATTTTTGCTCAGCGCGTGGCCAAAAAGATCGCGTCCGCCGCAGCGGGCTCGTCCGTATTTGCCTAAGAACCGCGCGCGAAATGTACGTGCCGTGTGCGCCTCGAATTATCCTTCAAAACTTACGGATAAAATAAACCCTCGCGCGGCCGCCTGCGTATACGAGTTCGTCGAAGGACCGCAGCGACGAAAGGAACGCGCCATGTCCACCGCCCAGGAATCCCTCCCTTCCAGTTCGTTTCTGGAGGCCGTCGAAGACGAAGAGGACGTCAAAGGCCCGCCGCCGCCCGGCTTCTTCGACCAATTGAGCGAACGCATGGGTTCGTCGCCGTGGTGGGTCGTCTCCGGCGCGTTTCACGGCCTGCTGCTCCTGATGCTCACGCTCATCGGCTGGGCGGTGCTGCGCGCGCCGTCCAACGACATGGTCATCGTCACCAACCTCGAGAAGATCAAGGAGCCCGAATATCAGAGCAAGGTGGACCGCGACTTCGTGAAGAACCCCAAGCCGGTGGAGTCCGAGGCGCCGCCGGTCGAACATCCCGTCGTGACGCACGAGGAAGTCGAAGTCGCCGATCGCAACGAAACCATGGACGACTCCGACCAGCAGTCGGCCAAGGGCGACGAGATGGCCGTCTCCGACGTGCCGCTGGGCGGCACGGGCACCTCGGCTTCGCTGGGCGTGGGCGGCGGAGGCGGCGGCGCGTTCGGGCAGCGGAGCGGCGGCGGGCGCCTGCGCCTGGCCATGCGCGGGGGCGGCGGCAAGGCCACCGAGTCCGCCGTGGACGCCGGCCTCGCGTGGCTCGCGCGCCACCAGGAAGAAGACGGCCACTGGGCCAACGGCAAGCACGGCGGCGGCTCGGGCTCCTTCGACGTCGCCGTCACCGGGCTGGCCACGCTCGCGTTTCTCGGCGCGGGGCACACCGACAAAATCGGCAAGCACCAGGAGACCGTCCGCCGGGCGCTGAAATTCATCCTGAGCAAGCAGGACGCGAACGGCTACATCGGCGGCTGCGGGTACACGCACGCCATCTGCACGATGGCTCTGGCCGAAGCGTACGGCATGAGCAAGTCCGAGGAGGTCGGCACGGCGGCGCAGAAGGCCGTCACCTGGGCGACCGAGAAGCACCAGACACTCGGCGTGGACAACTACGACCGTTCCGGCTGGGAGTACACGCCGCGCGGCCAGCGCCCGACGACGGCGGTGACGGCGTGGTTCATCATGTCGCTCAAGTCCGCCAAGGTCGCGGGCCTGCACGTCGATCCCGCGGGCTTTGAAGGCGGGCTGCACTTTCTCGATTCGGTGACGAAGGCCGATCCGCACGAGGCCGCCGGCGCCTACAACGTGCCCGACGTGACCGTGTACTACCGGCCGCCGGACGTTTTCTACAAAGGCGGAGCGATCCGCGCCGACGACCACGTCCGCCGCATGCAGGCGACCGGGCTGCTGGTGCGGATGTTCACCGGCTCCAAGCGCGACAACCCCACCATCGAAGGCGGCGTCAAGAAGGTGATGTCGATGGGCCTGCCCGACTGGTCGCGCAAGGACGTTTACCATTGGTACTACGGCACGTACGTGATGTTCCAGGCCGGAGGCGACGAGTGGAAGCAGTGGAACGACGCGCTGAAGAACGCGCTGCTCCCCAACCAGGTCAAGGGCCCGCACCCGGGCGCGTGCCTTTGCAAGAACAACGACGACGACGGGAGCTGGGATCCCTCGGGCGAATCGTACGTTCACAAGAGCCGCGTCTGGGTGACCACCGCCGCGGTGCTGAGCCTGGAGGTCTACTACCGCTACCTGCGCATGTACAAGTAGCCGCCCCGGGCCGCGCCCGGCGTGCGAGGGAACTTCGATCATAAAGGAGCGTGAGATGAACCGGATCGTCGTTGCGATGTTCGCGGGCCTGCTGCTGGCGGGCGCGCTGCGCGCGGAAGATGCCGCGGGCCAGGCCGAACCGAAGAAGGAAGCCGCCGCCGCCCGGACCGCGACCTTCGCCGTCGCCGGAATGCAGTGTCCCGTCAACTGCCCCGCGGTGCTCGCCGAGGCGCTCAAGAAGGTGGACGGCGTGAAGGACTGCGCCGTCAGCTTCGAGAAGAAGGAAGTCGCCGTGTCCTACGAGAAGGACAAGACCTGCGCCGAAGCCATCGCCGCGTCGCTGAAGGACACCCAGTACAAACTCACCGTGAAGGAACCCGCGGCCGCGAAGCCTTCCGACGCGCCCGCGCAGGCGCAGGCGAAGAGTTCCGACGCGCCCGCGCAGAACCAGGACGCGGCTAGGGACCCAAAGGCGGAAGAGTAGCGCGAAGCTGTGCTCCCTCTCGCTGGGCACGGGAGCCGTTGCTTCATCCACCGGCCTGGAAGGCCGGCGGGAAATGAGCCGGTGGCCCGCGAAGCGGCGCCACCGGGAGCGGCGCCCCGGGGACACGCGCCCCGGAGGGGCGCAGGAGACTCCGGCGCCCTTCCAGGGCGCTCCCTTGGCGGCGCGTCACCGGTGGCCGCGCTTCGCTTGCCACCGGCTCATTTCCAGCGGCCCTTCCAGGGCCGTTTGGAATCGGGCCACGCTGGCAGAAAGTGCTCCGGCCAAGGCAGGGTTTGGTCTGCCGCTATCGCAGCAGACGGACGCAGAAGGCGGCGACGGGCGGCGCGCTGCGCCAGGAGACGCCCGAGGGCTTTCTCGCGCATCATCCCATGCGATTGGGGGCGATGCAGCGCGCCTATGGGTGATGCGGTCAGCGCTCCAGGCCGGCGGGCGCGGCCGTGAGTTCTTCGATGCGGTATTCGCAGGCCAGGACTCGTCCGGCGGCTTCGTCGCGGAGTTCGCAGCGGAAGCGGCGCGCGTGGGCGGGGGGATGGCCGAGCATCGGCACGGTGCCGGAGAAGACGACCAAGCCCCGCGGCGCGGGCTCCGAAATCCGAGCACGGATGTATTCGAGCAGCGCGCGCGGCGGCATGAGCGCGGCGAGCGGCGCGTCCTGGCAGCGTTCGTACGGCGCGGCGAGGTCCGGCGCGACGAAACTTCGCAGGCGCAGCGCGTCCCAGCGCGCTTCGACGTCGGCCAGCCGCCAGACCGCACGCGAGGCGACGTTGGGGCAGATCTGCTTCGATTTCTCGATGCTCTGCGCTTCCAGGTCGCGGTCGGTGTGGTCGCTGCCGACGCCGACGTAGATCTCGGGCCCGTCGATCCAGAAGACGACCTCGGCTTCGCCGCTGTTCTTTCCGGGCCAGACTTCGATCGCGTCGTCGAGCGTGAGGTTGCGCGCGGCGACGGGAATGCAGAGGGGGACGGAGGCCGGCGGCGGGACGCCCTGCGCGGCCAGTTCGTCGATGTGCGCGCGCACGGAGGCCTGGTCGCGGCCGGTGTAGCCGGCGTTGACCATGCGGCGGACGGCGAAGGCCAGCGGGCGCACGGTCCCGCCGGCGTGGAGTTCGAGCGTGTGCGTGTTCATGCGAAGTAGTGGCTTTCGAAGAGCAGGCAGCCTTCGTCGCTGCGGAACGGTCCGTGCGGAACGTGCGGCGGCCTGCACGCGTACGTCCACGGCCGGAACGTCGTCCCGCCCACCCACAGGGTGCCGGAGACGAGGAAGACTTCCTCCCAGTATTCGTGTTCGAACGGTTCGGTGGTAAAGGCGCCGGGCGCGAAGCGCAGCAGCCGCGAGCGCGCGCCCGCGCGGCGGGCCTCGTCGAGCGCCCCGGCGAGCACCTTCTGCTGGATGCCGCCGGGGTAGCCCGCGGGCACTTCCCAGCCGGTGGCCATGTCGAGCGTGAAGAATTCGAGATGAGGCTTGAGCATGGGTTCTCCCTGGGCGGCGCTCACGCGCGCACCAGCCAGCCGCGCGCGACGGGATCGTGGCGCAGGAACTTCCAGTAGCGCGAGGCGAAGATGCGTTCGGCGTGGGGCGCGGGATGCACGCCGTCGGTGAAGAACGTCTCGTCCCAGTGGTTGTCCCAGTGGTACGGCCCCCATTGCAGCCACGGCAGCGCGCGCTCCGCGCCCTCGAACGCCGTCCCGCGCTCGCCCCGCATCTGGCTCTCGATGAGCCACTTGAACGCGAAGGCTTCGCGCCAGACGTGCGGTTCGTACCCGGTGTAGTGGCGCAGGCCGTCGCAGGTCAGGTACGAGACCCGCAGGTTTGGGAAGAGGCTGACGCAATGCGCGAGCACCGTGGAAAGGCAGCGCTGCATCTCGCGCATGGTCTCGGGAAAGGGCCCGGGCGGAACGTGCTCGCGGTTCTGCGCGCCGACCCAGGTGGTGTGGAAGAAGAGCGCCTGGACCTGCGGCGCGGCGAGGTTCTGCTGGGCCATCACATCGCGGGCCTTGTCCCAGACCTTGCCTTTCAGTTCGACGATCTGCGGGAGCTGCTGGCCGCCGACCGCGGCGTTGAGCAGCACGAAGGCGTTGTTCAGTTCGCTGCGCTTCTCCTCGAGGATGCGCCCGACCGCGCCGAAGTACTGGTTGCAGTTCGAGTGCCCGAGCACGAGCGCGGCGATCTTGCCGCCTTCGGGATCGGGGCGGCCTTCTTTGTCGAGCGGGCGGATGGCCGAGGCCGCGCGCACGCCCGCGTCGCGATGGGCTTCGGGAATCTGGTTCGAAGCACCCGGGTAAAGCCCGGTCTCGAATTCGCCCTGGTAGGGTGTTCCGTCGGTAAAGCGGCGCAGCGTGGCGACGTCGAAGGCGGCGGCGGTCTCGGTCGGCATGGCAGGTTCTCCTTTTAAGGCGTTGGATACGCGCGGTTCGGGCGCGACGAAGAAGACGCGGTCCCGGAGCGCGCCGAAGTCGGCGCGAATCTTTCGGACGCCGGCTGCGTCGAGGCCGGCCGAAAGCAGGGTCTCGCCGGGGCCGGCCGAAGCCGCAGGGCGGCCGATGGCGTCCACGAACTGGCTGTGCCCGCCCAGCGTCTGGCCCTCGGTCTCGCCCGCGCCGTTGCAGGCGAGCAGCAGCGCCTGGTTTTCGGCCGCGCGGGCGCGCACGAACAGGTTCCAGCTTTCGACGCGCGCGAGCGGCCAGGCAGCCGCGACGAGCAGGAGTTCCGCGCCCAGGTCTACCTGGCGGCGGTAGAGTTCCGGAAAACGCAGGTCGTAGCAGGTGCTCAGCGCCGCGCGCCCCCAGGGGGTTTCGGCGACGGCGAGATCCGCGCCGGGCGCGAGATGCGCGGGTTCGGCCGAGCCGCCGTGCCCGAAGAGATGAATCTTGCGGTAGCGCGCGAGCACGTGCCCGCCCGGATCGATCAGCAGGCTGGTGTTGAAGAGCCGCCCGGCGTCGCGTTCGACAAAGCTGCCGGTAAAGAGGTGGCACTTCAGCGCGGCGGCGCGCTCGCGCAGCAGCCGCACCAGCGGGCCGTCGAGCGTTTCGGCGTCGGCCTCGAAGCGCTGCATCGAGAAGAAGCCGGTCGGCCAGAGTTCCGGGAGCATCACCAGGTCGCTGCCGCGCGCCTGGCCGAGCAGGTCCACGGCGCGTTCGATGGCCGCGGCCTTCGGTTCGCCGCGCGAGCCGAACTGGATCGCGGTGACGTGCATGTCTGGCGCTCCTTATCCGGCCTGCTGCGAAAGGAGGCGCTTGCGCGTGGCCTCCAGGTGGTCGGACATCCGGCGCGCACCGGAGACTGCGTCGCGCGCGCGGAGGGCTTCGACGATGCGGCGGTGTTCTTCCAGCACTTCCTTCATGCGCCCCTGAACGGCCAGCGCCCGCCGCCCGAGCAGCGAGATGCGGTCGCGGATGTTTTCCATCTGCGCGGTCAGCAGGTGATTGTCGAGCGCGTGGACCAGATAAAGGTGAAAGGCCGCGTCGGCTTCCATGAAGGCGTCGGCATCGTTTGCTTCGGCGGCGCGTTCCATCCGCGCGGCGGCCTCGTCGAGCGGCCCGGTCTCGAAGCCGTCGCGCGCCGCGAGGCGCTGCACGACCCAGGCCTCGATCGCTTCGCGCGCCTCGAACGTGTCCGCGATTTCCTTCTCGGTGAAGATGCGGACCTGAAAGCCCTTGCTCCCCAGCGCGGTGAGAAACCCTTCGGACGAGAGTTGCAGAAGCGCCTCGCGGACCGGGGTGCGCGAGACCCCCAGGCTGTCGGCGAGCTGGTTCGCGGAGAAGATCGTCGCGGCTTCCATCTTGCCCGAGCGGAGCAGCGCCTTGACCTGGCCGTAGGCCATATCTTTGAGCGACTGGGCGCGCTTGAGCGGGCGTATGTTGATCATCTATCGTCCTTTAGATTATTTCTTGACAACCGATATACGACATGTAGTATGCAGTATACAAGTACGATACGGAATGGCAAGCGGCATTTGGCGGAATTCCGAACTCAGCCGATGCCCCTATATAAAGGAGCGTGCGGGATGCGAACCGGACACCAGTACCGCGAGGCGTTGCTCGACGACCGCCGGATTTACGTGGACGGCCAGCGGACCGGGCCGGTCGGCGCGCACGCGGCCTTTCGCGGCATCGTGGAGACGGTGGCCGGGCTGTACGACTTCGCCGCCGACCCGGGCCACGGGATGCGCTACGCGTCGCCCGAGACCGGCGCGGACGCGAACAAGGTCTTCATGATCCCGCGCAGCGCCGCGGACCTGAAGGCCCGGCGCGAAGCGAGCGCGGCCTGGGCGCGCCGGACGCACGGGCTCGTCGGCCGCAGCCCCGACCACGTCGGCGCGTTTCTGGCCGGCTTCGCCTGCGATCCGGGATTCTTCGACGCGCCGGGGCGTCCGTTCGGGAAGCACGTGACCGCGTTCCACCGTGAGGTGCTCGCGAAGAGCCTGTACGTCTCGTACGTCATCGTTCCGCCGCAGATCGACCGCAGCAAGACGGCGCAGTCGCTGGAAGAAAAGTTCCTCCAGGCCGGCGTCGTGCGCGAGACCGACGGCGGCATCGTGGTCCGCGGCGCGCAGATGCTCGGCACCGGCGCGACGGTCTCCGACTACCTGCTGGTCAGTTGCATCGTCCCGCTCAAGCCGGGCGACGAGGAGTACGCGAACACGTTCGTCGTGCCCACCGGCGCCGCGGGCCTGAAGCTTTACTGCCGCCCGCCGTACGCGCCGGGCAAGGCGAGCGTTTACGACTACCCGCTCTCGACGCGCTTTGACGAATCGGACGCGCTGGCGGTCTTCGACGACGTCTTCGTGCCGTGGGAACAGGTTTTCGTCTACCGCGACGTGGAGCGGGTGCGGAACCAGTTCTTTGCCACGCCGGCGCACGCGCTGGGCAACGCGCAGGCGCAGGTGCGGCTGGCGGCCAAACTGCAGTTCATGTGCGGGCTGGCGCGCAAGGTCGCGGCCGTGAACCAGGTCGAAGCGATCCCGTCGGTGATGGAGAAACTCGGCGAACTGGCCTCGCTGGCCGCGATGGTCGAAGGCATGGCCCTGGCCTCGGAGGCCGCGTGCACGGCCGACAAGCACGGCGTCGCGCGCCCGAACGCGCGCTTCCTGTACGGCGCGATGGGCCTGCAGTCGGAGATCGTGCCGCGCGCGCTGGGCATCCTGCGCGAACTGGCCGGCGGCGGCGTCCTGCAGGTGCCGTCGAGCTACCGGGAACTCGTGGAGGCCGAGACCGCCGCGGACATGAAGCGCTACGTCCGTTCGCCGGGCGTGCCGGCCGAAGAGCGCGTCAAACTCTTCAAGCTCGTCTGGGACCTGATCGGCAGCGAGTTCGGCGGGCGGCACCACCAGTACGAGATGTTCTACGCGGGCGCGCCGTACGTGGCCAAGGGCTACGCGTACCGCAACTACGGCTACGAGGAGATGGTCGGGCGCGTCAACGAGTTCCTCGCCGGATACGACCTGCCGCGCCCGGCCTGAGGCTTACGCGAGCTGCCGCAGGTACCACGCGACGAACTGTTCGACACCGGCCTCGTGTTCGGAGTACGGCCCGGGGCGGTACGCCGAGGAGCGCACGCCGGCCTGGTTGTTCTCGCAGAGCGCGAAGTCCTGGGCGTTCGTCGCGCGCCACATCGCGGTCAGGCGCCCGAGTTCGTAGTCGCGGCCTTCGACGGCGCCGCCCGCGACGAGCCAGTCGGTGCGGACTTCGGTCTCGCCGGGGGCGAGCGGCGTCAGGCGCGTGCAGACGGCGTGGTCGCTCTGCGCCTGCATCCACTGGTTGGGAAAGTGGATGATGCGCAGGCTGCCCATGCCGTAATCGGTAAAGTCGCCCATCAGCGGCGCGACGGGCCGGCCGTCCAGGCTCTCGGTCACGAAACCTTTCCGGTCGATCTCGCAGCGCTCGCAGCGGTAGCCCGCGCCGCCGGGAAAGTTCACGGCCTCTTCGGATAGCCCCAAAGCGCGCCGGCGTTCCCTGCGCGCGCGCAGCACGTCCTCCGCTTCGCGTTCGTACGCGCGCCCGGCCGCGCCGGGGTAGACCGTGCAGTATTCCGGATGCCCGCCCGGGCAGTGGTAGCACTCGCGGTTGTTCTCGAAGACGAGCTTCCAGTTGGCGCGCACGCGCTCGACGGTGGTGCAGGCGATCTTGGCGCGTTCGAAGCCGTGCGGGCGGAGCTGCGGGCCGTAGAGGTCCCACGCGGCGCGATAGTCGGGCGGGTCGTCGGCCAGGCAGAGGTAGATCAGGCCGCCGACATCGCGCACGTGGACGGCCTGGAGCCCGAAGCCTGCGGGGTCGAAGCCCGCGGGCATCTCGCGCGCGTGGGCCAGGCGGCCGTCGCCGTCGTAGACCCATTGGTGGTACGGGCAGACGAGCTTGCGCGCGTGGCCCGACGGCTGCGTGCAGATCGCCGAGCCGCGGTGGCGGCAGGTGTTGTGGTGCGCGCGGATCGCGCCGTTGCCGTCCCGCACGACGATCACGGAATCGTTCTGGAGAGTGAAAAGAAAGTAGTCGCCGGGGCGGGGGATCTGGCAGGCGAAGCCGGCCAGCAGCCAGCCGCGCCGCCAGACGCGCGCGAGTTCGTGTTCGAAGATCCGCGGGTGCGTGTAAAAGCCCTGCGGGAGCGACCAGCCCGGGCGGCGCTGGGCGGCCAGTTCGGCGGCCAGGTCCGCCGCGGCGGGTTCGAGCGTCTGCGCGGTCATGCGAAATCCCTCGTCCGGGGGCCTTTGCGGACAAGGTACCCCGCGCGCGGACGGGCGGCGTTGCGGTAATGCGCCGGGTCTTTATCGTTTTCAACCGAATGAACGGAGCGCGGTCAGGCGCGGGGCGCGGCGAGCGTTTCGCCCGCGTGCCAGGCGGCGGCGACGCGGACATGCCGCGGCGCGGCGGGCGGGTCCAGGACCAGGTCGGCCGCGAGGCGGCCCATCGCTTCGCCGTCCACGACGGGCCCGGTCCAGTTTACGCCATCTTCCCGCGCGGGGCGGAAGGTGACGATGCTGAGGTCGCGCGGAATCTTCAGGCCCTCGACGCGGGCGGCCTCGGCGAGCTGGCGGGCGTGCGAGACGCCGGCGCAGAGGACGCCCGTATAGCGCGGCCTGGCGCGCACCAGGTCGCGCGCGGAGGGGCTTTGCGGCGTGAAGGTGGCGCTGAAGACCGCGCGGCGGCCGGGGCCGAGCCCGCCATTTTCGCACGCGGCGAGGAAGCCGTCCTGGCGTTCGCGCGCGTCGGGGTCGATGTTCTTCAGGTTCGAGACGATGGAGCGCACGAAGGCGAGGCGGCGGTGGCCGAGGTCGAGCAGCTTTTGGGTGGCCTCGAAGGCCGCGCGGAAGTTGTCCACGGCGACGGCGTGGGCCGTTCCCCCGGGGGGCGGCTGGTCGATGAGGACGACGGGCAGGCCGATGCTTTCGTACTGCGCCAGCAGCGCGGGCGGAAAGGAACCGGGAATCAGGATGCCCTGGATGCGGCCGTCGCGCAGGCCCTGCGGCGCTTCCTGCCGCCACCAGCGGATGTGCTGGAGCACCAGCAAGCTCGCGCGCACGCGCGAGAGCCGTTCGAGCACGCCTGCGCCGATGGGGTTCTTGCGCAGAAAATCGCCCGCCTCTTCCTTGATGACGACGGCCACGGCGCCCTGCAGCACGCTCGCCAGCGGCACGCGGCGCGTCACGCGCGTGATGCCGCCGGGATGCATGCGCACGCGGCCGAACGCTTGCAGCGAACGGAGCGCGGACCAGACGGTCTTGTGCCCGACGCCGTAGGCGCGGGCCAGGCGGCGCGACGAAGGCAGCTCGCGCCCGTCGGGCCATTCGCCCGCGTCGATGCGGCGCAGCAGGTCCTCCGCAATGCGCTTGTAGCGCGCTTCCGTCCCGGGCGGCCGCCCGGGGCTTTTGCGTCGTGCCGCCATGCCCTTCTTATAGAGGAGCGCGCGGCCGAAGGAAACGGTAAAGAAACGGGCCGCCGAAACCGACGGCGGCGTTGCGCGGGTTACGGCGCGGCCACCCGCGCGGCCTCCCGCAGCATGCTCAGGTCTTCGCGCGTGCGGATCGCCCAGACGGACGGCGCGGCGTTTTCGGGCGAGAGGCAGGCGTCGGGCGCGGCGGCGCGGTTGCGCGCCTCGTCCAGGCGCAGGCCCAGGCAGGCCAGGCCTTCGCAGACGCGCGCGCGGACGGGCGCGGCGTTTTCGCCGATGCCGGCGGTGAAGACCAGCGCGTCCAAGCCGCCGAGCGTCACGGCCAGCGCGCCGACGGCCTGCCGCACGCGGTGCGCGAACATCTCCACGGCCAGTTGCGCGGCCGCGTGGCCTTCGTCCGCGGCGGCGAGCACCGCGCGCATGTCGGCCGAGACCCCCGAGACGCCCAGCAGGCCGGACTGGCGGTTGAGCGCGGCGGCGACCTCGTTGGCCGGAAGCCCGCGGTCCTGAATCAGGTGCAGCACGACGCCGGGGTCGATGTTGCCGCTGCGCGTCGCCATCATCAGCCCTTCGAGCGGCGTGAAGCCCATGGTGGTGTCGATGCTCCGCCCGCCCGCGATGGCCGTCGCGGAGCAGCCGTGGCCCAGGTGGCAGACGACCAGCTTCAGGTCCTCGAGCGGCCGGCCGAGCAGTTCGGCCGCGCGGCGCGCGCAGTACGCGTGGCTCAGCCCGTGGAACCCGTAGCGCTGGATGCCCCAGTCGGCGGACCAGGCCCGCGGAAGGGGATAGCCCCGCGCCGCCGGGCCGATCGAGCGGTGAAAAGCGGTGTCGAAGCAGGCGACGTGCGGGACGCCGGGGAGCACGCGCTGCGCGGCGTCGATGACGGCCAGGCTGGGCGGATTGTGCAGCGGCGCGAGCGCGACCATGTGCCTCAGCCGCGCGAGCACCTCGTCGGTGACGCGGGCCGGCGCGGTGAAGTCTCCGCCGTGGACCACGCGGTGCCCGACGGCGCGCAGGCCTTCGCCCGCGAGGAGTTCGGGCGCGGAGGCGCGCAGGTCGTCGAAGAGGCGTTCGACGGCGGAGATGTGTTCCTTCCAGGCGACCACTTCGTCCAGGCTCCGGCTGCCGGAGGCGAAGCGGTAATGCCCCGAGGCGCCGGCCCAGTCGGCGCTGCCGGAGGCCCGGAGCGCTTCGGTGTCCGAGTCCAGGACCGCGAACTTGAGGCTGCTGGAGCCGGCGTTGAGCAGGAGGATGTTCACGTCAGGCGTTGTCCGCGGAGGTGTCGTGGCCCGAGCTGGCGGAACGGCCGCCCCAGCGCCAGTTGGCGATCTCGGGCATGTCGTACCCGTGCTTGGCGATGAACTGCTTGTGCTCGATCAGCCGGTCGCGGATCGCCTGGCGCGCGTACGCGCTGCGCGTGCGCAGATGCGGGACGCGCACGATCACGTCCTCCATGAGGTGGAAGCGGTCGAGTTCGTTGAGCACGACCATGTCGAAGGGCGTGGTGGTCGTGCCTTCTTCCTTGTAGCCGCGGACGTGGATGTTCTTGTGCCCGTTGCGGCGGTAAGTCAGGCGGTGGATCAGCCACGGATAGCCGTGGAAGGCGAAGATGACCGGCTTGTCGGTGGTGAAGAGCGAGTCGAACTCGTTGTCGCTGAGCCCGTGCGGGTGCTCGCTCTCGGGCTGGAGCTTCATCAGGTTGACGACGTTGATGAAGCGGATCTTCAGTTCGGGGATCAGTTCGCGCAGGAGTTCCACGGCGGCCAGGGTCTCGAGCGTGGGCACGTCGCCGCAGCAGGCCATCACGACGTCGGGTTCGCCGCCCCGGTCGTTGCTGGCCCAGTCCCAGATGCCGATGCCGGCGGTGCAGTGCTTGATCGCCTGGTCCATCGTCAGCCAGGCCGGCTGGGGTTGCTTGCCGGCGATGACGACGTTGACGTAGTTGCGCGAGCGCAGGCAGTGGTCGGTGACGCTGAGCAGGCAGTTGGGATCGGGCGGCAGGTAGACGCGGATGACCTCGGCCTTCTTGTTCACCACGTGGTCGATGAAGCCGGGGTCCTGGTGGCTGAAGCCGTTGTGGTCCTGCCGCCAGACGTGCGAAGAGAGCAGGTAATTGAGCGAGGCGACCGGGCGGCGCCAGGGGATGTGGTTGCAGACCTTCAGCCACTTGGCGTGCTGGTTGAACATCGAGTCGATGATGTGGATGAAGGCCTCGTAGCAACTGAAAAATCCGTGGCGTCCGGTCAGCAGGTATCCTTCCAGCCAGCCCTGGCACTGGTGTTCGCTCAGCACTTCCATGATGCGCCCGTCGGGGCTCAGGTGGTCGTCCTCGGGCAGGATCTCGGCCATGTAGCAGCGGTTGGTGACTTCGGCGATGTTCTGCCAGCGGTTGGAATGGTTCTCGTCGGGGCTGAAGACGCGGAAGTTGGCGTGCTCCAGGTTGCGCTTCATCACGTCGCGGAGGAACGAACCCATGATCGTGGTGCCTTCGGCGATCGCGGTCCCGGGGTTCTCGACCTTCACTTCGTAGTCGCGGAAATCCGGCATGAGCAGGTCCTTGAGCAGCAGCCCGCCGTTGGCGTGCGGGTTGGCGCTCATGCGCCGCGCGCCCTGCGGGGCCAGCGCGCGCAGGTCGGCGCGGAAGGCCCCGCGGGCGTCGAAGAGGTCCTCGGGGCGGTAGCTCTTCATCCAGTGTTCCAGGACGCGGAGGTGTTCGGGCTTGTCCATGTCGCCCATCGGCACCTGGTGGCTGCGCCAGTAGTCCTCGCACTTCTTCCCGTCGATCTCGGGCGGGCAGGTCCAGCCTTTGGGCGTCTTGAAGACGATCATCGGCCACGCGGGGCGCCTGGGCGACCGCGAGGCGCGCGCCTCGTCCCAGATGCCTTTGATCTCGCCGACGATCTCGTCGAGCGCCGCGGCGAGGGCCTGGTGGACTTCCATCGGGTCGCGGCCTTCGACGACGTAGGGCTTGTAGCCGTAGCCTTCGAAGAGCGAGAGCAGTTCGCGGCGCGGGATGCGCGCGAGGAAGCAGGGGTTGGCGATCTTGTAGCCGTTCAGGTGCAGGATCGGGAGCACGCAGCCGTCGCGGGCGGGGTTGAGAAACTTGTTGGAGTGCCAGCCGGTGGCGAGCGGGCCGGTCTCGGCTTCGCCGTCGCCGACGACGGACGCGACGATCAGGCCCGGATTGTCGAAGGCCGCGCCGAAGGCGTGCGAGAGGGCGTAGCCGAGTTCGCCGCCTTCGTGGATGGAGCCGGGGGTCTCGGGCGCGACGTGGCTGGGGATGCTGCCGGGAAAGCTGAACTGCTTGAAGAGCTTCTTCATGCCCTCTTCGTTCTGTTCGATGTTGGGGTAGACCTCGCTGTAGGTCCCTTCCAGCCAGGCGTGCGCGACCAGCGACGGCCCGCCGTGCCCGGGGCCGATCACGTAGATCATGTTCAGGTCGTGGTTGCGGATGACGCGGTTGAGGTGGACGTAAAGCATGTTCAGGCCCGGCGAGGTGCCCCAGTGGCCGAGCAGGCGCGGCTTGACGTGGCGGCGTTCGAGCGGCTCCTTCAAGAGCGGGTTGTCCATCAGGTAAATCTGCCCCACCGAAAGGTAGTTCGAGGCGCGCCAGTAGGCGTCCAGCTTGTGCAGCTCCACGTCGGAGAGCGCGTTCTGGCGCGGGGCGGCGGCGGTTTGAAGCGGCATGGCTGGGTTCCTCGCAAAAGGTAGGAGAGGCACCCGACGCTATACGGAACGGACGTGATCGTGAGGTTAGCCGGCGGTCAATTCAAGGTTGGAGCGCGCGGCCGGCTCTTTATCGAGGATTAACCTCGAATGCGACGAATTCTAATTGGCATTCGCGCGGTTCGATCACGACCATGGGCCGGCGCATCAGCCGCGCCAACCACCACGACCTTCCGGGGGAAAGCCATGTCGACCAACTCGTTCGATCGCGAACTGCCGCAAGGACTTGAAGGCCTGGTCGATCTGGCGACCGACCTCCGCTGGACCGGCAGCCTGCTGGCCCAGCGCATCTGGAAGAAGCTCGACCCCGAAGCCTGGGAGCGCTGCAACAATCCCTACACCATCCTGATGAACGTCCACCAGGAACGGCTCGAGGAGGCCGCGCGCGACCGCGACCTGAACGACCAGCTCGCCCAGCGCATGGCCCGCCGCAAGAATTACCTCGAACGAAAAGGCTGGTACGGCGAACGCTTCGGGCACGAGCCGCTGAAGGGCGTCGCCTACTTCAGCATGGAATTCGGGCTCAGCGAGGCGCTGCCGATCTACTCGGGCGGCCTCGGCATCCTCGCCGGCGACCACCTGAAGAGCGCCAGCGACCTGGGCGTGCCGGTGATCGGCATCGGGCTCCTGTACCAGCAGGGCTATTACCGCCAGGTCATCGGCGAGGACGGCCAGCAGCACGAGGCCTTTCCGTACAACGATCCGGGCAGCCTGCCGATCCGCCCGGTGCGCGGGCCGGACGGGCGCTGGCCGCGCGTGCGCTTCGAACTCCCCGGGCGCGAACTGCTCATCCGCGTCTGGGAGGCCAAGGTCGGCAAGGTCACGCTGTACCTGCTCGACACCAACGATCCCGGCAACAACCCGTGGGACCGCGCCATCACCGCGCACCTGTACGCGGCGGGCCAGGAAATCCGCCTGCTGCAGGAACTGGTCCTGGGCATCGGCGGCTGGCGCCTGATGGAAAAGCTGGGCCTCGAACCCGAGATCTGCCACCTGAACGAAGGCCACGCGGCCTTTGCCGTGCTGGCGCGCGCGCAGAGCCACGCGCAGAAGCACGGCGTGCCGTTCCCCGTCGCGCTGCGCGAGACGCGCCCGGGCAACGTCTTCACCACGCACACGCCGGTGGAAGCGGCCTTCGACCGCTTTCCGCCCGCGCTGCTGGCCAAGTACGCGCAGCCCTTCGTCGAAAAGACCGGCATGCCGCTCGACGCGATCCTGGCGCTGGGGCGCCGCAACCCGGACGACGCGGGCGAGCCCTTCAACATGGCGTACCTGGCGATGCGCGGATGCAGCCGGGCCAACGGCGTCGCGCGCCTGCACGGCAAGGTGAGCCGCAAGCTCTTCAACAACCTCTTTCCGAACCGGCCCGAGGCCGAGGTGCCCGTCAGCCACGTCACCAACGGCGTGCACGTGCCGACGTGGGACGGCGAGGCCGCCAACGACCTGTGGAGCCGCTCGTTCTCGAACAACAGCCTGTGGCTCGAGAACCTCGGCCAGGCCTCGCACAGCCTGCTCACGGTCAGCGAGACCGACCTCTGGAACTTCCGCGCGCAGGCGCGCATGAACCTGGTGGAATACGTGCGCCGCCGCCTGGAACGGCAGGTGCGCGAGTCGGGCCAGTCGCAGGAAGCGATCCATCGCGCGCGGCACGTCCTGGACCCGAACGTCCTGACGCTGGGCTTCGCGCGCCGCTTCGCGCCGTACAAGCGCCCCACGCTGCTGCTGCACGACCAGGCGCGCCTGCTGCGGCTGCTCCGCGACGCGCGCCGCCCGGTCCAGATCGTGCTCGCGGGCAAGGCGCACCCCGACGACCAGATCGGCAAGGGCCTGGTGCGGACGATCGGCGAGTTCGTGCGGCGTCCGGACGTGCGCGACCGCATGATCTTCCTGCAGGATTACGACATGGTCCTGGCCAACCACATGACCTCGGGCGTGGACGTCTGGCTCAACAACCCGCGCCGCCCGGCCGAGGCCTGCGGGACCAGCGGCATGAAGGTGCTGGTGAACGGCGGGCTGAACCTGTCCATCCTCGACGGGTGGTGGGACGAGGCTTACAGCCCCGAAGTCGGCTGGCAGCTCGGCGACGGGCGCGAGCACCACGGCGAAGGCGACGCGGCCGAGGCCGACCAGCTTTACCGCATCCTTGAAAACGAGGTCGTCCCCACCTTCTACGACCGCAACGCCGACGGCATCCCGCGCCACTGGATCGGGCGCGTGCGCGCGAGCATGATGCAGCTTACGCCGCAGTTCAGCAGCGAGCGCATGGTCCGCGACTACGCCGAGCAGGTGTACCTGCCGGCGGCCCGCGCGGTGAAGGCGCGCGCCGACGCGGGCGTCCGCGCCGGGATCAACCGCTGGTTCGACCAGGTGAACGAAGGCTGGAGCGACCTGCGCTTCGGCGACCAGCGCGTCTCGCAGAACGGCGACCGCCTCGACTTCGAGGTCCAGGTCTACCTGGGCAGCCTGCCGCAGCAGGCCGTGCGCGTGGAACTGTACTGCGAGCCCGAAAACGGCGCGGCCCCCGCGCCCGTCTTCATGAGCAACAGCGGCCCGATTCCCGGCACGGTGAACGGCTTCACGTTCCACGCCAGCGTGCCGGCCAGGCGTCCCGCCGACCACTACACGCCGCGCATCGTCCCTTTTCACGAGCACGTCTGCGTGCCGATGGAGATGGGGAACATCCACTGGCGCTCGCGCTGAACGCGCGCGCTCCGGCCGGCGAGCCTCCCCGGGTCTGGCCCCGCGGAGGCTTTGCTTTTTTGAGGACTGCACCTGCGCGTCGGGCGGCTTTTCGGCCGAAAAGTCAACCTCGGACCCCGCATGTCAAATAAGGACCCCCGGCGCGCGCGCGGCGGCGTTGTATGTAGATCCCGGCGGACTCGACCGAGGATTGCGTATGCGCAGGTGGTGCCGGCTGATGCTCGTGGTGTTCTGCGGCCTTCGCGCCGGAGCGGGCGAGGCCGAGTCCAGCGCCCCGGCGCTGAAGGTGGAAGTCGCCGTCACCGGCCAAACGATCCGGCCCAAGGTCCCGGCGATCGGGTTCAGCCTTTGCCAGAATCCCATCGACGACCGCTCGACGATGCTCGGCAACTGCCTCAACAGCAACCCCGGGCTGGAAGCCGGCATCCTGTACCGCCGCGTCTTTCTTGCCGGCGGAGGCGACGCGAACGGGTTCGAGGAACCCGCGCAGCACGAGGAGAACTACCGCAAGTCGATCCCGCAGGAGTTCTGGAAGGGCGCGGAGTTCCGCGTGCTGGCGGGCAAGGCGGCCGGCCGCCGGGGCAAGCTCGCGCAGGCCTCCTACGCCGACGGGCGCAAGACCGTCTACACGGCCGAAGGCGGCGGCCCGGCCTTCGCCGCGGGCGACCTGATCTGGCTGAGCCAAGAGGGCGCGCTCGCGCAGGTCCACCGGAGCTGGTCGCTCACGGTCTCGGACCGGCCGGACGGCGTCGAGCAGGGCGACCGCGCCCCGTGGTTCGGCGGGCGCACCTGCGTGAAACTGGGGAAGGACCGCCCGAACATCTGGCTCCCGACCTTCGACCGCTGGGGCGGCGGGCGCGCGGGCGACCGCGGCGGAAACTCCGACCGCTTCCTGCAGGAAAAGACCTACCGCGTGACCGTCTGGGCCCGGGGCACGCCGGGCGCGAAGTGTTCGGTGCGCTTCGTGGCCAGTTCGGAACCCGGCCGGCCCGAGCCCGACGATTTCGCCGTCACCGAGACGTGGAAGAAGTACGAGCTGGTCCGCAAGTCCGATCCCATGGTCAATCTGATTATCGTGGCCTCCGGGGGCGAGGTCTGGCTGGACAACTTCATCGTCAGCGAAGACGACGGCGGCGAGCCGCTGGCGGTGCTCCCGCGCGTGGCGGGGGCGCTGGCCGAGTTCAAGCCGGGCGTGCTGCGCATCCTGAGCGGCGCGCGCGGGGAGAGCCTCGAGAACTGGCTGGCGCATCCGCTGGAACGCCTGCGCACGGTGGAGAAGGTGGCCTTCAACCAGGCCTCCACGCGCGACCCCGATCCGCCGAATCTGCCCGACGCCCTGGACCTGTGCGAACGCGCGGGCGCCGCGCCCTGGCTGACCGTGGGCCTGGCCATGACCGAGGAGGAATGGGACGGGCTGCTCGAATACCTGGCCGGGCCGGCCGAGAGCCCCTTCGGCGCGCGGCGCGCGCGGCACGGGCAGCCGGACCCGTGGATCGGGAAATTCGAGACGATCTACCTCGAACTGGGCGACGAGGTCTGGAACAGGCGCAAGGCGCCCTGGAACGTCGAGAACGCCGAGCATTACGCGGCGGCGGCCGAGCGCGTCTTCAGCCGGGCGCGGAAGAACAAACACTTCGGCCCCCGGATCCGCCTCGTGGCCAACGGCTGCCTCGCCGATCCGAAGTGGAACGAGACGGTCCTGAAATACGTCCCGTCGATGGACGTGCTGGGCTGCGGCGCGGCGCTCGAGTTCGCGCAGCCCGGCGGGAACGCCAATGCGGCCGGGCTGCTCGCGCAGATGCTGGCCGGACCGGCGCGCGCGCTTCCGGCCTGGAACGCCGCGCGGCAGCAGGCCCAGTCGGCCCGCAAGGCGCTCGCGCTGAGCGGCTGGGAGACGGTCTCCGGCGAGCAGGGATTTCTCGGGCAGGAACGGTCGATGCTGCGCGGGCAGGCCTCGGCGGTGGCGGCGCTGGACGGGCTCCTGCAGGCGCTGGCGAACGGCGCGGAAGCCGCGGCCTTCTCGCGCTTCGCGCAGGGTTCCAACAACGCGACCCACGTGGACGCGCACGCGATGGCCCTGCATCCCGCGGGGATGGCCTTGCGCCTTTTCAACCGGCACGCGGGCGGGAAGGACCTGCTCGCGGCGAGCGTCGCGCCCGCGGCCGACGGCCCCGCGCCCGGCGTCCCGGCGCTGGGCGCGTACGCCTTCAAGAGCGGGCAGGGCTGCGGCGTCTTTCTGCTCAACCGCTCGCCCGCGCAGGCCTGCGCCGTGCGGCTGAAGCTGCCGGGGTCCGCGAAGAAGGCCACGGCCTACACGCTGGCCGCCGCCGACCCCCTGGCCAACAACCTGAACGACTTGCAGGTGGACGTGAAGGCCGCCGAGATCGACCTGTCCGGCGAGGTGCTCGTGCCCGCGCACGGCCTGGTGCTGGTGGAGACGAAATGAGCATGCGAACGCCCGGCGCGCGCGGCATCGGACTTCTTCTGGCGCTGGCCGCGCTGCCGGCCGGGGCGCAGGACTGGCCGCAGTGGCGCGGGCCCGACCGCACCGGAGCGGCCGACGGCGGCCCGCCGCTGCTCGAAGCGGTCCCCGAGGCGGGCTTGAAGATTCTCTGGCAGAGCGAGCCGATTCCCGACACGGGCGACGTCACGCGCACGGGCTCCGACGTGGGCTACAGTTCGCCCGTGGCCGCGGGCGGGAAGGTCTTCCTGTACCTGAACCAGCGATTGCAGGACACCAGCCCGTTCACGCTCGGGTGGGGGCTGCGCAACCGCCTGGGCTGTTTCGAGCCCGCGCTGCCGGAGGCGCTGGCGCGCAAGGTGGAAGCCGCGCGCGTTTCGCCCGAACGCCAGGGCCTGAAACCCGGCGACGTGCCCGCGTGGGCCGGCGAATGGCTGATCAAGAACCTGACGCACGAGGAATACGCCGCGCACGCGCTCGGCATCATGAACCGCCTGATGAGCGGCGCGGAGGCGCTCGACCTGCGCGTGCTCGAACGCGTCGTGGCGCTGAAGGACAAGACCTTCGCCAAGCCGGCCGACGTGGAGGGGGCGCTCGCGAGCGCCGGGCTGCCGCCGGAGCGCGTCAAGGCCGTGGTGAAGGAGCTGGGCGCCAACCGCCGCCGGGCGCTGGACATCGTCTTCTGCTTCGACGCGCAGACCGGCAGGACGCTCTGGAAGAAGGAATACCCCGGGGAACTTTTCGAGTACGGCACGTCCAGCACGCCCTGCGTGGCGGGCGACGTGATCTACGTGAGCGGCGGGCGGACGATCTACTGCCTGAAGACGGCCGACGGGTCGGAGGTCTGGCAGGCGCCCTGCCCGGCGAAGGAGGTCTCGTCTTCCCCGATCGTGGCCGACGGGGTGCTCGTGATCCAAGCCGGCTCGCTCTGCGGGCTCGACGCGGCCAGCGGCAAGCTCCTCTGGGCGCGCCCGGAATTCAAAGGCGTGCACGCGTCGCCCACGGTGTGGCGGAAGGACGGCGTCTGCTACGCGGTGCACAACGGCGGCATGGTGGAGATCAAGTCGGGCAAGCTGATGTGGCACGTCGGCGGCGGGATGGCCTCGTCGCCCGTCGTCGGCGACGGCTACTTCGTCATGGACGGGATGGTCTGCTACAAGCTCTCGCTGGAAAAGCCCGCGCCGCACTGGCGGCTCGGCGGGTACTTCCTGAATCCGTCCACGCCGATCGTCCACCAGGGCATGCTGTACGGGAGCAAGTCGCAGAACGGGCCGCTCTTCTGCGTGGAACTCGCCACCGGGAAGCTCCGCTGGACCAGCCCCGACAAGGAGAACTTCGGGAACGCCGCGTTCAACACGGCCTCGAGCGTGATCGTGGACGGGAAGATCTTCCTGGACGCCAACGGGAACACGCTGCACGTGGTCCGGGCGAACCCGGAGCGCTTCGAGGAGATCGGCAAGTGCAAGCTGGTGCCGGGGAACCTGCGGTCGTCCACGCCGACCATCGCCGACGGGCGCATGTTCATCCGCGGGAAGGAAGCGCTGGTCTGCTACGAGGTCAAGAAGTAGCCGCGCGTTTATCCAACCACATGAATGGCATTACCTTATGCGACGCCCATGCGCGTGCGCATCCTCATTCAACACCTCCGCACAGGTGGGATTCAAAAAGGACTCGGCCCGCCGGCCGGGCCTTTGGCTGCATCATGCCGTGGGAGGGGCACGTCCTATAAAGGTAGCGTGTATGCACGGTTTCCAGCCGGCCGGCACCTCCGTTCCGGGAAGGGCTCATGAAGTTCTACTTCTGCGAGACCTGCGGGAAGCGCGTGACCGAGCAGGACGTCGAGGCCGGGCGCGCCCGCAATAAAAAGCTCAACGGCGTCTTCTGCGCGGGCTGCGCCGAAGGCGTGATGACGATGGAGTTGCAGCCGGTCTCCGAAGACGAAGCACGCCGGCTGCTCAACAAGCGCAACACTCCGGCGGCCGGAGCGGCGACGGCCAGGCCGCCCACGTCGGCCGCGCCCACGCTCAAACGCGATACGTCGCAGACGCGCATCCCGGCCGCGCGAACGTCCGGCGAAGCCAAGCACACGCAGCGATCGGCGCATCCTGCGCCCGCGCCCGCGCAAGGCGCGAACACGGGCATGATCGTCGCCGGCGCGGCCGCGGCGCTGCTGCTGGTGGCCGGGCTGCTGGTGGCGTTCAAGTCCGGCGGCGAAGGCCGGGCTCCCGAGCCGCGTACGGCGCAGGGTTCGCCCGAGCGCGCCGTGCCGCCGGCGCCTCCGGCCTTGCCGGCGACCGTGCCCGCGCCGGAGGTCAAGACGCCCGAGGCCGAGGCCGCGCCGGTCCCGGACCCCGCGCCCAAAGCCGCCAAGACCGACGTGCCCGCGCAGCAGGCTCCGCAGGAAGAACCGCCCAAGGAACCCGCGCCCGCGCAACCGGATACGCCCGCGCCCAAAGTCGAGACGGGCGAGGCCGCGCCGAAGCCCGATCCGGCCGCGCCTGTCGCCGCGCCCGCGCCGCCGGTTCCGCCCAAGCCGGTCTTCGACTTCAAGGCCGCGCTGGAGATCGCCGCGAGCGGGCGGCCGTGGAAGGGGCTCGACGAGGAACTGCGCGCGCGGCTGGACGAGGCGGAACCCGCCGAGCGCGCGCGCATCCAGGCGCTGCTCGAGCAGGGCGCGCTGGCCGAGCGCGTGCCGCAGGCGGCGGAGGCGTACCTGCGCGCGCAGGCCGGCAAGCGCGTGGCCCTGAACATGGCCAGCGGCGTGCGGCGGCTGGTCACGTTCTCGGTCGAAGGCGACACGGTGCGCGCCGACCTAGGCGACGGCATGAAGCCGCTCGACCTGGGGGCCTTTGCGCCGTTTCAGGTCCTGGAGTTCGCCAAGGCGCACTTGGGGGATGGCGAGGACGCGCAACGCGCGCACGCGGCCTGGCAGGCCTTTCACGGCGACGCGGCCGCGCTGGACAAGGCGCTCCCGAAGCTGCCCGAGGCCGCGCAGGCGCTCTTGAAGCAGGTGCTGGAGGCGCGCCAGGCGCGCGAGGCCGGCACGCAGTCGAAGGAACTGGCCGCGCGCTTCCTGCAGCTCAAGGCCGACGGCAAGGCCGCGGAGGCGCTCGCCGCGGGCAAGGCGCTGCTCTTGAAGTACCCCGGCGCGCCGGCCGTGAAGGAACTCGAACCGGACCTCGAGACGCAGCTCGCGGAACTGGAAGCGCAAAGCAGCGACCTCTACAACGTCTTCCTCTGCGACGCCAAGCGCCTGCCCGACGGGCGCGTCTCGCTCGAATACGACTTCGCCAAGCCGCAGCACGTGGCCGACCTGGTCAACCGCGGGCTCGCGCCGCGCTTCCTCGAAGTGGACGGCGAGATCACGCTCGGCAACGACAGCCGCTGGGACCGCATCGTCCAGGTCGGCGACGCCTACGGCACGCACTACCGCAACGGGCGCGCCTCCGTGAACCTGAACGGCAAGCAGACGATGAAGGAGTTGAAGTCCTACAACCCGAACCACGGCTACTACGAAGGCCCGGTCGGCGGCGTGCACCGCTACCGCTTCAAGGCCGGCCCGCAGGGCTTCTCGTTTCAGGTGGACGACGACGAGGCGATCGTCCAGGCCGGGCCCTGGAAAGGCGGCGTGATCCGCTGGCCGGGGCACTACGTCACGCTGCCGTCGAAGCTGAGCCTGACCGGGCGGCTGGATCCGCGCTGGGTCGCGGAGATGGCCGAGGCGGCGAAGGAGCGCACCGCGTTTCTTTCCGGCGCGTGGGTGAACCTGAAGCCGTCGGCGCGCGCGGTTCCGCTGGAAGTCGCCGAGTTCTGGTTCAACAGCTACACGCACGGGTCGGACAAGGAAAAGCGTTCGGTGCTGGGCTGGCACGAATGCGGCGCGGCCTGGCGCGTCGAAGGGCAGGAGTGGGTCTCGCCGCCCGCGGACCTGCGACCGAAATTCCACGCGCGCTTCTGGCCGATGGCGCTCGCGGGCCCCAACGCCGAACTCTCGTTCGAGGCGCGCTGCGACAAGGGCTTCGTCGAGATCGAAGCGCCGGGGGCCTTCAACTACATGGACGCGATCTCGGTCTGCATTTTTCCGGACAAGGTCGCGGTGCAGAAGACGCATACGTTCGATGGGGAACCGGGCACGCACAACCCCGGTTCGATCAAGACCGCGTCCAAATCGCCCAAGCCCGGCCAGTGGCAGCGCTACCAGCTCATCGCGGAAAAGGGCAAGCTGCGCGTGCTCGTCGAGGGCGCGCAGGCGCTCGAATACGACTACAAGGCCGGGCCCGGAACCTGGGCGTTCTGGTCGTATCCGGGCTGCGAGTACCGCCTGCGAAATGTGAAGGTGCGCAAGACGGAATAGCGGCGCGCGCGCCGAGCATGGTACGAATTAAACAGGTAAAATAAGGGTTCAATTGTCCACAATTTGGTTTTTGAGCAACCCGGCCAGACGTTTTTTCCGATCTTGAAACGTAGTTTTTTTCGCACGGACAATTCCGGCGCATCCTCACCATTTTGTCACGACTGCGTCGTATAATTACTACAGATCGGCCGGAGGAATCGAACCTGAGGAGGGAACGACCATGCTGAATCTGAGCAACCTGGGCCTGACGCATCCCGCGCGCGTCTATCACAACCTTTCCACCCCGGCGCTGTACGAGGAAGCGATCCGCCGCCGCGAGGCGTGGCTGGCGCACCTGGGGCCGCTGCTGGTGCGGACGGGGCACTACACGGGACGCTCGGCCAAGGACAAATTCGTGGTGAAGGAGCCCTCGGCGGAAGGCAAGGTCTGGTGGGGCAAGCACAACCAGCCGATCTCCGAAGAGAAGTTCAACCAGCTCAAGATCCGCTTGCAGGCGTACCTGCAGGGCCGCGACATCTTCGTGCAGGACTGCCACTGCGGGGCCGATCCGGCGTACCGCATCAACGTGCGCGTGATCACCGAGACCGCGTGGCACAACCTGTTCGCGCGGACGATGTTCATCCGCGAGTTCGACCGGGATGCGCTGGACGCGTTCGCGCCGGACTTCACGGTGCTGCACTGCCCCAACTTCCAGGCCATGCCCGAACACGACGGCACCCACAGCGAAGCGTTCGTGCTGCTGCACCTGGCCCAGAAGCTGGCGATCATCGGCGGGACGTGCTACGCGGGCGAGATCAAGAAGTCGATCTTCACGGTCATGAACTACCTGCTCCCGCAGCGCGGCGTGCTGAGCATGCACTGTTCGGCGAACGTGGGGAAGGACGGCGACACGGCGGTCTTCTTCGGGCTCTCGGGGACGGGCAAGACGACGCTCTCGAGCGAGAAGGACCGCGCGATGATCGGCGACGACGAGCACGGCTGGAGCGAGACGGGCGTCTTCAACCTCGAGGGCGGCTGCTACGCCAAGGTGATCCGGCTCAGCAAGGCCTCGGAACCCGAGATCTACGAGACGACGCGGCGCTTCGGCACGATCCTCGAAAACGTCGCGTTCGACCCGGACAACCGGCACGTGGACCTGGACGACGCGAGCCTGACCGAGAACACGCGCGCGGCGTATCCGATCACGCACATGCCTCACATCGTGAAGGAAGGCGTGGGCGGGCACCCGCGCAACATCGTGATGCTCACCTGCGACGCCTTCGGCGTCATGCCGCCGATCGCGAAGCTGACGCCCGAGCAGGCGATGTACCACTTCATCAGCGGGTACACGGCCAAGGTGGCGGGCACCGAACGCGGGGTCAAGGAGCCGGCCGCGACCTTCAGCGCGTGCTTCGGCGCGCCGTTCATGGCGCGGCACCCCAGCGAGTACGCGCGGCTCCTGGGCAAGCTGATGGCCAGCCACCGCGCGAACTGCTGGCTGGTCAACACCGGCTGGAGCGGCGGGCCGTACGGCACCGGGCAGCGTATGAAGATCGAGATCTCCCGCGCGGTCGTGCGCGCGGCGCTCTCGGGGGCGCTGGACAAGGTTTCCTTCACGCCCGATCCGGTCTTCACGTTCGGCGTGCCCGAAGCCTGCCCGGACGTGCCGGCCGAGATGCTCCAGGCGCGCAACACCTGGGCCGACAAGGCGGCGTACGACGCCAAGGCGCGGGAACTGGCGGGGCTCTTCAAGAAGAACTTCGCCGAGTACGAAGGCCAGCTCCCCAAGGAGGTCGTGGGCGCCGGTCCGGCGTAAGTCCGGCGGGCCACGGCGAATCCCGAATCGGCCAAAGGATTTCGGTGGAAACCCCCCTCTAACCCCGGACGATGGTTCCGGGCGGGGCGGGGGATTCGGGATGCGCATCCTTCAGAGCGTGGCGGCCGTGCTGGTACTGCTGGGGCTGGGCTCGGCCGCGTTTCCGGCCCGGGCGGCGGACGAGGCGGCCACGACGTCCAAGGTCCCGGCGTCGAGCGTCGCCACCTTTCACTGCCTGAGCCTGTACTGGTCGCCTGAAAAGGGCGAGGCGGGCAAGAAGGTGCTCGTCAAGTTCCGCGAGGCCGGCCAGAGCGCCTGGCGCGAAGGCTTGGCGATGCGCCACAACCCGGTGGCCAGCCCCGAATGCAAGGCCGACTACCGCGGCAGCCTCGTGAATTTGAAGCCGGGCACGGTCTACGAGATCCACCTGGCGCTGGAAGGCACCGATGTCCGCACGACGCTGAAGGCGTCCACGTGGAACGAGACCTTCCCCGTGGCCTCCACGGTGCCCTGCAAGAGCGGCAACACGACCCTGAACATCACCAAGTCCGGCACGCCCGACGGCTACGTGCTCTACGACGGAACGGGCTGCGTGATCGACTGCGAGAACAAGGCCGACCTGGGGATTTCGGTGGACGCGAGCTACGTGATCCTGCGCGGGTTCACGATCAAGAACGTGAAACAGCACGGCATCCGGCTGATGAACGGGCGAAACATCGTCCTGGAACAGTGCGACGTCAGCACATGGGGCAGCGAGGAAGAGAAGGGCTTCGGCTTCGACTACCAGGGCGCCGTCTTCAGCAACAAGAAGGACCTGCGCGCCGTCGTGATCCAGCGCTGCAAGTTCCACCATCCGACGTGGGATTCGAACAGTTGGGCCGAAGACCACAACAACAACCGCCACCCGGCCGGGCCGCAGGCGATCGTCTTCTGGGAATCCGAAGGCAATCACGTCTTCCGCTACAACGAATGCTGGTCGGACGAGGCGCACTATTTCAACGACGTGCTGGGCGCGGGCAACAACGGGAGCTACCGCGGCTTTCCCGGGGCCGACAGCGACATCTACGGCAACTACATCGCGAACTGCTGGGACGACGGCATCGAGGCCGAAGGCGGCAATCAGAACGTGCGCATCTGGAACAACTACATCGAAAACACGATGATGACGATGGCCAACGCGGCCACGTCCATCGGGCCGCTGTACGTCTGGCGCAACGTGGGCGGCCGCTCGTACAGCCCGCCCGGCAGCAGTTGGGACCTGACGCACGGCAACTTCATGAAGATGGGCTTCGCCGGCAGCGAGACCTGGATGACGGGGCACATGTACTTCTTCCACAACACCGTCTTCCAGCCGAAGGACGAAGGCGCCAACGGGCTCGGCGGGGACTCGCGCGTCATCAAGCACTGCGTGACGCGCAACAACATCTTCCAGGCGCGCGCGAAGGATTCGCATTCCATCTCGACCGAAAAGAAGTCCAGCATCGACAACGATTTCGACTTCGACCTGCTCTCCGGGCGCTTCCCCGAAGGGCACGAGAAGCACGGGATTCAAGGCGTGCCGAAGTATGTTGCCGACGCGGGCTTTAGCTTCGAGACCAAGAGCGGGAACTTCCAGCAGGCGCCGGACAGCCCGGGCATCAAGAAAGGGGAGGCGATCCCGAACTTCGGCGAAGGTATCGAAGGCCCGCCGGACCTGGGCGCGCATCAGGCGGGCACGCCGCCGCTGGTCTACGGGTGCAAGGCCGAGTTCGTCCCGCCGGGGAGCGCGTCGAAGCCGGCCGCGACGCCCGCCGCCGGAGGCGCGAAAGAGACGCGCGCGCCCGCTGAGGCGGCCAAGATCGATCCTTCTCCGCACCGCGATGCGCTGGTCAAAGCCCTGCAGAGCGAGGTCGCGAAGAAGAAGGCCAAGGTGACGCTGCGCATCATGGGCGGCTGGCAGGACGTGCCGTTCGAAGGCGCGGATGCCTCGGGCGTGACCGTATTGATCGCCGGGAACCGCCTGCCGTTGCCGTGGAAAGGGCTGAGCAGCGAGGACTTCGTCAACCTGGGCCTGATGGTCTGCGGCGAGGACGCGGAGTCGGTCTTTCACGCCGGAGCGCTGGCCGCCGCGGAGCGACTCGAAGCCCCCGCCCGCAAAGCCGAGCAGAAGCTTATGGAGATGAAGTCGGAGAAGGCGAAGGAACTCGCGGCGCTGCTGGCCCCGTAGACGGCGAAATCGATCTAAAAACGACCATCCCCATGGCATTTCCAGGGCTTGATATCGGAACCCATTGTCCCATATTGGGATAAATTGAATTACAGTTGACCTGAAGTTGAGCCTGTATTGAAACGGTATCGATTACCGTTCGGTAATACGACGTGTTACAAAGAATCTACATTGTGCGCAACATTGCGCAGTGGCGCATAAGCTATGCACATATGTGCCTAGGCGCGTAACCTTCCACGACACTAAAGATTTAAGACGCAGATTGTTGGGATAAAAAATAAATTTTCTTCCTCCGTCACCTTGGAATGCACCTTGCTCAATCGACAAACGAACTGTTGTCAATGAGTTTAGGAGACTGCATGTGAGAACGGCGCGTGGGTTGAGCCTTTTTGAAATGCTGGTGGCGGTGGGCATCCTGGCCCTCTCGCTCGCCTCGGCGGTCCAGCTTCAGATGCGCTCGATGATGCTGGTGCAGACCGACGACGAAGCCGTCACGGCCTTGAACGCCGCGCGGCGCATGCGCGAGATCATGGAGACGGACGTTCCGTTCAACAAGGTCTTCTACTTCTTCAACACCAAGACGACCGACGACAGCCTTTCGGGCTTCAACACGTCCAACCCGACGCCGTCAGGGCTGGTTCCGAGCAACTCGTTCTACGTCCCGTACAACTCGGTCTTTCTGATGCGCGACACGAACGCCGACACGATTCCGGACAGCATCGTCACGGGCAAGCTTTACTTCCCCACCGACGTCAACGGCGCGCTGCTCGAGACCCAGACGGGCGCGTTTCTGGGCACGGGCGTGAACATCGACCTGAACGGCAACAACACCAACAACGACACCATCGATCTGGCGTCCACGTACACGCTCCTGCCGGTGAAGGTGGTCGTGGACTGGACGAGCGTCTCGGGCGGCGACCAGCGCGTGGAACTGAAGACGATCCTGGTCAAGCGGACTTCGCCCTAGCAAAGGTAAAGCGATGAGAAACTTCCGTCCCCGAATCCGAACCGCGCCCCGCGGGATGTCGCTGCTGGAAGCGCTGGTCGCGACGGTGATCCTGGCGGTGCTGCTGGGCGGCGTCTTCGCCTTCCTGGTCAGCGCGCGCGACCACTTCGAATCGGTGACGATCGAGTCGGACCTGCGCGACCGTTCGCGCATCGTGATGGACTTCATCTGCACCGAACTGCGCCAGGCCTCGGCGGCGACGATCGAGATCAACGATTCGCCCACGACGCTTGCGGGCAGCAAGATCGCCTTCAAGAAAGCCATCGGGTACGCCGGCGGCGCGCTGCAGGTCGGGCCGGTCAACGCCTTCACCTGGGTGCTGGCGCCCGAAGAGACCTTGGTGGGCGTGGACGACGACGCGGACGGCGTGCTGGACGAAGGCTACATCCGCTACAGCGACGGGATCGGCGACCGCGACCTCAACGACAACTGCTCCTCCCTGCTGGAGGGCGAAGTCGAAGACACCGTAGACAACAACGGGAACGGCGCGGCGGACGAACGGGGCCTGTTCTTCCAGCGCAAGACGAACGTGGCGAATTCCATCGTGGCCGAAGTGATCGTCCGGCTGACGCTGATCAAGCGGGACCGGTTTCGCAGGGTCATTTACGAGACCTCGTCGGAGGCGGCCGTCACCTTCCGGAATCCCTGAGCGGGCCGGAAAGGCGAGCCGGACGGGAAAGAGACAGGAGAGACGTCATGCGGAAGTTTCATCGAGGCGAACGCGGCACGGCGCTGATCATCGTTTTCGTGGTCACCCTGCTGCTGCTCAGCATGGCCATGTCGGTCTACATGGTCACGTCGAACCGCGTGCGCGGCACCACCGCCACCGAGCGCGGCGAGCGCGCGCTGGCCACCTGCGAAGCGGCGCTGGCGCTGGCCATCGACAGTTTCCGCAAGGGCAACTACCCGACCACGTCGACCACCACCAACGGGTCGCTGGGGGACAGCACCTACACGATCATGGCCATCAACGTGGGCGCCGGGAACTACAAGATCATCGTGACTTCGCCGAGCGCCAGTTCGATCACCGACAACGGTGACGGCACCTACAAGATCATCGCGAACTCCTCGAACACGGTCACCTGGGACGCGCAAGGCCGCGCCATCGAGGCCTTCGTCTCGGGGCAGACCTACCACCCGTTCCTGAACTACGCGATCTTCGCGGGCAACAAGACGAACTCCAGCTACCACTTCGATTTCGGCGGCTATAAGACGTACACCTACACCACGCAGACGCCGGGGCACACGGTCTCGACGACGACCACCTCCTATACGAACACCATCACCGCCACCACGCCGCTGCCGACGCCCAATCCCCAGGTCACCACCACGGTCACGTCCGGCTACACCCAGACGGTCTCGGCCTTCTACACCAAGCAGGGCCCGAGCAGCGGCAAGTACCGCTGGAAGATCGATACGACGACCGACACCGTCTACGCCCCGGTGCTCGACACCACCTCGGATTCGCGCGACACCGTCAGCGGCGACGTGTACATAAACGGCAGTTCGCACTTTTACTACGCCGACCAGGGCACGCCGGAGTCGGGGACGGTGCTCCAGGGCGGCGCGACGATCACCGGCGCGCACGTGGACGTGACGGGCTCGATCACGCGGTACAACGGCACGCCGCTGGGCGGAGCGACCGCCGCCGGCGCGGTGTCCTCCAACAGCACGTTCGTGACGGGGAACGCCAACGGCGGCTTCAGCACGGTGATCCCGCCGCCCGACCTGCAGGGCGCCGGCTACACCAGCATGGCCCTGGCCGCGAAGACCGCGCCGAGCGGGACGCTGAACGGCGTCGTGTACGTCGATGGGCCCAACTCGGCGCTGAATACCTCCAAGACCATGTCCGGGCAGGAGTCGGGCGCGAACAACTTCTGCTACACGGCCTCCAGTTCCAACGCGCTGGCCTCCATCTTCGCGAAGGGCGTGCTTTCCGGCAGTTCCAATCCCTACGTGGCGATGGGCCCGAAGATCAACGCCAACGGCGGGACGACCAACGAGAACTACTTCCTCGGCGACTGGTGGGAGACCTCCACGGGGCAGACGATCACGATCACGCCCAGCCAGAACAACAAGACCTACTACGTCCCCGGCAACCTGTGGCTCGAAACCAACGGCGCGGGCCCGCAGATCAAGACTACGGACGGCAGCCCGGTGCGCATCACCATCGTGGCCGCCGGCAACGTGTACCTCTGCGACCAGCTCCTGCACAGCGACTACCCGGCCAGCGCCTCGCAGATGCCGGGAACCTCGACGTACGCCTACAACGCGACGCCCAACAAGGACGCGATCGCGCTCATCGCCATGGCCAGCCCGCCCAACGGCGCGGTGACCAGCGACAGCTACACCGACAACAACGACAACGGCAAGTGGGACCCGGGCGAACCGATCATCAAGGCCGACGGCACGGTCGAGAACACGACCGCGGCGACGCCCTCGAACTACTTCAAGGGCCCGAAGGAAGGCACCGGCAACATCTACTTCGGCGACCCGACCATCGGCCCCGTCGGATTCATGGGCGCCTTCCTGTACGCGCAGAACAACTTCGACGACTACGCGCTGGAAAAGATCAACGGCCTCGACCAGCCGCAGGAGATCGGCATCTACGGCACGATGTCCGCGGGCAACGCGATCCGCGTCAAGCGCGACTTCTCCAACGCCAACACCGGCAACGTTCCGTACCACGCGCGCATGACGGTGCGCTACGACCCGCGCCTGCAGAGCGGTTCGGTGAAGCTCCCCAACATGCCCAACCAGGCGACCGGCATGACCACCGGCGGCGTCAGCCTGCTCTCGTGGCGCGAACTGGCGGTGCGGTAACCCCGCGCGGCCGGCCTCGAACGCAGAACCTTAAGGAGCCCAGCGCTTCATGATTCCCCGGATGGCTGTACTGGCGGTCGCGGCGGCGCTCCTCCTTTCCAACGTACCCTCGGCCGAACCCGCGCCCGCGCCCGCGCCCGCGGCCCCCAAGGACCCCTTGCGCGTCAACCTCGAGAACGCGCTCAAGCACCTGAAGGACCTGCCCAAGCCGCAGAAGAGCGAAGACCTGCCGGTCTTCGAGCAGACCGCCAACGCGGCGATCATGCAGATCGCGGGGCTGGGCGACAAAGCCCCCGAGACGCTGCTGGAGATGGCCACCGAGAACGTCCGCGCCGTGCCCGCGCACGTGCTCGTCAAGGTGCTGCAAACGCAGCCGAAGCGGTCCGGCGAATGGATCGAAAGGATCGGCGCGTGCATGCAGCCCGGCGGGAAGGGCAAGTCGTACAGGTCGCTGGAAGACGTGCTCCTGGACGGCGAATACTGGTGCTTCGTCCTGAACGACCTGAAGGACCCCGCCGCGATCAAGTACCTCGCCCCGCTCCTGCAGTTCCGCAGCGGCCCCGTGGGGAAGGTGATCCTGGAACTCTCCGAAAAGCAGGGCAGCCTGGACGCGATCGAGAAGTACCTGAAGGACGAGAAGTCCGATCCCAAGCAGCGCGCCGAATTCGTGATCATGCTCTCGTATTCCAGCCGCCCCGACCTGGCCGTGCCCGTGCTGCGCAACGCGCTCAAGGACAAGGACCTGGAAGTCCGCCAGGAGGCCGTGCAGGCGCTCGGCTTTCTGGGCCTGGACGGCCAGGAAGCGCCGGACGAGTTCAAGTGGTTCCTCAACGACGAGGATCCCAAGCTGCGGCGCTGGACGGCGCGAAGCTGCGTCGCGCTGGGGCTTTTCGACCACACCCCGCACCTGATCCCGCTGCTCAAGGACGAGAACGAATCCCTGCGCGAGGAAGCGCGGGAACTGCTGACGGCGATGGTCGGCCAGGATTTCGGCGGAAGCGTGGAGGACTGGAACCGCTGGTGGAACCAGGTCGGTTCTCAGTTCCCCGCGCGCCTGCGCAAGTGCCTGTCGGACCGGCCGACCTGCGCGATGCCGCAGGACAAGATCAACCTGATGAAGGCGCTCGTGGACATCGTGATGCTGCGCGACCGGCAGATCGAAGCCACCGCCAACGGCTGGATCCTGGACGCCGAATCCGAGGTGCGGATCCAGGCGTGCAAGGTCTTCATGGCCATGCCGCCCCGGATGCCGTCGCTGAAGGGACTCTCGCTGCTGGTGGAACTCCTGCGCGACGAGAACGCGACGGTCGTGCAGGCCGCGCATATGGCGCTGCTCAAGCATTCGCCGTCCGCGCTGCCGGCGGAGTACGCGGTCTGGAAGGACTGGCTGCTGCGCCGCAACGCGCCGCCCGACGCGATGAAGATGATGTCGATGGCGATGTGGGGCTTCCGGCCCAAGGAGCTGCCGCTGAACGTGCAGCCCGAGGCGCTGGACGTCGTCGCCGCGATGCCGTCGAAGCCGATGCCGCGCCGCACGGTGAATGCGCCCAGCGCCGAAGCCGTCGCGGCGGCCAAGTCCGCGGCCGAGGCGCCGCCGGCGGCCGAGGCGGAAGCGACGTACATCCCGTGGGGGCCGCTGTCCGCGATCGCGATCGGGCTCGCCGTCATCGCCGCCCTGGCCGGAGCGGTCTACTCCTTCCAGAAGCGCCTGCAGCGCGAGCGCGAGTCCGCCCGCAAGCTGGGCCGCGCGCGCTAGCCCGCGCCGTCCGGAAGGCCGGAACGCCCGCTGTGCGGCCGGCCGGAACGGGCCGTCCGGCCGGCCGGAAACCCCGCACGCCCCGCGCCGCGCGGTTTCGCGTCCCCGCCCTAGTCCCTTCCACGCGCACGTTTACCGGATCGCGGCCGCGCCCCGGCGCACTGGCACGCGTCTTGATATTCGTGGAGCAGAGGGGACGGCCCATGCTCCAGCCACTTCCCATTTTCTTCGAAGCGATGGACGAGTCGATGCGCCACGCCCTGCGCATCGTCTGGGAACTTCGCCGCCGGCTCTTCATCGGCGGCCTCTCGCCGCTGCCCTTCGCGGCGACGCTGCGCGATCTTCGCGACGTGCTCGAGGCGGTGCGACGGAACCGGCAGGCGCCCGCGCTCTTCGTGGTCAACACGCACGGCGCGGAGCACCTGCTGCGCGAGATCGACGAGATCGTCGGCGATGCGCCGGTGCTCTTCTTCCGCCGCGAGCTGGTCTGGATGCGGGACCGCCACGCGGAAGGCGGCCGGCCGGGCGTCACCGCGGCGCTTGGCGAGATGCGCCCGCGGCTGACCACCATCCGCCACTACGGGCCGAAGAACAGCGCGCAGGTGGCCGGCGCCCTGGCGCCCAGAATCCGGCGGTTTCTCCAGTACGGGGATTTCCACTGCCTGGAGAACCGTGTGCGGCTGGATGCGAGCAGGTCCGGAGGTCACCTTTCGCCGATGCAGTACAGGTAGGCCCCGCTGCGGTAGTACATGCGCGTGCCCTCGAACACCGGCGTGCTGATGAAGCTGAAGCCGTTCAAGGGCCGCTCCTCGAGCACGTTGGTGGCCAGGGCGTTGTACGCGCGGCCCGGCTGCAGCACGATGCAGGCGCCCATGTCGCCCATCAGGTAGATGTTCTTCCCGCCCAGGGTGGGGCTGGCGCAGGACCCCGGCTTCTTGACCCATTTCACGTCGGTCGAGAAGGGCGTGGCCCAGTAGGCCTCCTTGCCCGTCTGCGCGTCCACGGCCGCCATCGTGCCGCCTTCGCAGATGGAATAGACGAGGCCCTCGTGGAGCAACGGGGAGGCGACCACCATGCCGCTCTCGCGCTCCGTGTTCTTGGTGTCGTCGGGCATGGCCAGCCTGTACAGCTCCGTCGGCGCTTCGCCGGCGCGCGCCGGCATCTTGACCGCGACGAGGATCACCCGCTTGTTGCGGTCCCCGTAATAGGCGATGCCGTTTTCGATCATGGGCGTGGACCACAGCCAGCCGATGGCCTTGTAGTCGCTGAGGACCTTCCCGTCGGAAAGGCGCAGGATGTTGGCTTTGCTGTGCGCACGGAACATCGCGTCTTCGCCGTCCACTTTGAAGGAGCGCGGCACGGCGATGCCGTCGTTGTACCCGGGGCCCTTCACGCGCCAGAGTTCGCGGCCGGTGTCCTTGTCGTATCCGATGGTCAGGTCGTTGCCCATGAAGATCAGGCGCGATCCGGCGAGCAGCATGGAACTGTGGTTGCCGTGCTCGGGCGCGTTGATGCCTTCGATGAACTGGAGCCACTTGCGGTTTCCGTCCAGGTCGTAGCACGCCACCGTCATCGAACAGGGCCCGTTGACGCCGCCCAGGAAGCAGGCCCACACGCGCGTGCCGTCGGAGACGGGCGTCCCCGAGGTCGTGCCGCAGTGCTGCATGTAGGGCGTGCCGCAGAAGCGCTTCTTGTCGTAGGCGCTCAGGGCCTTGAAGAGTTTGACTTCCATGTCGCGCTTCTGGTTGGAAAGCACGGTCATGGCGTCTTCCTGGGCCGGCGAGGGACCGGTGGACGAGATGTTCGCGTTGCACTGTTCGAGGATGCGGTCGTTGAGTTTGCGCAGGTCGTCGGCCACGGGGGTCACGCTGGACTTGAAGTCCGAGTTGCTCAAGTCCGCCTCGGTCGCGGCTTCGTAGTAGCCGTTGGAGCGGCTCCAGGCGATCCGGCCGGTGCGCTTGTCGATGCAGAGCAGGTCGGCGAAGTTCGCGCACACGAAGATGCGGTCGCCCACCACGATGGGCGAGGCGACGCTGCCGGAAGGCATGCGCGTCATCCAGAGGATGTTTTTCGTCGCGTAGGCGTTGCCGGAGGCCTTGCGTTCCCAGGTGAGCGGAGGCGTTGCGCCCGGGTACCGGCCGGTTCCGTCGCCGCGAAAGCCGGTGGGCCGTTCCGGCGTTGGCTGGTAGTCCGCCGCGCCCTGTTCCGCGGCGCGGGATAGTCCGGCGGCGGCGGCCAAGGCCAGCAGGATCGGGGCGCAGCGGTTGCGCATTCGGATCATGGGCATCTCCAATCGTCAACGGGGTCCGATGCAGAAAAGGAAGTGCGGGGAGCGGTAGTACAAGCGTTCGCCCTGGAAGACCGGGGTCGAGAGGTTCTGCGCCTGGTGTTTGCCTTCCACCAGATCGGCGACGTGGTTGACGGCGACTTCCTTGTATTGGCGCCCGGGTTCGATCACCACCGTCGTGCCCTGGTTGTCCATGAGGTAGATGTATTTGCCGGCCAGCGCGGGGCTGGCGGACGCGCCGCCCCAGGCCCAGTATTCGGTGCGCGGCTTGAGCGGCAGGAGTTTGCGGTAGACGACCTCGCCGGTGGCCGCGTCCTGCACGGCCAGCCCGCCGCCGCAGTAGAGCTGATAGATCAGGCCGTCCACGAAGAGCGGGGAGGCGTTGAGGTCGCCCTTTTCGAACTTGCCGGCGAGTTCGTCGGCGCCCCATTCGACCTTCTTGAAGGTGAGCTTTGGGGTCACCTGGCCGCTCTCGCAACTGGCGGGCACCGTGTACGACTTGAAACTCTTGTTGCCCCCCGGCGTCCACATGTAGATCGCGTTGCCTTCCACGATGGCGGACGTGAAGCTGTACTCGAGATTCCGGCCCTTCCAGATCTGCCGCCCGTCCCGCAGGCGGGTGAAGCCGGTGGTCTGAAGGCCGACGACGAGTTCGCCGCCCGCGACGAAACGGTAGAGCGAGCCGCAGTTGCTGCCCTGGACCGGGTTGCGCCAGAGCACCTTGCCCGTGGCGATCTCGTACCCGCGCATCTCGGGATCGCCCCACACCACGAACTGCCCGCCCGCGACGACGGGGCTCGAATAGTGGCCCTTCTCCTCGCCGCCGCGCGTGCCGTGGGCGATCCAGAGGCGCTTGCCGTTCATGTCGTAGCAGACGGCCACGCCGGAGGCGAAGAAGGCGCAGACGCGCGTGCCGTCGCTGCACGGCGTCTCGGTGCAGAAGCCGTAGATCACCTGGGGCCAGTCGCCGACGAAGCGCTTCTTGTCGATGGCCGCCAGTTCCTCGCGGATGCGCTTCTCCAGGGCGCGCTTTTTCTGGATCGCGGGGAGCATGCGCCAGTCGGAGGCCGCGGCGCCGGGAAGTTGGGCGTTGAGCGCCTCGGCAATCTCGGCGTTGAGTTTTTCCACCTGCGGGAGGAGCGGGTCGAGCTTCTCGGCGATGGCGGGCATGGCCTTGCGTTCCTCGTCGCTCAGGCTTTCGAACTCGAAGTTCGAGCGGATCCAGAGGATGCGGCCGGTCTGCCGGTCGAGGCAGACGAGGTCGGCGAACTCGCAGGTCACGAAGACGCGGTTGCCGGCGACGATGGGGCTGGAGATGCCGCCGGCGGGCAGCGGCGCGGCCCACACGATGCCCTTGGCGTCGTACCCCGAGCCCGCGCGCGTGCGCGACCACGCGGTCGGCGGCGTGGCGCCGGGAAAACGCCCGGTGCCGTCGCCGCGAAAGCCGACGGGGTTTTCGGGCGTGGGCTGGAAGGCGGGCGCGCCCGGGACGCTGGGCCCCGGCGTGGCCGCGCGGGCGGCGTGCAGGCAAACGCACAGAGACAAGAGCGCTCCCGCGAGCATCCGTGTGGATCTCATGACGGCCTCCTTGGTTGTCCGGCTGCGGCTACTCCAGCGCCAGGCG
>JAHCJK010000180.1 GCA_026184295.1 Planctomycetota bacterium
CGCCGCTTCAAGAAGGTTCTCATCCCCGAGTTGAACACCGGCCAGCTCCGCATGCTGATCCGCGCCAAGTTCCTCGTGGACGCCAAGGGCCTCAACAAAGTCCAGGGCAAGCCCTTCCTCGTCGAAGAGATCGAGCACGCCATCGACAAGATGCTCTCCAACGAGTGGGGTCAGGAAGAGTTCATCAGCCCCAGCATCGAAGCGGTCAACGCCGAAGAGTCCGGTGGGTGATCGCCCCGCCCCGCGTTCCTGCCGTCGAATCTTTCATCAGCATCAGACGCATTACCCGAGCATCCCACCATGGCCCCTGAAACATCACTGCCCGTCCTCACCGCCAAAGACTTCGCCTCCGATCAGGACATCCGCTGGTGCCCCGGCTGCGGCGATTACGCCATCCTCAACCAGGTCCGCAAGGTCATGGCCAAGATGGGCACAAGCCGAGAGAACACCGTCTTCGTCTCGGGCATCGGCTGCTCCAGCCGCTTCCCGTACTACGTGAACACGTACGGCTTCCACACGATCCACGGGCGCGCGCCCGCGGTGGCCACCGGGGTCAAGATGTCCAACCCCGAACTGCAGGTCTGGGTGATCACCGGCGACGGCGACGCGCTCTCCATCGGCGGCAACCACCTGATGCACGCGCTGCGCCGCAACGTGGACCTGAAGATTCTCCTCTTCAACAACCGCATCTACGGGCTGACCAAGGGGCAGTACTCGCCCACGTCGGAAGTCGGCAAGATCACCAAGTCCACGCCGTTCGGCTCGCTGGACCACCCGGTGAACCCGATCAGCCTCGCGCTGGCCTGCGAAGCGACCTTCGTCGCCCGCACGGCCGACATCTACCAGCAGCACCTCCAGGAGACGCTCAAGCTGGCCGCGAGCCACAAGGGCTCGGTCTTCATCGAAATCCTTCAGAACTGCATCATCTTCAACGACGGCGCCTTCAAGGACGTCACCGACCGCGCCAACCGCGACGACAAGCAGGTGATGCTCGAACACGGCCGCCCGCTGATCTTCGGCAAGGGCCACGACAAGGGCCTGCGCCAGAACGGCATGGAAGTCGAGGTCGTGCAACTCGGCCGGGACGGCGTGACCGAGAAGGACCTGATCGTCCACGACGCCTTTGCCCAGAACCAGGCGCTCGCCTACATGCTCTCGCGCGTCGAATCGCCGGTGCCCATGGGCGTCTTCCGCAACATCACGCGCCCCAGCTTCGAGATGCGCGCGCACGCGCAGATCGACGAGACGATGAAGAAGTACGGGAAGGGCGACCTCGACAAGCTGCTCAAGGGCAAGGAAACCTGGACCGTAAATTAACCATTCTTATACGGATTTCTCCCTAGACCCTTGCATTACATGCACGGGCGGGAGAAACTATCTCACGGCGTTTTCACCGGTTTTCATGGAATCAAGGGGACCCGCCATGCCCGGTATCGACCATGAAATGGACGAGGAGATGTACCACGAGACGACGGTGCTCCACCGCCGCCATCTCACGGACCAGGTGCTCCGCGTTCCGATCAAGCACATCAACGTGCGCGAAGCCATCTGCGTCGCGCCGGACAAGCAGCTCCAGCACGTCGTCGAGATCATGCGCGAGAAGCGCACCGGCGCGGTGCTGGTCTGCGACGAAGGCAGCAGCGAGATCCTGGGCATCTTCTCCGAACGCGACCTGCTGCTGCGCGTGGCCGGGCGCGGCTGGAACTTCCACCAGCATCAGATTCGCGAAGTGATGTCCAAGTCCCCCGAATGCATGACGCCCAAGGACAAGATCGGGCACGCGATCAACAAGATGATGGTGAAGGGCTACCGCCACATCCCCATCATCTGCGAGAAGGGCAAGCCCTACGGGATGCTCTCCGTCCGCGACATCCTGATCTTCCTCTGCGAGCATTTCCCCGAAGACGTGATCAACCTCCCGCCCGAACCGATGATCCCGACCGACCGCGACGGCGGTTGAGCCGCCTGCCACGTTTGTTCACCGCGGAGCACGCGGAGCGCGCAGAGAACGGCCCGAACGAAGAACATGGAACGATTGCGCGTGGCCCAGCGGGCAACGTTGCATTCGGCCATGAGGCCATCGGCAAACCAAGCGACGCGAAATCAAGTAACGCGAACCCAGCAACGCCAACCCAAGCAACGCGAATCCAAGCAACGCGAACCCAGCAACGCCAACCCAAGCAACGCCAACTCAATCACCGCCAACTCAATCAACTCAAAACCAAACAGCACGCCGCATTTCCTCGTTCGGCCCAACGGGCCGAAGGGATAATAGCCAGGGGCAACGCCCCTGGTGGCAAGGCCCTCATGGAATCCGCCCTGACAGGGCGGGGGAATCGGCAGGCTCCGCCGCCCATTTCAGGGCGGGACTTCGGGACACCTGGTTCCAGGGGCGTTGCCCCTGGCTATTTTCCCATGGCCCTTCGGGCAAAAGGACATCCGGCATCCGGCATGGTTCGCTCGTTGGCTGGTTCGCTCGTTGATGGGTTGGCTCGTTGGTTGGTCCCTAACCAGCCAACGAGCGAACCCGTCAACCAGTCAACAAGCGAACCAGAGAGGGCATTTCGAAATTGGAATTGGCAAATGGACCGAGGACAGTCTTTGCAAGAATATCCACCTGACGCCTAGTTTTTCGTCGTCTCATAGTCAATGCGCGCATTAGGCAGTAGGCGCGCCAAACACGAAACCAGAGAGCATGCATATTTCCACGTTCGGCCCAACGGGCCGAAGGGATAATAGCCAGGGGCAACGCCCCTGGTGGCATGGTCCTCATGGGAATCCGCCCTGACAGGGCGGGGGAATCGGCAGGCTCCGCCGCCCATTTGAGGGCGGGACCTCGGGACACCTGGTTCCAGGGGCGTTGCCCCTGGCTATTTTCCCATGGCCCTTTGGGCAAAAGGACATCCGGCATCGCCTGGCTCGTTGTCTTGTTGGCTCGTTGACTGGTTCGCTCGTTGGCTGGTTCGCTCGTTGGCTGGCTCGCTCGTTGACTGGCTCGCTCGTTGACTGGCTCGCTCGTCGATCGACTTGTTGGCTCGTTGACTTGTTGGCTCGTTGACGGGTTGGCTCGTTGGTTGGTCCCTAACCAGCCAACCAGTCAACCAGCCAACCAGTCAACCAGTCAACCAGCCAACCAGTCAACAAAGCAGTTACTCCGCTACGTGCCCGTCGGCGTAGAGCTTCTTCTGGTTCGGATCCTTCGCGCGGGGGTAGATGTACGGCAGGATTTTGTCGCCGAACTTCACGCCCTTCTGGTAGAGCAGCTTCGTGCCCGTTTCCGGGTCCACCAGCACGCCGTTCTCGTCCAGGCAGGAATTCTCCTGCGAGAGGAAGCCGCCTCCGACGAGTTCGCTGAGCGATTCGGGGTTGGCCTTCTTCGCGGCCACGAACTTGCCGATGGCTTCGTAGTAGACCTTGTAGAGTTCCTCGCGGGTCTTGATCGCGCCGGCCGCGGCGGGGCGGGTGTGGGCGGTCTTCGGTTCGTCCACCTTGGCCTCGGGCGCGTCGCCGGTCTTTCCTTCGGTCTTGGCCTCGGGCGTCCGCGTGCCTTCGACGGGCCCGGGGTTGGCCGCCAGCGCCTTGGCGCTGATGCCGGCGCGCTTGAGAATCTCGTCGATGGCCTTGGCGACGTTTTCACGCAGGGGCTTATTCTCGGGCTTCAGGCCCGCCTTGGCCTGCTCGGCGGCCTTGGCCTTGAGCGCCTGCTCTGCCAGCAGCGCGTTCTCTTCGCACCAGGCGCTGAGCGTGTCCATGCGGACAATCTCGTTGCGCAGCGCGTCTTCGGCCGGTTCGGACTTGGTGGGATCCTTGCGCTTGGCGGTCAGTTCGTCCAGCTTGCGGCGCTTGGCGTCCAGGTCCAGGCCCTTGATCAGTTGCTGCGACGCCTGGAAGCAGGCCTTGGCGACGTCCAGTTCGTGCGCGTCGCGGCGGTAGAGTTCCCCGGCCCAGTAGACGGTCGTGGCCACGTCGCGGCTCGCGGCGTTTTCGTTGAAGTAGAGCGACTGCATGAGGTGTTCGGCGGCGCGGAAGAGGTACTCGCGTTCGAGCTTCAGGCAGGAGGCGCGGTCTTCGACGGTGCGGTGGAGCATCTGCAGGTTCAGTTCGATGGCGTTGAGGATCGTCTTGAGGGCGCGCTTGTCCTCGATCTTGTTGGCCTCCATGACTTCCTTCACTTCGTCGAGGATCGGGATGACGGCACGGGTCTTTTCGAGCGTTTCCAGGGCCTCGTTGATCTTCCCGCAGCGGTCCAGGAAGCCGGCCTGGCGCAGGCGCAGGACGAAGATGTCGCCCACCTGGAAGCGCGCCTGATCGCCCGCGGGCTGGCCCTGCGCGATCTTCTTCTGCTGCTCCTGCACGATCTCTTCGCCGTACTTGATGATGTTGGCGCAGGCTTCGGCCAGGACGTACGGGTCGGTCTGGTTAGTCGGGTCGACAAAGCCTTCGCGGCGGCGCTGCCGGATGTTCAGGCATTCGGCGATGATGTACTTCTGCATCAGGCGGATCGACTTGCCCATCAGCTTCTGAAAGGACGGTTCCAGCCCCGAGATGCCGATCTCCGAGCAGACTTCGCGGCGGCAGGCCCAGGCGCCTTCCAGGTACATGCGCGCGCGCAGCGTGTGGGGGAGCTTCAGTTCGCCCTTTTCCATCAGGAAGATCGCGTTCTTATACTTCAGCCAGTCGGGAATCTGGGTCTGGCGGATGTATTCGTTGAAGCGCCGGTAGTCTTCGCCTTCCTTCGTATTCGAAAGGACGACGTCCTTGCGCAGTCCGGAGATGTCGATCATGCGATCGAAGGTGTAGGGCTTCAGCACCTCGTTGACGAGCTTGAGCGTGGACGGGCGCAGGTCCGAGCCGTCGAGTTCCTTGCCCCAGAGGGCGTTCACCTGGCCGTTGCGCAGGAGCTTGTCGGCCAGCCCGGCGTAGCCGCACTGCGGGCACATCCAGACCGAGGAGGCGACGACGACATCCTGCCCGACGCTGTGCATGCAGAAGTCGCGGTCCATCCCGGCGTTCGCGTTCTGGTTGGCCTGGTAGGCCGCGATAAAGGTCGCCTTGCAGGACGGGCAGGCGGCCTGGACCTCGCGGATTTCCAGCGGCTGCGCGTGGCGCGTCGTCCCGGGGATCAGCGGTCCCTGCGGCACGCACTTGAACTGCGGGTCCGCGTGCAGGTACATCGGCTGATTGCAGGCCTGGCAGATCGAGACCTTGGTCGGATCGGGGATCTGCTCCCCGGTTTTCTTGTCGAACTTCATCGCGCCCTTCTGGGACTTGCGCAGGTAAAGCTCGAAAAAGAGGCCGCCGTCGAGCGCCTCGTCGTCGGACTTGCCGTCCACTTCCGACGGCGGCAGTTCCGGACGCGGCGTGCCCGCGTGCGCGTACCCGGCCAGTCCGGCCGCGGCCACCAATGCCCATCCCGTCACCCTGCGCAGCAACATCACGGTCTCCTTACCCCCCACGGGCAAAGCATCCAGCCAGCGGTATGCGTGTTCGTGCCTCATTAGGACGCCTGAAACGCCCGGCTTTGACCGGCTAATTGTAAACTACTTACCATGCGCGGCAACGCATAAGCGCGGATCGTGCCCAAGACGCACCTTGTGGCAACCGCAACGTCATTGCCGACCTTCGCGGAGCCGCCTACAATTCCACCATGGGCGAACGTTCGCTGATCCAGGAATTCCGCCGCCATCCGCCGGGCCATCCGTGGCTGATCGTCGGGCCGGGGCAGGACTGCGCGGTCCTGCGCTGGGGGCAGGGGCGCGACCTCGCCTACAAGATCGACCAGGTCGTCGAAGGCACGCACTTTACGCTCAGCGGCCCCGAGGCCTCCACGCCGCGGCGCATCGGCTGGAAGGCCATGGCCAAGGCGTGCAGCGACATCGCCGCCACCGGCTTCTGGCCCGTGGCCGCGACCGTCGGCGCGAACCTGAACCGGAGCCTCGGCGACGACTGGGCGCTGGAACTCCACCGGGGCCTCGTGGCCTGTTGCGAACGCTTCGCGTTCGCGCTCGCGGGCGGGGATATCTCGAGCAGCGACGGGCCGGTGAGCGTCTGCGTCAGCCTGCTGGGCGAAGGACCCGCCGGCGGCGCGTGGCTGCGCAGCGGCGCGAAGCCCGGCGACTGGCTGCTGGTCACCGGCGACCTGGGCGGCTCGCGCGGCGGCAAGCACCTGGACTTTACCCCGCGGCTTGAAGAAGCCCGCCGCATCCGCGACCTGGCCGGCCGCGGCGTGCACGCCTGCATCGACATCACCGACGGCCTAGCGCGCGACGCCGGGCACCTCTGCGACGAGAGCGCCTGCGGGCTCGAGATCGACCTTGCCGCGCTGCCGGTGGCCGAAGCCGCCCGCGCCGCGGCCCAGAAGGACCTCCGCCCGGAACTCGACCACGTGCTCGGCGACGGCGAAGACTTCGAACTCCTGCTGGCCGTGGAGCCCACGGCCGCGCAGGCCTTGCTCAAGCAGTGGAACCTGCCCACGCGCCTGACCCGCATCGGGCGCATCGTGCCGAAGGACGCCGGGCGCACGCTGGTGGAAGCCGGCGGCCGGAAAGCGCCCATGCCGGACCTGGGCTACGAACACGCTACGGAAAAGGACGCATGAACCAACCGCTCAAGGCCGGCTACACCCTCGAGACCGGCGCCATGCCCGAGACCGAAGCGCTGGGCGCGATCGCGGGCGCGCTTGCCCCGGCGGGCATGCTCTTCGCGCTGCGCGGCGAACTGGGCGCCGGCAAGACCGTCTTCGTCCGCGGGCTCGCGCGCGGGCTGCTGGGCAAGGACGAGGCCGCCGTCACCAGTCCCACGTACGTGCTCCTGCATGTCTACAAGGGCGGCGCGAAGACGCTGTACCACATCGACGTGTACCGCATGAAGGGCGGGGGAGAAGAGTTCGAATCCTCCGGCCTGGCCGAATGCCTGGCCGACGCCGCGGGCGTCGTCTGCCTGGAATGGCCGGAGCGCGTCGAGGCCGTCCTGCCGGAGGACCGCGTCGAGATCGAGATCGAACACGCCGATCCGACCGTGCGGAATCTGCGGGTCATGGCCACGGGTCCGCGTTCGGCCGTGCTGGTGCAGGCGATGATCGCGCAGGCCGGAAACCGCGAGCGCCTGCGGGCGAGCATGGAAGCCGAGGCCGCCGGCCCGATTTCCGCAGCCGGAAGCCCTCCGTCGCTCTCGTAGGTTTCATAGCCGCCCATCGCCGCGCGCTTGCCGGTCGTATGCGTTCCAGGGGCCCCGCCTTCGAAAACGATGCGCGTCGAGCCCTTCGCCGAAGTCCCGTATTTCCTTCGAATTAGACCCTGTTCAACCGCCTGTTTATTGCGATTTACGTTTAAGGTGGTTGCATTAACATAGAAGGTACCGGGGGCTTTCGGGGGTCGCAGATCATGGTCAAATCCAGCAAGGCTCAAAAGAAATCCAATGGGAACAACGGCGGCGGCAAGCCTGCTGCGGGCGATGCGCCTCCGCTGACGGCGGCGCGCGTCTCGTCGTCGGCCCTGCCGGCGGCCGCGGGCGTGTCCAGCGCGCGCCAGCCCGTGGTGCCCAAGCGCCACGACATGTGGGAACAGTCGCTGCGCCAGCTCGACGCGACCGCGAAGTCGATCAACCTCGAACCGTCCGTCCACGAGGTGCTGCGCCATTGCAAGCGCACGCTGGAAGTCGCGGTGCCGGTGAAGATGGACAACGGCACGCTGCAGGTCTTCCAAGGGTACCGCGTCCACCACAATCAGTTCCGCGGACCGGCCAAGGGCGGCCTGCGCTACCACCACGAAGTGAGCATGGACGAAGTGAAGGCGCTCGCGATGCTCATGACGTGGAAGTGCGCGCTGATGAACATCCCTTACGGCGGCGCGAAGGGCGGCGTGGTCGTCGATCCGCGCAAGCTTTCCATCGGGGAACTCGAGCGCCTGACGCGCCGGTTCACGTCCGAGATCATGATCATCATCGGGCCCGACAAGGATATTCCCGCGCCCGACATGGGCACCGACGGCCAGGTGATGGCCTGGATCTACGACACGTACAACATGACCACCGGCCACGCCGTGCCGCAGATCGTCACCGGCAAGCCGGTCTCGCTGGGCGGTTCGCTGGGCCGCGTGGAAGCCACCGGCCGCGGCGTGAGCTACATCACCGCCGCCGTGGCGAAGGAGAAAGGCCTGGACCTGAAGGGCCTGCGCGTGGCGATTCAGGGCGCGGGCAACGTGGGTTCGAACGCGGCCAAGGCGCTGCATGAAATGGGCGCGCGGGTCGTGGCGCTGAGCGACGTCGGCGGCGCGATCTACTCCGAATCGGGCATCGATCCGTTCAAGCTCTTCTCGCAGGTCGGCCCCAAGGACAGCATCGTCGGCTTCCCCGGCACGAAGTCGATCTCCAACGACGAACTCCTGGCGCTCGACGCGGACATCCTGATCCCCGCGGCCCTGGGCGGCGTGCTGACCGAGAAGAACGCGGGCGAGGTGAAGGCCAAGATCGTGGTCGAGGCCGCCAACGGCCCGACGACGCCGGAAGCGGACGAGATCCTGCGCGGCAAGGGCGTGACCGTGGTCCCGGACATCCTGGCCAACGCCGGCGGCGTGACGGTGAGCTACTTCGAATGGGTGCAGGGCATCCAGTATTATTTCTGGGAACTCGACGAGATCAACACGCGCCTCCACAAGATCATGACGAAGGCCTTCGCGAACCTGTGGGCGCTCAGCAAGCGCGAACGCATCCCGCTCCGCGACGCCGCCATGCGCATCGCCGTCAGCCGCGTGGCCGAAGCCAACAAGATGCTGGGGCTCTTCCCGTAAGCGTACGCGGGGCGGCGAAGGCGGTTGAAATTCCCTAGGGACTCCGCCGCCCATTCAGGGCGGTATCATAGGCGGGCCCTATCCCAGGGGCGTTGCCCCTGGCTATTTCCCATTCGGCCCGTTGGGCCGAACGAACGACGGAACGCTGGGGTTGCCGTGGGGCTCAGGCGCGTCCCGCGTCCCAGGGTGGAACGTTTAGGATCGCCGCGGGCACGGGCCGCATTCGCGTCCGGCGTCTTACATTCCAGGGGCGTTGCCCCTGGCTATTTCCCATTCGGCCCGTTGGGCCGATCGAACGGCGGGACGCTAGGTTCGCCGTGGGGCTCGGGCCGCGTTCGCGTCCTGTGTCCCACATTCCAGGGGCGTTGCCCCTGGCTATTTCCCATTCGGCCCGTTGGGCCGAACGTGGCGGGCCGGAGGCGCAGGTCGGCTCGTAGGGCCGAATGTGAAGGGCCGGAAGAGCTGGTTTCTGTTTTTATGTCCGTACCTAGCCCCAAGGGCTAATGGATAATAGCCAGGGGCAACGCCCCTGGTACGAAGCCCCCCAAGGTCGAGCCCTGAATGGGCGATGGAGCAAGCGCCCGCCCGCCTGAATGGGCGATGGAGCAAGCGCCCGCCCGCCTGAATGGGCGACGGAGCACGCGCCCGCCCGCCTACTTCTTCTTGTACACCATCCCGCCGAAGAACATCCAGTCGGGCTTGAGTTCCGTCTGCTTGTCGTCGAAGGGGAACGCGAGCATTCGCAGCGTCTTGCCGTCGGACGCGCTCAGCGCAATCGTGAAACCGTCCAGCTTCCACGTGCCCGTCGTCGCGCCGCTCGCGCCCGCCGCAAGCCGCGAGGTCTCCGTCGTGCCCTGCAGGAACGAGACGCCTTCCCAGGTGAACGTGCCGTCGGCGCCGAGCGTCAGGGACTTCGAGACGATCGCGGCGTTGCCGCCGTGCGAGAGCGACTCGCCGCCTTCGTACCGGCCCGCGGGCGAGTAATACTCGTCGAAGCGTTCCGCCGGCGAGAAGATGCCCATGTCCCACATGAACAGGTTCGGGTTCTTCTCGTCGGGTTCCATCGCGCTCTTCAGCTTCGAACCGTCCGACCAGGTGACGTCCAGGACCTTGCCGTCGGCCGTAAAGGTCCCGTGACGGCCCTGGTGCGCGGCCAGATCGGCGGCGGTCAGGCCCTGTTCGAGATTCTGGAAGACCTTTCCGTCGGGCGTGAAGTACCAGGCGGCCTTTTCAAGCTGGTGGTTGGCGTAGCGGGTCATGAAGAAGAGGCCCACGGGCTTGCCGCCTTCGACGTGCGCTTTGGCGTCCGCCGCTTCCACGGGCGCGGCTTCGCCGGGCTTCGCGGGTTCGGGCGCGGCCTCCGTCGCCGGGCCTCCGGACGAAGGCCCCGGCGCCGCGGGCGGCTTGCCCGGCGAACATCCGAGGGCGCAGACGGACAGCAGGGCGGGCAGGACGGCAAGGCGGCGCATGGCGGTCTTCTCCGGGGTGTATCTCGAATGCACGGCGGCGCACCAGAATGTGCGCGGCCCGCCCCGCTGTCAACCGAACGCTTCGGCCGCGAGCCTCCGACATGTATTCGGCCGTACAGGCAACGCACCTGTACGGCCGAGGGCTCCGGATCGAGGGGACATTCGACCCGGCTACAGGGAGTCCCGGGCTTACGAGATCGAACGCTTCGCCCCGTAGACGATCAGGACCATGCCGGCGGCGACGGTGAGCATGCCGGCCACTTTCGGAATCTCGATCTCGTGTTCCTTCTCGTGCGAGATCTCGATGGGGCCCAGGTCCACGTCCTTCTTGGTCTCGGTAAAGCTGATCTTGTCCCAGACGAGCCCGGCCGCGCCGAGCACCACCAGGACGATCCCGACGACCAACGCGTTCTTCATGGTCTGCCCTCCTCAAGGGGTCGGGGTCTAGGTCGAGTATTCCTGCGGTGGCGTCACAGCACCGGGCGGCCGCCGATGATGCGCACCAGCACGGAGATCAGCGCCAGCACCAGCAGCAGGTGGATGAATCCGGACAGGGTGTACGACGTGAGCATGCCGAGCAGCCACATCACCACCAGGATCACGGCCAGCGTTTCCAGCATGGTTGGGCTCCTTTCTTTCCGCGTCCGCGGAAGGTTCAGATCGAGGCGGACTGGGTGAGCGCGCGTTCCACTTTTTCCGCCGAGAGCTTGATCCACTGGGCGGCCTGGAGCGTTCCGGCGCGCAGGTCGGCCTTCACGGCCGCGCCCGCGTCGCGCAGCCACGAATGGTTTTCGCGGATGAGCAGGCGGTCGATGCCGTGCGCGATGCCGTTCCAGGCGCGCAGGTCGGCCTGGAGGATGCGCGCGTCCTTCACGTCCGGGCTCTTCGCGCAGGTCTCGATCTCCGGGCCGTCCATCGGGCGCAGCTTGGCGATGCCGAGCAGCGAGTTGCGGTCGAACTGCCCGATGCAGAAGTGGTGCAGCAGCACGCCGTCCAGGTGGTCGTAGTCGTGGAGCAGGTCCATCAGCCTGGGGTGGCGCGTGAACGCCGCGTCGGTCGGCGCGAAGACCGTCAGCGGACCGGGCTCGTAGAGCAACTGGTCGTGGCCCGTGTCGCGGAGCGCGGCGAGGAAGAGCTTGTAGCGCCCCTGGCGCTGCAGGACCGTCATGAGCGTCTCGGCGGGGCGTTCGGACGGGTGATAGAAGCTGAGCAGCTTGCGGATGAACGACATGGAAACGTCCTCCCTGTTTCGCGATCGGCGCCGCGACGGCCGCGCCGGTTTCGCGAGGAGATAAAGCGAGCACGGGGCCAATCGCACGATGGCGCGCGGATTCGCCGCTAACGCAGGAGCTAGCCGCTGGTTGCGAATCTTCGGTGAGAAAGATGTTGGCGGGCCGAACGACCGATTTTCAGACGCGGCATTCAAAATCAAACCCGCGGAGGGTCGCTCCGCGGGCTTGAGGACGAACGGCGTATGCTTTTATATCGCGGCGCTTAGTGGTCGCGGTAGAGCGGCATGTAGCGGTAGTAGACTTCCAGGCACATCGCGCCGAGCGCCGTCGTGTACGCGCGGCCGGCGTTCTTTTCCCAATCGCTGAGCGGGTCCCAGGAACCGTCGGCGTCGCCGTCCTTGCGCTGGTTGTTCAGGAGCGTCTGCTTGAGCGCGGTGTTCCATTCCTTCCAGACGTCGCCGCCGGTCTGGAACATCGTCAGCGTCGTGTAGTACATGTAGTACATGGGCCAGCCGCCGCCGTTGGCCACGCCCAGGTCGGCCTTCCACGCCGGGGCGTTGGTGCGCAGGAGCCACAGCGCGGCGCCGTGGACTTCCTCGGGCTTGGCGCCCAGGTACAGGCGGCAGAGGATGCCGATGCTGGTGGTGTTGACCATCGCGCCGCGTTCGGTGTAGCCGTAGCGGTGGCGGCCGGTGTCGTAGCCGTCGTCTTCCTTCTTGACCTTGGCCGGGTCCTGCTCGCGGCTGTCCAGGAACTTCAGCGCGCCTTCGAAGGACGCGGGATCGACGTGCAGGCCCGCGATCTTGGCGCTCTTGAGCTGCATGATGTACCAGCCGGTGACCGAGACGTCGCCGACGGCGGCCTTGGGCGAGTAGCGGAAGCCCAGCTTGTCGCTGCCGTCGCCGTACTGGTACTTCTCGCAGGTGTAGGTCACGGCCTTCTGCGCGGCTTCCTTGGTCTTGGGTTCGCGGCCCATCGCCGAGGCCTCCGCCAGGGCCATGCCGCAGATCGCGTGGTGGTACCCGAAGCCGCCGTGGTGTTCGCGCCACTTGGGGTCGGCGCCGATCGCGCCGTCGGCGTTCTGCTGCGAGATCATCCAGGCGATGGCCTTGCGCACGGTTTCCTTGTACTTGCCGACCTTTTCGGTGTGGCCGGCGCCGAGGAACGCGAGCGTCGCGAGGCCGGTCAGGCCGGGGTCCCAGTCGATGCTGCCGCCCGAGCCGCGCCCTTCGGTCTTGCGGACGGACCAGCTCCCGTCGGCTTCCTGGTGCCGGGCGAGCCATTCCAGGGCCTTGTCCACG
>JAHCJK010000181.1 GCA_026184295.1 Planctomycetota bacterium
CATCCTCGGCGCGTTCATCTCGCCCGGCAACGACATCATCTCGATGCTCACGATGTCCGGCGCGCTCCTCTTCCTGTACGTGGTCTCGCTATTCATGGCCTGGATCTGCTACCGGCCGACGCGGACGTAGGTTTTGGGTGCCAAGGCCGGAAACTGCGGGTAAGATATCCTGAACCGGGGCGGGAGGACTCCTGACGCATGATTCGCGGCGTTCGCAAACCCGAAGAAGCGCAGAAGCTGGGCCTGAGCCGCCGCCTGATGGTCCGCGTCGGCGCGCTGCTGAAGCACCAGGTCGAAATCTCCGCCGCCATTCTCGAAGCCGCGCGCCCCGGCACGCCGCACGAAGCCCTGCTGCTCGACCCGGCCCTGCTGGACGGCGCCGCGAACCTGGACGAAGCGACTCTCGGCGCGCTGTCCACGAACCACCTCAAGGTCGATCCGAAGAGCTACGACGCGCCGGCGCTGCTGGCGGAGGACGGCCGCAAGGTCATCTGCCTGCGCGAGGAACTCGAGGCCGGCGGCGGCTGGGACACCGAGCCTGAGGCGGCCACGGAGGCCCCCGCGCCCGCGCAGCTGCTCGCGGCGGTTCCGTCCGGCGCGCTGAGCGCCCGGTCGGTGAGCGGCGAAGGCGGCGAGCCGCTCTTTTCGCGCAACGAGATCGACCGGCTGCGGCTGAAGCTGGTCACGGCCGCGAGCGCGAGCGAACGGATCGAGGCCCTGCGCATCCTGGCGCACGCGCCCACCAGTCCGCACGAAAAGGCCGAAGCCATCTTCCTGGGACTGGAAGACCGCGAGGCGTCGGTGCGCGGCGAGGCCGCCGGGCTGCTGTTCGTGCTCGGCATCGCCGACGACCTGCGCGAGTCGCTGCAGGCGCTGTGCGAGCCGCGCGAGGACCTGCGCACGCGCGGGGCCGAACGCCTGATCAAGCTGCTCTCGCAGAACGCCAAAGATGTCGAACTGGGCGCCGCCGCCGTGCTGGCCCTGGCGACGCTGAAGCCGGAGACCGCGCAGCGCGTCGCGGTGCTCCTGCTCCAAATCCTCGGACTTTGTTCAGGGACGCTGATGCGCACGCCTCAGCGCGTCGCGGAACTCGTCCGCGTCGTACTTGGACGTATCTCCTCGGTGGTGAACACCGGCGCTTCGACCCACACGGTCGCGAACACCTACACGCCGGCCGCGAAGCTGATCCGGAAACTCTGTTCCGCCGCGCCGGACATCACGCTGCCCATGCTGCGCGAAGAACATTCCAAGTGCACCGAGCCCGCGATCGAAGCGTTTCTCCTGCAGGTGCTGCTCGAGCACAGCAACGCCGGAAGTCCGGAAGAATCCGCGACGCTCAAGCTCGCCGCCGGGTTCCTGGCCCGCGACACGCAGGAAGGGCGCGACTCCCGCACCATCGGCATGGCCATGATCCACCGCGGCGAGCCCGCGCTTTACGCGCTGGCCGACGAATTCAACACCGCGACGCAGGCCTCGCAGAAGTACTTTCTGCGGCTCTTCGAAGACCTGGTGCGCTACCAGAACGTCTCGGTGGAGGCCAAGGAGCGCGCCACGGCGTGCCTGCTGCGCGCGATGGAATCGGGCTCGCGCGGGATGCGCATCGTCGCGATGCACTGCCGCTTCCCGGCCGAACCGGACATCTCGGAGGCCACGCGCGGCAAGGTGGCGCAGGCGTTCCTCGCCTCGATCACCGACTTCGGGTTCAAGACCGACATCGAGATCGCGGAAGACGGCATCGCGCGCATGGGCCTTCCGGCGCTGAAGCCGCTGCTCGACCGCCTGGCGCCCGAACGCCCCGCCGAGACGCGCGTGCAGGCCGTGCGGATTCTCGGCAACCTGGCGCTGGAACTGCATCCGCCCAAGGGCGAGATGGCGCGCACGACCGACGCGCTGACCGAGGCCCTGCGGCGTTTGCAGGCGCTCAGCAGCGAACCCGATTTCCCCGGACAGGCCGTGTTGCTCACGGCGCTGGGCAAACTCTGCGCCTCCCCCGCGGCGGCGCGGCAGGCCGACGACGTCATCCGCCGCCGGCTCCTGCAGGCGGTCTCGAGCGGCGAGCGCGAGGAGGAGGTGGGCGCGCTGGAGGGCCTGGCGTACCTGGCGTCCTCGCGCAGAGCCGACGCGCAGTTGATCGCGACCGTCTCCGGGCTGCTGCGCCGGGCGCTCGACGAGACCCGCGACGACCTGGTCGCCGAGACCATCGAGGTGGCCGGCGAGAAGGTCATCGAGATCAAGCAGGGCGAAGACCTGGTCGAGAAGCTGCCCGTGGCGCTGGCGGGGCTGAGCCGGATCGTGCGTTCGACCAGTTGCCCGACCAACTTCGTGAAGGAACTGACCCGCGAACTGATCGCGCGCTGGAAGAAGATCATCAACGGCGACCTGGTGTGGGGCCCGGCGAACGCGATGCTGGCCGTCAAGGCGCTGCACGAGATCGGCGCGCAATCGTCGGTCAACGACGAGGTGCGCATGGAAGTGCTGAAGGCGCTCGCGCCGCGCATCGGACAGATTCCGGTGATGGGCGCGATCGCCTCGATCCTGCACGCCAACGATACCGAACCGACCAGCCTGGCCGCGCTGACCGTGGGCCTGAACATCCTCGGCCGCCGCACGCCCGACGGCCGTTACGACGCCGAGGACCGCCCGGACATCCTGAAGTGCCTGGCGAAGATTGCCGCGCGCAAGGCTCTGGGCCCCACCGACCCGCGCGGGCGCGAAAAGACCCGCAACTTCCGCAAGCAGGTCGTCGAAGACCTCTTCCAGGGCACCACCGACCACGTGACGGGCGCGTACGAAGGCCTCTCCCTGCTGCGCGACGCGAAGGTGCTGGTGAAGGAAGACCAGGAACAGCTCGAGCGCCGCCTGACCGAGCTGCACCAGATCTCGGTGGCGTAGCTACGTCCGCGCGAAGTTCTCCGGACTGACGCCCACCCATTTCTTGAAGAGCCGCGAAAAGTAGTACGGGTCCTCGTAGCCGACGCGCCGCGAGATCTCTTTCACGCTGTATCCGCCGTAGCGCAGCAGGTGCTGGGCCTCGTCCACGCGCAGCGCCGTCAGGTACTGCAGCGGAGTCTTGCCTGTGTTTTCGACGAAGAGTTTGCGCGCGTGGTCCCGGGAGAGCGGCAGGTCGTCGAGCGCCGCGCCGAGGTCGAAGCCGGGATTGTGAAGGTTCTCGAAGATCGCGTGCTTCAGGCGCTCGACCAGGTGCGGCGTGCTGTTGGCGCTCTGCCAGCGATTCAGGTACAGCATCAGGATGTCGAAGAAGTCCTGCGCGACGAGTTTCCAGTTGCCCTGGCGCAGGCGGGATTCGCGGTAGAGCAGCATCGCCACGTGGTAGAAGGGGCGCTCCTCCCCGTCGGCATAGACCGGCACCTGCCCCGCGTTCGCGGGGTACTCGTCGGTGTGGATGTAGATGTTGCGGTAGCCGCTCTCGGAACGCTCGCTGTGGTCGATGTTCGGCGGCATGCAGATGATGGTGCCGGGCTCGAAGGGGTACTCCTTGTCGCCGACGGTGGCCGTGCCGGTGCCGTGGGTGTAGGCCACGATCTCCCAGGTCTTGTGCTGGTGCGGCTTGAAGACGTGGATCGGCGACGGGATCACGCCGATGGAGTAGAACTTGGACACGCGAACGCTCCTTATATAGCCGGGCGACCCACCACCTGCACGCCGCCCATTATCCCTCAATCTCGTTTTTGTCCATTATAAAGCCCTGCCCGTCCATTTACCCGGCCCGCGCTCAAGGGATATCTTGGTGTATCGAGCACATGGGCGCAGGGACGCACGCGCCGGGCAACGGGAGCCACGAATCATGCTGAACGCCGAACAGGTACAACGCTTCGACCGTGACGGTTTTGTCCTGGTGGAGAACGTCTTCTCCCCCGAGGAGATCGCGATCCTGATCGAGGAAGTCGAGCAGGGCCAGCGCGTGAAGAGCAAGACCAGCAACATGCCCGACGCCGCGGGGCGTTCGAGCAAGCTCGCGCTGTGGATGGACGAGGGGCAGGACGTCTTCAGCGCCGTCTCGTTCAACCCGCGCATCGTCAACAACGTGCGCATGCTGCTGCGCGAGGACGTCTACCACTGGCACAGCAAGGTGATGCTCAAGGAACCCAAGGTCGGCGGCGCGTGGGAATGGCACCAGGATTACGGCTACTGGTACAACGACGGCGTGCTGTACCCGCGCATGCTGTCGTGCATGGTCGCGCTTGATCCGGCCACCAAGGCGAACGGCTGCCTGAAGGTGATACCGGGCTCGCACCTGCTGGGCCGCTTCGACCACGGGCGCGTCGGCAGCCAGGCCGGCATCGACCGCGACCGCGTCAACGCCGTGCTAGAACGCCTGCCCGTGCACTACTGCGAGGCGCCCAGCGGGAGCGCGCTCTTCTTCCACGGCAACACCTTTCATAGTTCCGAAGCGAATACCTCGGACCGGCCGCGCCGCGCGTTCATCTGCTGCTACAACGCGCTGGCAAACGCACCCTACGGCGGCAAGGGCCACGGCAAGCCCGAACCGATGTCGCTCGCGGCCGACGACGCCATCCTGGCCTTCGCCCGCGCGGCGGCGCGCTGAACACGGCATCCAAGGAGAATCGCACATGGGCGGGATTCGCATCGGATTCGTGGGCGCCGGCTACATGGGGCAGCTCGCGCATATCCAGAACTACTGGAAACTCCCCGGCGTCGAACTGGTGGCCCTGGCCGAAGGCCGCGCGCGGACCGCCGCGCAGGTGGCGAAGGCCTACGGCATCGCGGAGACGTACGGGCACCACCGGGAGATGCTCGCGAAGGCGAAGCTGGACGCGGTTGTCGCGATCACGCCGTTTCACCTGAACGCGGAACTGGTCGAAGACGCGCTGAACGCGGGCAAGCACGTGATCACCGAAAAGCCTCAGGTGAACACCAGCGCCAAGGGCCGCGAACTGGCCGATCTCGCCGTGGCGAAGAAGCTCGTCTACCAGGTCGGTTACATGAAGCGCTGCGACCCGGGCATGCGCTGGGCGAAGGCGAAGGTCGCGGAGTGGAAGCAGAGCGGCGCGTTCGGCCCGATGCTCTCCCTGCGCGTCTGGTGCTGCCACGGCGACTGGCAGTGGTTCCGCGAACCCGCGATCAACGCCGGCGACGAAGCGGCGAAGTATCCTTCGCGCTTCGAACCGAAGCCCGACTGGATGACCGAGCACGCCTGGAAGGCGCACACGAGTTGGACGAACTTCTACAGCCACCAGACGAACCTGGCGCGCTACGTTGCGGGCGAAGACTTCGCCCTCGAGCACCTCAACCGCAACGCGGTCGGCAAGACCGTCAGCCACTTCCACACGGGGCGCTTCGCCTCCGGAGCGGCCGTGCACCTGGATTTCCCCTCGCACCAGACCAACCACTGGGACGAAGGCGTCGAGGTCTACTTCCAGCGCGCGAAGCTGACGGCGCGCATGCCTTCGCCGCTGGCCGAACGGCAGATCGCGGAAGTCGCCGCGTACGAGAATCCCGAAGGCGGGGAGGCCCGCGAAATCCGCCCGTCGCTGCGCTGCGTGGACGGGTTCTCCGAGCAGGCCCGGCTGTTCGTGCAGACGGTGCTGGGCGAAGAGACGCCGCTCTCCCCCGCCGCCGAAGCCTTGAAGGAAGTCGAACTCTCCGAATCGATCGTCCGCCGCCTGCAGGAACAAGGAGCCTTCGCGTGAACAAGAGCCAGATCGCCCTCAACACCATCTCCATCGCGCAGCCGTCGTTCGAAGAAGTCCTGCGCGCGTCGGCCCGGGCGGGTTTCAAGCAGCTCGAATTCAACCTGCCGCTGATGAAGAAGTGGATCGAAGCCGGGCGCTCCGTGGCCGACGTGAAGGCGCTGCTGGCCGAGTACGGCCTGCGCTGCGTCGGCGGGTTCGAGACCACCGTGCAGTCCTTCGGCGCGGCGGATGCCCGCGCCAAGAATCACGCGCTGCTCCGCGCCAACGCCGAACTGCTCGCGGAACTGGGCGGCGGCGTGATGGTGGCCGGCACAGACGGTCCCGATGCCGGGCAACCCGCGGACCTCGGCACGCTCGAGACCATCGGCAGGACCACGCGCGAACTGGCCGAAGCCTTTCCGCAAAGCGTCTCCCTGGCCATCGAGTTCAACTGGTCGCCGGTGGTGAAGAGCATCCGCGCGGCCGCGGCGGTGGCCAAGGCCGCCGACCACCCGCGCGTCGGGATTCTCTTCGACCCCGCGCACTATCACTGCACCAGCAGCAAGTTCGAGGACCTGACGCCGGCGGTCATCGCGAAGATTCTGCACTTTCACGTGGACGACATGCGCGACAAACCCGGCGAACTGAGCAACTGCAACAGCGACCGCGTCCTGCCCGGCGAAGGCACCCTGGACGTGAAGGGCCTGATCGCGCGCCTGGAAGCGCACGGCTACCGAGGCCTCTTCTCGATCGAACTCTTCAATAAGGATATTTGGGCGCTCCCGCCCGAAGCGGCCGCCCAGAAGTGCTACGCGTCCATGGAACGGCTGGCGACCGAGTAGCGCCGAATTCGGCATAACTACCGTCAGAATAGATTCTTAGATACGGTTGAAACAAACTGTTTCCCCGGTAGTCTTGCGTGGCCTTTGCAAAGACCACACTCTTGGGAGACACGATGCGTAATCTTGTATGGCTACTTGCCGCAGTGCTTTGCGTCGGATCTCTTCGGGCTGAAACGACGGCAACGAAGCCTGCCCCGAAGGCCGAGAAGAAGACGGCCGAGAAGTACAAGGAGTCCGATGCAAAGAGCGGGCTCTACATCGAGCCGGGCGTCAGCGCGCTAATCTTCAACGGACCCAAGCGGGAATCGAACATCGTTTCGGTTACTCCACCGACCTTCCAACGCATCCTCCAGCCGTCCGAAGAAGAGACCGTTGCGCCCGCCTATCGCCTGGCCGTGGGCTACGTCTTCAAGGACATGCCTTCGTGGCTGGGCAAGGGATTTCGCGTGGAAGGAAGCGGCAACTACTGGTTCACCGAAGCAAAGAGCCGCCAGGCGGTCCCCAATCTCCCTGTCGTCTTTGCATTTCAGTACGACGATTCCGTGCCCAATGCCGCGTCGGATTTCGCCTTCGTAGGGCTTGGCGGCACGCCCAGTTCGATTCTTCGAACCAGCGACAACCAGTTCATCGATGCGAATCTTCTCTTCAAGACCAACTACCGGTTGAACCGATTGATTGAATTCTCGCCCACGCTTGGCTTCACGTACGCCACGCTGGACCATGACGCGTCCTTGGTGTCCACGGGAGGCCCTGAAGCCTACCGCCTGAGAGAACACCTGGATTCGATGTTTTACGGCGGGACCGCGGGGCTGGACGTAAACTTCACGCCCTTCGAGAAGTTCACCTTTACCGTGGGTGGGACCGTATCGCCCATGGCCTCCAGCACGGACGGAAAGATGACCAGTTCCTGGGAAACCTCGGGGGCTCCGGGTTCCGGCGATCGGTATCAGGTGAAACTGGACGACGATGAAATCGTCCTCCGGGCCACCGGAACGGGTTCGGTGAAATATCAGCCGCTGGCATGGTTTTCGGTTACGGCGTTCGGTGGTGTGGAATACTGGAACAAGATTGCCGTGGTCGATTTCCCCACGTACCGGGCCAACGTCGGGCCGGCTCCGGGCTCGGGCTTCCCCAAGATCGGCTACAACAGCATGACCAACTTCCGCTTGGGCCTGAACTTCACCTTCACCGTCGGAAAGTAATTCGCCAAGAGCTTCGGCATGAAAAAGGGCAGCCTCGCGGCTGCCCTTTTTTGTTTAAGCGAATGACGCAGCTTACATCTTGCGGATGACGAGGCCCGAGAGGAGTTTGGGGAAGAAGTACGTGGACTTGTGCGGCATCTTTTCGCCGTGCAGGGAAACGTCGCGAACCTGCTCGATGCGGGTCGGGCGCATCACGATGCCCAGGTTCGGCGTGCCGTTGCCGGCCAACTTGGCGATCGCTTCGCGCACATCCTTGGTGTAGATCACCGAATTGCCGTTGCCGTGCCCATGGCCGTTTCCGTTGCCGTTCAGGCCCACCATGCCCTTCAATATCAGTTCGTGCAGCACGGCGACATCGAGGCCGCGCCACGCGTCGCTCTTGCCGGGCGCCACCTTGGCCATCGCGGCCTGGACACTGGCTTTGGCGGTGACGATCTTCTTGGCGCCGCCGGCCAGCAGCACGCCGAAGCGCACCGGGCCCGTCGCATCTTCGGAGAGCGCAATCAGATCGGCGTCCGTCGCATCCTTGACCTCGAAGAGTTCGCCGGCCTTGGCGAGAAACGCCTTCGCGTCGTAGCCCGCGGGCGTCGTGACCAGGCGGTGCGTCGGGAGGATGTGCAGGCCCGGGTCGTTGAAGGGCACGCACATCATCAGGACGTAGTCGTACGGGCGCGGATTCTTGTTGCCGGGCTGGCTGTCGTTGGCCTTGCGCTCTTCGCGGTAGTTGCAGGCGGTCTCGTAACGGTGGTGCCCGTCGGCGATGAACACTTTCTGCGGCTCGCAGGCCTTGCTGAAGGCCGCGCAGAACGCGGGATCGCTGACCACCCAGACGCGGTTGACGATGCCGCTCTGTTCCTCGATCTCGACCGTCGGCTTGCCCTTGACCGAGGCCAGCAGCTTGACGATCTCGCCGTTCTCGTCCGGCATCAGCCCGAAGACGGGCGAAAGGTTCGCGCGGCATTCGCGGGTCAGCATCAGGCGGTCGGTCTTGTGCGACGCGAAGGTCTCTTCGTGCGGGTAGACGTGGCCGGTACCGAAGGGTTCCAGCTTGAGCGCGCTGAGCACGCCGCGGCGGACGTAGCGCTTGCGCTGCGCGTCGGCGCCGACGACGACCTCGAATTCTTGTTCGTACACGTAGAAGCAGGGCACGGCGTCCTGGACGAGGACTTCTTCGTCCATCCACTGCTGCAGCGCCTTGGCCGAACGCGTGTAGCGGTTGTCGCCCGGGCCGTCGCCGTCGTACTGGCGGCCGAGGATCAAACGAACGACATTGTGTGGGTTAAGCTTGTACAACGCATCCTGATCTTCGATGGAGATGACGTCGTAGGGCGGCGCCACCACGTCATCCAGGTTCCCCGAAATCTTCGAAGGGTTGTATCGCCAAGCTGGGAAGGGGATTACCGTCGCCACGTTAGCTCCTTAACCTGAACCAAGCACACGTGTTGCACCTGTGCATATAAACGAGAGGGTTGCACGAGTCAAACATTCAGTATGTAAAATCTTGTCGGCTTTTGTTCGGCCGGGACACTTCCTCTTTGTATTGGCTCCATCTGGGGTTATGGATAAGAGGATACGGCGGCCCGGCGGTGCGGGCTACCACTCCAAGGCGGGAACGGCATGGCATCGGGTGCGCTCAGCTTACTCTTGCGCGTTCGCATCCAATGCTTACGCAATCTTCTTCATAACCTGCATCGCGAATCGATGCTCAAGGTTGTCGTCGTCGCCGTGCTCGGCACGGCTTTCTGGGCCGCGCTCTTCATCCTCTTCAATCAGTCCTTCCAGTTCCTGAACGTTCACGCCTACATCTTCCGCGACCAACTGGTGAAACACATCCTCAGCCTCTTTTTCCTGACGCTGACGGTGATGCTCGTCTTCTCCAACGCGTTGATCTCGTTCAGCAACCTCTTCCGGTCGCCCGAGACGACGTTTCTCTTCTCGCTCCCGATCCGCCACGACACCATTTACCTGTACAAGATGATCGAGTCGCTCGTCTTCAGTTCCTGGGCGCTCTTCGCGCTGGGCCTGCCGCTGCTGATCGCCTACGGCATGCAGTCCGACGTGAGCTGGTTCTACTACCCGGTGATGGTCGTCTTCCTGATTCCGTTCGTGATCATTCCCGCGGCCATGGGCGCGCTGATCGGCCTGGTGCTGACGGCCATCGTCCCTCGGCACCGCGGCAAGATGCTGGCGGTGCTGGCCTGCGTCGCGGCGGCGGGCGCGGCGTATCTGGCCGTGGACGTGCTCAAGCTCCAGTCGGGCCTGGCCAGCATCGGCGCGGGCGAGATGAAGGCCGATGTCCAGATGATCCTCGGGCGGCTCCAGTTCACGCAGCACCCGATGCTCCCGAACTACTGGATCACGCACGGGCTGCTGGCGGTGGCGCGCGACGCCAGCATCGGCATGCGCGACCAGGATTTCCGGGACGCGGGGCTCTTCTTCGCCGCGCTCTGCACCAGCGCCCTCTTCTTCGTCAGCCTCGGCTGGTTCGCGGCGGGGGCCATCTACGAGACCAGCTTCTCGAAGTCGCACGCGGCCGGGCGCGGGCGCCGGGTCAAGCGGCGCGGCCTGATCGAGGCCCTGGCGCAGCCGTTCCAGCGCCGCTACCCCGCCGTGACCGTGATGGTGATCAAGGACGTGAAGACGTTCCTGCGCGATCCGGTGCAGTGGTCGCAGGTGCTGATCTTCTTCGGGCTGCTGACGGTCTACATCAGCAACCTGCGGAACTTCGCCTACCCCATCGACCGGCCGTTCTACCACAGCCTGATCTCGTTCCTGAACCTCGGCGCGACCTGCCTGACGCTCGCGACGATGGTCAGCCGCTTCGTCTTCCCGCTCATCTCGCTGGAAGGCCAGCGCTTCTGGGTGCTCGGGCTGGTCCCGGTCGAACGCCGGCGCATTCTGGTCGCGAAGTTCATCTTCAGCCTGGGCGGCGCGCTGGTGATCACGCTCTCGCTGGTCTGCCTGAGCAACTACATCCTCAAGAGCGGCGGGTTCATCCTCTTTCTGCAGCTCGCGACCTCGGCGATGCTCTGCGTCGGCCTGACGGGGCTCGCGGTCGGTATGGGCGCGATCTTCCCGTCGCTGCACGAACAGAATCCGTCCAAGATCGTCTCAGGCTTCGGCGGAACGCTGACGCTGATTCTCTCGATCTCGATGGTGCTTTTGATCATCGTGGCCGAGGCTATCGTCTGCAATAAGTACCTCGACGCCGCGCTGGAAAGCAACGAAGACGCGCAACTCTTCCGGATGTACCTGGTCGGGATGCTCTTCGTCGTCTGCTGCCTCACCTCGCTCGCCGCGTATATCCCGCTCAGCATCGGCGCGAAGGCCCTGGACGAGATGGAATTCTAGGCCGCAACGCCGCGCTCTTTTTTGCACCGTTCACCGCGAAAATCGTTATGCTGGCGGAGCACGTTATTTTTCCGCCGGTGCAAATCGGACGAACGGCCCCTATGAGCACGCACGACGCGGAACCGCCGCCTCCCCCGCCCCCTCCGCTGTTGCCCGCGCCCGGACTTCTCGCGGCCCTTGGGTTTTCCGGCCCGCTCTCCGCCGCGGACCTGGCCCTCTTCGTGGAACTCCTCGCCGGTCTCGTGCGCGCGCACGTGCCGCTGCCCGACGCGCTGAAGGCCCTCGGCCGCGACACCGAGAGCCGCCGGCTCTGCCGGGCGCTGGAAGCCGTGCAGGCGCGCGTGGCCTCCGGCGCGACCCTGGGCGAAGCGCTGCGCGCGCAGCCCGGCGTCTTTCCCGAACTGATGATCGCGATGGTCGAACAGGGCGTCGCGAGCAACCAGCTTCACGCGGTGCTGATGGAACTTGTGCGCGCGTACCGGGCGCAGATCCGCTTCCGCGAGGCCCTGTGGTCGCTGCTCATCTCGCCCGTCGCGACGGCCGTGGTGCTCTTCGTCCTGATCGTGGGACTCTCGCTCTGGAACCTCCCGATGCTCTTCGAGCACGTCGTCCGGCCGTACGATGGCTGGGGAATCGAGACGCCTTGGGCCACGAACTTCCTATTCATGCTCGGTCACTGGATTCGCGAACCGGGCTGCTGGGCGCTCGCGACCGCCGCCCTGGCGGTGGGCTGGTTCGCGTACCGCCGCCTGGGCGCCTCGCGGCGCGTGCGTCATTCGCTGCAGCGCATGGCGCTGCTGACGCCGGTGCTGGGGGAGTTCCTGCGCACGATCTCGCTCGCGCACGCCTGCCGCTTGCTCTCGCTACTGCTCCAGCGCGGGCTCGCCATCGACGGGGCCTTCCACATGGCCGCCGCGGCGACCTCGTTCGTGCCCGCGCAGGCCGCGCTGGCGGAGGTCGCGCACCGGCTGTCGCAGGGCGCGGCGCTGGAAGAGGCCCTGCGCGCGCAGCCGTTCTTCCCGGGCACCTTCGTTCAGATGGCCGCGACCGCGCAGCGCCAGGGCGAACTCCCGCAGGCGCTCTCGCGCATGGCCGACCTGTACGAGGAACGCGGCGACCTGCAAGGGGCGAAAGTGCGCTTCCTGGTCTTCGTGGGCGCGCAGGTGGCCGTCAGCCTGTTCGTGCTCTTTTTATTCACGGGGTACTTTACGCCGCTGTTCGGCTTTCAGCGTACGCTGCGCAGGAGATGAGATGCCGGTCGGGTTCTTTCCGGTCCTGCTCTTTTCGACCGTGGCCCTGGGCGCCCTGGTGGGCGCGTCCTTGGCATGGCCGCCTCGGCTGGGGCACGCGCGAAGAACGCTGCCTCCCGGCTTGACGTTGATCCTGTTTGCGGCCCTTGCGGCCCTGTTGCTGTGTGCCATGAACGACCGCGATTGGGCGACTCCGGCCGCGGCCTTCTGCGCCGGGATCGCCTTCGGGTACCTGCTGCGCGCCGATCCCTCGCGCGACCGCGCCCGCGAGGCCGGCATCCTGCGCGAATTGGCCGAAGGCGTGCGCCTGAAGATGCCGCTGCAGCCGCACGTGGAAGCCATGATGAAGGAGTACCGCGGGGAACTGGTGCTGCGCCTGCA
>JAHCJK010000182.1 GCA_026184295.1 Planctomycetota bacterium
TTTCCGGCATGAAAATAGCGCTAATGACTTTCGTGCATCCGGTTCCTGAAATGCATGCAACGCGTCCTGTAATCTTTCTATTTCGAACGGCTTGCAAGAACTCCCAAAGCCTCGCCGGTTTGGGCTGATAAGACCCGAAATGGCCTCGTCTCTGTTGGACGCTCGAGGGCCCTGACCGGTGCGGAACAAGGACATCAAAAAACAGTCCCGGGCCGGGTTGCTTCTGGCCATCATGCTGATTTGCGGCCACGCGGCGGCCGGCGAGGACGGCGAGGTCTTTATCGCGCCCAAGCCCGCCCACGCCGACCTGCCCGCCGAGGCCGTGGCCTTTCCCATGAAAATAGAAGGCGACCGGGCCTTCGTGACCGCGAAGATCGGCGAGGCGTCCTGTTCCTGCCTGATCGATACCGGCGCGGAATTGACCCTGGTCAACAAGGCCCGCGTGAAACTGAAAGACGTGCGGGTGACCGGCACCGAGCAGTTGAACGGCGCGTTCGTCGGCGGGATCTCGGTGCAGAAGGCCGTCTTGCCCAGCTTGCAACTCGGGAGCAGCGCGCACGCCGACGTGGCCGTCGGGCTGATCGACCACCGCGAGGGCCAGAAACTGGGCCAGTTCGAGGCGATTCTGGGCTTCGACTTTCTCGGACGGGCCCGCTTCACGCTCGACTATGCCCGCGGGCGCATGATCCTGTGGCCGGTCCAAGGCGCATTGCCCGAGCCGGCCGCGGGCGTCGAACGCGTGCGCCTTCCGCTGCACAAGCCCCTGGGCGAGGCGCTCCCTCGGGTCGAGGGCGTGGTCAACGGAAAGGCGCGCGCGAGCTTTCTGGTGGACACCGGCGCGGGCGGGCCGTACTTCGTGGCCTTCAAGAAGCCCGCGGAATACGGGCTCGAGCTGGGCGCCGAGTGCGGACGGATGCGCTTCGGCGGCGAGAAGAACGGGTGCGACCTGGTCTACTACGCCTCGGTGGCCAAGCGGCTGGAGTTCGGCAAGCTGGTCCTGGAAGACCAGCCGCTCAAGGTGCTGGACGCTTCGCAGGGCGTGGGGGCGTCCGTGGCCGAGGACCTGCGCCTGACGAGCAACTTGATCGGGACGCCGCTGCTCAGACGCTTCGACGCCGTCACCTTCGACGCGCCCAACAAATGCATCTATTTCGACCGCGCCGCGCCGGAGCCCGCCACGCCCGCGCCGTCCTCGCCCCGGCCCTGAGGCCGCGCGATCAGCCCGGCGGCCACTGCAACTGGCGCCCGCCGATCAGGTGGACGTGCAGGTGCCGCACCGCCTGCCCGCCTTCGCTGCCGACGTTCAGGATCAGGCGGTAGCCGCGTTCGGCCACGCGTTCCTGGCGGGCGATGTGGGTCGCGGCGAGCATCATGCGCCCGAGCAGGTTCGCGTCCTGGGCCTGGAATTCCTCCAGGCTGTCGTAGTGGGCCTTGGGGATGATCAGGACGTGCACGGGCGCCATCGGATTGATGTCCCGAAAGGCGATGAAATCGGGATCTTCGTAGACCACCATCGCCTGGAGTTCGCGCGAACCGATCTTGCAGAATACGCAATCGGGCATGGAAAAACCCCGCGAGTTCTGGATTCAAAGAAACGAAGCCGCTATAGGAGCCGTCCCGGATTAAAACACCGCGGCGCGTGCAATTCAAGGACGCGCGCCCAGGATTCAAACCTCAATTCTCTTTTGAAAATTGCGGGCGGGCATAAGTTCAATTCGTCCCTTTACATCGCCCGATATGAGGGTAGAAGGGAGTCGTTACCAGGACCAAAGGAGATTTTTTCGATGCCGCGTGGACGAAAACCGAATGCTATTGGAAAGACGCGTGGAGCCGCCAACGGGGGCGGGGACGGCAAGCGGGGCCGCAAGCCCATCTTCACCGACGAGCAGAAGCGCGTGCTCGACCGCCTCATCCGCGGAGCGCTGAAGGATCAGCTCCGCAGCCTGGTCAAGTCGCTCTAATCCCGCGGACGTTCCGGACCGCGGACGGACGGCATGCTCGGGCGGTTCCTCGCGGGACCGCCCATTTTATTTCCGTTTACACCTTACATTACCGGGTTTCGCCGCGCGAATTACGCCGCTCCGGCCGCGCACATTTGCGCGAAGCGGGCGCGCGATTTTCCCGCCGGGCCGCGGGGCGAAATCGGCGGCGCGCCGCGCCTCAGTAGAGCAATTGCGAGACGGATTTGGAGATCATGCCGATGGCCACGCTGCCGGCGCTGATCAGGCCCACGCCGCAGCCGTAGCCCGCGGCGAGCACCGGGGCGTACTGGCGCCACTTCTCCCGCCCGAAGCGGTTTTCGAAGTAGTACCGCCCGATGAGCGCGCCCACCAGTTGCAACACCAGCCCGTGCGGATTGGCGTGCCCGAAGCCCTGCACCACGCCGTAGATGAACAGCGTCGGGAGGCTGAAGGTCGCCAGCACGATGTACAGCATCGTGCCCGTCCCCAGGCCCGCGAAGATCACGATGGGCTTCAGCGCGTCGAAGAACGGCGATTCGCCGCCGGTCGTCGAACTGAAGAGCAGCAGTTGCGAGCGCGCGTTGACGTCCCAGTACAGGTTGGCGTACGGGTACGCGTCCGACGGGATCGCCGCGAGGCTCCAGATGAACTGGCTGAAGATGATGCTGGCCGGGAAGATGATCAGCGGCACCACGATCTCGGTCTTGATGATGCTGCGCAGGTTGGTGCCGGTCAGTTCCACCTGCCGGAAGCCGACGGTCGTGTAGCCGTAATTGTGAATGGGGATCGGCGCGAACCAGACGTCGATGCCCTGGTAATGCCCCCACCGGCTGGCCAGGATGAACCCGGCTTCGCGGATGAACGGGATGTTGACCGCCTGCCCGGCCATGCCCTCCAGGCGCGCCGTCGCGTAGCTGACGATGGGCGTGTAGATGAACCCGTAGAAGACGAAGAACAGGATCGGGAAGCCCGGCACCAGGAAGTAGCAGAAAGCAATGTAGCTGAACGTCGAGAAGAGGTAGATGAACAGGCTGGTCCAGATCGAGAGGTCGCCGCGCTCGGTGTTCTTCTTCCAGAGCTTGCTGAAATCCATCGCGCCTTCGGTCTTGGCCGCCCGCAGCCCGCGGAAGATCGCCCAAAAGCCGATGATCGCGATCGAGAGCGCGATCCCGATGTTCCAGCTCATGTAGAAGTCGATCTGGTTGGAGAGCCCCGTCTGCGGGGTGTTCATCGACTGCGTCCAGTGCGGCAGCAGCCCCAGCTTGTACAGCGCCGGGTTCATCACGATCATGCTCACCACGGCCACGACGCTGCCCACGACCGCCCAGAACGGGATCACGAACCCGACGATCACCAGCCCCAGGTCCACGGCCAGGCCCATGGCCACCGCGGGCAGCACGTCGCTGGTCTTGTCGGTCAATTCGATGAAGGGAATGGGGATGATCTGCACGGCCTGGCCGAAGACCGCGCCGGTGATCGCCGGCACCGCGAAGTAGACCGCGCCGAACATCAGCCCGAGCATCGTGCCGATGGAGAAGGTGCGCCAGCGCCAAGTCTGCTTCTCCTGCACGCTTTCGGCCAGGGCCACCGCGCCGGCCGCGCCGACGGGCGCCATGGGGAAGGGCAGGCGTTCGACGTCGCTGGTGAGGCGGTAGAGGAAATAACCGAGCCCGAAGTGGTCGATGCGCCCGATCACGTTGCCGAGCACGATCATTCCGATCGGACCCGCCCAGCCCCAGGTGAAGAACGTGCGCCCCGCCATGCGGATTTCTTCGCGCGAGGGCGCGACCCACCACGGGAACTGGTCCACCATCTGCATGTCGGCCGCGGCGGGCGAACAGACCAGATACTGGCGGAAGAGCAGGTTTTCGAAGGGGGATTGCAGCGCGATGCCGGCCATGTAGTACAGGACGAAGAGTTCCTGCTGTTTCAGGCTGACCATGCTGCGCTTGGCGATCTCGAGAAACAGGATCACCGTCACCCAGCGCGCCGCTTCGCCGATGTTGGCGCCGCCGACCACCAGCCCCATGTACATGGAGGCCGGCATCATGACGAAGCCGAGGAAGACCGCTCCGACCACCGTCCGCCACGAGAAGCCTTCCTCGAAGCGGTCGGGGACCGTCATGATCTTGCGATATTCTTCAAGTTCCTTGTCGATGCCGGCCATGAATCACGTTGTGGACGGGAGCGTCTGCGGAGGCACGTCTTCTTCCGCTTCCGGTTCCCCGTCGAGTTCCTCCCGAGGTGGCAAATCCATGCCTTCCGGCGGCGGCCAACCCACCGCTTCGAAGGCTTCCTGGAACTGGTAGTACCCGCGGATCGCGTAATCCAGGCGTTGCTGCGGCGAGAACGTTCGCCAGATCAGCAGGTGCTTGCGCAGCGCGTTCAGGAACGGCAGGTTCACGCGCTGCCACGAGGTCACGTACCCCGAGATGCGGAAGAAGGACGCTTCCGTCACGTACAGCCCTTCCGCCGTCGGCACGATGTAGATCTGCACTTCCTGGCTCACGCCCAGGTCGTAGGGCGAGAGCCATGCGATGAAGAAGAGGCACATGCCCTGCCCGTTGTCGGTGTGGAAGGCTTCCAGCGTCACTTCCTTGGCGGTGAACTTGCCCAGGGACGATTCGGCGTGGCTGTCGAAGTATTCGTGCAGGAAGAGCGCCGCGCCGGGCACCAGGTCGCGCTGGAAGCTGAACGGCAGTTCCAGCGAGATCTCGTCGCCCACCGGATCGGGCACGCCCCAGCTCCGGTCTTCGGACGGGGCGGCCGCGCGCGAGGCCTGCCAGGCGGGGTAGAGCGTCGAGGCGACGACCGAGGCCATCACCAGCCCGGTGACGAAGACCGCGCTGGAAGACGAGTAATTCAGGTACAGGCCGCCGATGCCGAGCTGTTCGCCGAAGACCTGCACGAACTTGGCCGCGCCCTGCCCGAGCAGGTAGCCCAGGATCGCGCCCAGCGTGGCGTAGACGATCGCTTCGGCCAGGAAGAGCGCCGCGATGTGCGAGGGCGCCAGCCCCAGCGCGCTGAAGATTTTGATCTCGCGGTTGCGTTCGTACACCGCGCCGATCATCACGTTCAGCAGGATCAGCACCGAGATCGCCAGCGGCACCAGCAGGTTGCCCAGGCCGGTCAGGTTCGTCTTGGGGGTGCTCGCGTACAGGCGGCGGCGCCCTTCCATGCCGACGAAGAGGTTCTTCTGCACGCGTTTCAGGATGCGGTCCTTCACGTACTCCAGCTTTTCCTTGTCGTCGATCTTCACCGCCACGGCGCGCAGGTCGCCGCCCATCACGCTCGCGAGCTGCCACGGCACGATGATCGATTCGCCCGCGTTCACGTGCTGGTACTTCGTGCTGGCCACCGCCCCCAGGCTCTCGACGCTCGCGTCCTGGTCGTTCTTGGCTTCGGCCCCGCGCGAGGCCTGGCTGGCCGAGAAGTCCACGGGCGTGATCGGTTCGCCGTCCAGGTCCTTGATCTCGTTGCTGAACAGGTCGGGCTTGAAAATGCCGATTACGTTCACTTCGTAGCTGCCCAGCTTCACGTTCCTGCCGACGACCTGCTTCACGTCCCAGTCGGCGTCCTTCGCGTCCTTGGGCTGGTAGAGGATGCGCGCGATCGATTCCGGCAGCAGCACCACGGAACGGTCCCCGGCGTCCAGCCAGCGCCCCGCGACGAGCGATTCCCCGACCTTGCTCCCGTACAGGTCCTTGTGGTAGGGCGAGAGGCCCATCATCGAGGAAGGCGAGGCGATCTTGCCGTCCTCGTTGATCACGTCCACGAAGATCTTCTGGTCCGCCTTGGCCACCCGCCAGAAGCTCGGGCAGACCTGCAGGCCGTCCTGGTTCAGTTCCCGCTCGAACTGTTCGTACGCGTCGATGCGCAGCGTGTCCCAGTTGAGCTGGCGGATCATGATGCCCTGGTACGGCGCGTCTTTTTCCGTGCCGGGCGAGAGGTCGATGTGCGCCTGCGCCAGCGACGGCACCATGCTGGTGAACGAGAGCGCCGTGAACGTGAGCAGCACGACGGTGAGACAGGTGAGCATCGTGCGCAGCAGGCGCCGGCGCATCTGGCTGATGCCCAGCGTCACCGCCACCAGCCCGGCGCTCGCGCGGTTCACGTCCGCCGACTGCACGCCCTGGACGCCCTGCTGCATCATGCGCATCTCGGTGTTGAACTTCCCGTACACGATCGCGATCACGATCCCCGCGAGGCTCATGATCACGAACGCGAGCAGGATGATCGGCGGCGCGGCCACGAGGCTGAAGGCCGGATGCACGCCCCAGAGCAGGCAGAACATCCCGATGAAGATCGCGAAGAAGAGCATGATCTGCCGTTCGATCGTCTTGCTCGCGAAGACCAGGCGTTCGATGAAGAAGCAGAACGGCAGCAGCAGGAAGAGGTAGAAGACCACGCCCATCACCGAATCGTGCGCCGTGCCCAGCACTTCGGGGTACGCGCGCGATTCCAGGCCCCAGGCTTCGGTGTAGCGCTGCCACGCCGTGCCCAGGTTCCCGGCCTTCTCGGCGGCCAGCGCTTCGGCCAGGCGCAGCTTGGCGATGTTGTGGAGCCCCGGTTCCTCGCGCGTGAGTTCGAAGGCCTTGCCCGCGGCCGAATCGCCCTTGTACGGCCGGTCCAGGACCAGCTTGTGCGGGCCCTCGATGGCCTTCACGCCGTACGTTTCGCCTTCGCCCAGCACGCGGAAGCGCAGGCGCATGCACTGGTCGGTCCAGGCGCGCGCCTCGCCGGGTTCGGGGCGTTCCACCACGTCGCTGCCCTGGACGACCTTCGCCTTGCCGTCGGAGTATTCGCCGGGGTAGGCGGGGTTGTCGAGTTTCGCGTTGCCGATGGAGTGCGCGCGCAGTTCGCCCAGGCGCTGTTCGCCCAGGCACCACAGGTCGATGGCCGTGCGCCGCGGCATCCACGGCAGCACCTTGCGGCTGCCCAATTGGAAGCCGGGGCCGCGCGCGTCGCTGGCGGAGACCGTGGGCGCCTGGTTCTTGTCGCGCAGTTTTTCGAAGATGTCGGGCTTCACGTCCAGCACGGTCAGGCGCACGCCGAACTGCCCTTCGCGGAAGAGGCACTTGATGCGCGTGCCCGGCTCGGCGTACAGCACCCGGCAGGGCTCGGAATTGTAGACGTTGCTGCTGCCGAAGGCCTGCGGCTGGGATTCCGTCTGCCCCGCCAGAATCTTGCAGCGCATCAGCGGGACGAAGTAGCGCGGATCGACGACGTCCAGGATCGCCACGCCCTGCGCCTGGAAGAGTTCCACCTGCTCCGTGCGCGTCTTGGCGCCGATGTGCACGCTGAAGGAGCGGTTCTCGTCCAACTGGTGCTTGGGCTTGTCGGTGACGAAGGTGATCTCGCCGGACTCGCGGTCGCATTGCGAAATCTCGAAATTCCAGCGCGCGTCGCGCCGCAGGCCGGCCAGCCGCGCCATGCCCAGCGGATTCGTGCAGTCGTAGATGCCCAGGCGCACCGAGGACGCCGAACCCGGGTCCACGCAGGCCTGCACCATCGTGTCCGTGACCGGGATGTTGGGGAAGATGCTGCGCGATCCGCCGCGCCGCACGGCCTTGAAGATCACCTGCGAATAACTGGTGAAGCGCAGCTTCTCGTTGAAGCGGCTCTCCTGCGTGACCGACGCTTCCGCCATGAAGTTGCGCACGAACGGCCCGATGACTTTCAGTTGCGAGGCGACGCGGTCCCACGGGCCGTACTTTTCGCCCGCTTCCCGGGGGCGCTCCAGCCGGCTCAGGGTGTCCTGCGGGCTGTCCCAGGCCAGGCGGCGGTCGTAGGGCGTGGCCAGCGTCAGCCCGCGCACCTGCGCCTGCACGGCGATCTCGGAGGCCACCGCCAGCGGCGTGCCGAGGTAGGTGTCCCAGCGGCGGCCCTTGTTCTCGAGCAGCGTGTCGGGCATCAGCGCGCCGGCTTCGTCGTTGGGGACGCCCAGGGCCTTCTCGACGCCGCGGGCGATGGGCATGACCATGCGCCCCCAGTAGCCCTTGTACTTGCTCTCGATGTCGCCCGGCTGGTTGTAGAACGCCCCCTTATAGAAGAGGCCCACGCCCTCGTGCCCGGCCGAAAGGTCGAGCGAGAGGAAGAGCGTCTTGCGGCCCGTGGCCTTTTCGGCCTCGCGCGCGAGCCGCGACTCGGCGATCTCGCGGAGGCAGCGGTTGTCCTCGCGCCGGGTGAACTCGCGCCAGGCCCAATCCTGCTCGGACTTCAGCCGCTTCAGGGTCAGCTTGACGACCTTGTCGAGCTTCTGCGAGAGCCGTTCGGGGTTGGCCGGCGGGGCGAGGCTGAGGCCCTGCGAGGTGCGCGTGTAGAGGAAGCGCCCGATCTCCTCGTATTCCTTGCGGTTCTTTTCGATGCGGTCGAATTCGTCGAGCACCCCGGCGCTGGCCGGGTCCTTGAGGATGGCTTCCAGTTCCCTGGCCGCGCGGTTCTTGCGCACCTGCTCGTACACGTTCACGGCGGTGCTTTCGGCGCGCAGCACGCGCAACTGCCGCTCGAGTTCCGATTCCTGGGTCGCGGCCTCTTCCTTCATCATGTTGACGAGTTCGTCCAGGCGCGCGTTCGCGTCGCTGATCTTGTCCGAGCCCGGGAAGGCCTGCTGCAGGTACGGGATCACCGCCCAGAAGAGCACGGCGACGATGGAGGTCAGCAGGCCGGTCGAGCCGATCAGCACGCGAATGGTGTAGTTCTTGCGCAGGCTGGAAATCGTCGCGCCCACGCCCACGATCAGGCCGATCTTGAGCAGTTCCACGAAGACGGCCTTGAACGTGAACTGCGGCATCGCCACCAGGTCCTTGACCACGATGGCGCCCAGGATGAACAGGGCCGCGCCCAGCAGCGGCATGATTTCCCGGGTGCGGATCAGCGCGATGGCCAGCAGCAGAAAGGCCACGCCCACCAGGATCCCGTTCTGCGAGACGCCGCCCTTCTTCGCGATCTCCTCCCGCATCTTGGTCTCGAACGTCTCGCTCTCGGCGTCCTCCGTGTAGCCCTTCGCGGAATGCGCGGCGTAGCCTTCCAGGCTCGAGCGGGTCAGCCGGTCCAGGATGCCGGAGGGTTCCCCCGCGTTGATCTGCTGGAGGATGCCGTCGTAGGTCGCGCCGGAATCGATCAGCGTGCGGTCCTTGCCGGCGTAGACGAAGCTGCAGCCGAGCGTGCGCGACAGGTTCCCGTCCGTGCAGCTTTCAGGCAGCGCCTCGACTTCGGAGAAGAACTCGCGTTCGCCCTTCAGCGCCTGGAAGTGCCCGTTGCAGAAGAGCAGCAGGGTGTCGCGGGGCGGGGGGGTCGTCTGGTACTGCCGCGCCAGTTCCAGCAGCGCCGCGCAGGAGAGCGCCTGTTCGGCCCCCGGCGCCAGCGCCGGCACGGCCGAGTTCGAGTCGTAGTACGCCGAGACGACGACGGTGGAGGCCAGTTCGGTGCGCAGGTCGTCGATGGTGGCCTTGAGCGCGCTCGCGTCGGCGTTTTCGGCCTTCAAGGACGCTTCCAGCGCCAGCAGCGCGTCGAGCAGTTCGCGGTAGGGGGCCTTGGGCTGGCCGAGCAACTGCGAGGCCTTCGCCTGCGCGCTCTTGCCGGCTTCCTGCCCGGGCGTCAGCGCGTCCACGCGCGCCTTGGCCTTCTCGGCATCCCTGACCGCGCCGGTCACCGCTCCGCTGCCCGGCACCAGCAGGAAGATGTTTTCCCATATATCGCGCTTCCACGACGTGACCGCGCGGGCCTTGGCCGTGGGCCAGGCCTTTTTCGCGGCGGCCTGCAGCAGCGTCTTCTTCAGCGCTTCGCCCTGTTCGCGCGGCATCCAGAAGCGCGGGAACTCCACGGGCGTCTCGACGAAGATGTTCTCCATGTTCGGGCGCAGGGCGTGCTGCGGTTCGATAAAGATCACCGCCCGCGCGCCGAAGCTGGCCGCCTGCGTCCAGCGCACGTCGGCCGACTTCTGCTGCCCTTCGGGGAATTCCAGCAGCACCAGCGCGCCTTCCACCGGCAGCCCGTCGAACTCCCCCGGCTGCCCGCTTCCCGCGTACACCAGCGGGCCGCTCAGCCCGCCTGCCCCCGTGGTGCTCACCGCCGCGCCGTTGGGCCACGCGGCGTAGATCGGGAGGCTCTGCTGCGCGCCCTCGGCGTCGGTAAACTTGAGCGTCCCCGAGCCGTCGTCCAGCGGCGCCGTGCCCCAGAAGCGTTGCGCCCCGATCTGGAAGCGCGTGTCGCAGGCCGCACTGACCGTGTCCCCGGCCGTCAGGGCGCGCACGTTCTTGAGCGTGATCGAGCGCACCGCCTTGAAGGGCTTGTCGCCCGTCGCGGCGCCCGCGCCGTTGATCGAGGCCTTGAGTTTGATCTCTTCGGTGAGCGGCTGGCCGTCCATGCCCGTGCCGGCGACGACCGCCACGCCTTCGGTGATCGAGTTGTCCTTGTCCCCGATCGTCAGGCGCACGTTGAACGGCGCGAGCACGGCCGAGGGAGGCAAGAGCTTCTCGAAGACCTGCCCGTCGGCCCCGGCCTGCGCGGCCAGCTCGGAGGTCTCGAGCAGATCGCTGGCGACGTGCCGGACATCGGTGCCGTTGCGGTAGCCGAACGAGGCTAGCGTCTCGACGATGTAGTCGCGCGCGTCCTGGTTGCCCTTGGTGCCCGGCACGCGGGTGCCCAGCGCGGCCAGCTTCGCGACGTGCTCTTTGACTCTGTCGATGGAAAGCGCGTCGCGAGCGGCGTCGGCCGGGGAAATCTGCGGGCCATCTTCGGCGGCTCCCGCATCTCCGCCGGTCCGGATTCCCAGCGCGAGCAGCGCCGCGAACCCTAGGGCGAAAAGAGACTTAAACGCACGCATCATGGAGCCTAGTGCGCACTCCTGGCGATCGGTGGCCTGAATGGCTGGAACCGACGCACCGTACAGGGGATGTGTGAAACTGTCAAGGAAGAGCGGATGGTTCGGCGCTTCCACCTACGGAATACAACCGTCGAGGCCCGGCGGCGTGCGGTAAATTCGAAGGGGAATGCGGAAATGTTTCGAGGCGTACGTTGCAGCGCGCATCCGCCAATGAAAGGCGGCGCTTAGGGTTCGTCCGGCTTCCAGAATTCGTAAATGCTGACCACGCTCCGGCGCACCCGGACATCTTCCATCGGCAGTTTCGGCTTTCCGTGCGGATGCGGCTCGATCTTGGTCGTCCCCGCCACCGTCGGCGGCAGCGGCGGCCGGAAGGCCGCGTACCAGCGCAGCGACTGGTACGGCGCCAGGCGGTGCGTCTTGAAGTAGTTGTTCCACGACCGCACGCTCGGCGGCAGGTCCACCTCGTAGATGCGCTTCAGCGCCCGGTGCGCGATGCTCGCGTATTCGGGGAACTGCTCGTACCACGAAAGCATGCGGATCAGCCGCGGAATCTGGCTGTCGTCGCCCAGGTTGTACAGCGCGATCACCGCTTCCACGCCCACGCGCCCCTGGTCCTTGGCGGCGATCTCGCGAATCGGTTCGACGGCGCGCACGTCCTGGAAACCGTCCGGGCGCGCGAGCGCCTGCATGATGCGCACGGTCAGAAAGCGGTCGTCTTCCTTGCGCAGACGTTCGAGCAGGAAAGGCAGAAAGTCGGGATCGGTCGAGCGGTCGATGACGTCGATGGCTTCCAGGCGTTCGCTGCGCGAACCTACGGTCGCCTTGCGCATCAGGTATTCTTTTTCGTTCAGCTTCGCGGAAGCCTTCGAGTCGGCCTCGATGTGCTCGGCGCGCGTCGGCGGTTCCTTGTAAGGACCGGGACGCGAACAGCCCGCGCAGACGAAAAGCAGACCCGCCGCCGCGGCGGTGGCCTTGAGTACCGTTTTTTCGATCATGGCGCGGGTATCGTAGCTCCTCGCCTCGTTTTCACAAGCCACAGTCGCTCCCAGCGGCCTCCTCTTAAAGGTTGTGGGCGTGGCGGCGTCGTTACTTCCCGCCCAGCGCCGCCACCAACCGCTCGATGTCCTGGTCCGCATGCGCCGCGCTTACCGAGACCCGCAGGCGCGCCTGCCCCTTCTTGACCGTCGGATAGCGCACCGCCGGGGCCCAGACCCCCGCCAGCAGGAGACGCTCCGCAAGCGCCACGGCTTCGGATTCTCCGCCCACAAGTATCGGCACAATCGGGCCCGGTCCCCCTAATACTTTCCAGCCCTTCTCGCGCAGGGCGGCGCGCAGGTCGTCGGCCCGCCGGAGCAGCGCCAGCCGGCGCGGCTCGTCGGCCTCCGCCAGGAGCAGCGCTTCGCGCGCGGCGGCGGCGGCGGCCGGCGTAAGCCCCGTCGAAAAGAGGAACGCGCGTCCCCCGTGGACGATCGCGTCGCGCACGGCGGCCGCGCAGCAGAGGAACCCGCCCTGGCTGCCGAGGGCCTTCGAGAGCGTGCCCATCGCGAGCACGTCCGCGGGCAGATCGTGCGCGAAGCATTCGGCCAGCGCGCCGCGCCCGCCGGGGCCGAGCACGCCCGTCGCGTGGGCTTCGTCCACGAGCAGCAGCGCGCCCGCGGCATGGCTGAGGCCGTAGAGTTCCTTCAGCGGCGCGACGTCGCCGTCCATCGAATAGAGCGATTCGACGGCCACCAGCGCCAGCGGCCCCGCGTGTTTCGACGCGCCTTGCTTGCCGTTGGCGCGCACGCCCTCGCGTTCGAGCACGCGCTTGAGGTCCTCGGGGTCGTTGTGCTTGAAGGTGCGCAAG
>JAHCJK010000183.1 GCA_026184295.1 Planctomycetota bacterium
ATGGGCGGCGAAGGCGCGGCCGCGCTGGTGCTGAAGCGCCTCGACGATGCCGTGCGCGACGGCGACCGCGTGTACGCGGTGGTCCGAGGCCTGGGCGCCGCGACCGGTGGACGCGCCGAAGCCCCGGTGCCCGACGAACGTGCCTACCGCGAGGCGCTCGACCGGGCGCTGCGCGAAGCCGGCGTGGCGCTTCACGCGCTCGGTTACCTGGAAGCGCACGGGAGCGCCGTGCCCGCGGAAGACCGCATGGAACTCCGCGCGCTGGCCGAATCGACCGAACTGAGCATGCGCCACCGCAGCTGCGCGCTGGGCAGCGTCAAGTCCGACGTCGGGCACGCCGGCGCGGCCTCGGGGCTGGCCAGTTTCGTAAAGGCCTGCCTCTGCCTGTATCACGAGATCATTCCGCCGCTGCGCGGGCACAACGCCGACGCCGAAGATTTCGATCCGCACGGCCTTTTCTACATGCCCTACGCGCCGCAGTACTGGCTGCGCGACCGCGCCGAAGGCCCGCGCCGCGCCGGCGTGGCCTCGTTCGGCGTCGACGGCACCTGCGCCTTCGCGGTGCTGGAAGCGCCCGAAACGCACGGAGCCAAGGCCGAGCGCGTGGAGGTGGAACGCCGCCAGCCGCTCGGCGCGTGCAGCGAAGCGGTCTTCGCGCTGGAAGCCGACAACGCGGAAGCGCTGGGGGCGGGCCTGCGCCTGCTGATCTCCCGCGCCGAAACCCACGGAGCGCGGAACCTGGAGCCGCTGGCGCGCGCCTGGTGGCGCGACCATCCTTCCGATCCCCGCAAGAACCTCGGGCTTTCCATCGTCGCGCGGACCTCGCAGGAACTCTTCGAACAGATCGGCCTCGCGCAGCGCGCGCTGGAAGGCCGGATGGGCGGCGAGCCCGGCGTCCCGCAGCGTATGAAGGGCGAACGGACGTTCTTCTCGCCCGATCCCGTCGGCGGCAAGGTCGCGTTCATCTTCCCCGGCTCGGGCAACCACTTCATCGGCATGGGGCGCGGGCTCTCGGCGCAGTGGCCCGAAGTCCCGCGCGCGCAGGACCGCGAGAACGAATGGCTGCGCGGGCAGATCGTCCCGTCGCTCTTCTGGAACGGGCAGGACGACGAGGAACTGCTGGAAGACGCGCGCGCGCTGATCTTCGGACAGGTCGCGGCGGGCACGCTCTTCGCCGATCTGCTGCGGCGCTTCGGGGTCAAGCCCGACGCGTGCCTGGGCTACAGCCTGGGAGAATCGGCCGGGTTCTTCGGGCTGCGCGCGTGGAAGGCCCGCGACGAGATGTACCGCCGCATGCGCGCCTCGACGCTCTTTACCATGGACCTGGCCGGCCCGTGCAACGCCGCGCGCAAATCCTGGGGCCTTCCGCTGGGCGAACAGGCCGGCTGGACCGTCGGCATCGTGGCGCGGCCCGCGGCGCAGGTGCGCGAACTCCTGGACGGTCGCGAGCGCGTGTACCTGCTGATCGTCAATACGCCGCAGGAATGCGTCATCGGCGGGCAGCGCGCCGCGGTGGAAGCCGCCGCGCGCGACCTGGGCGTCCCGCTGCTGGAAGTCTCCGGCGTCACCGTCGCACACTGCGATGTCGTCGCCGAAGTCGCGCAGTCCTACCGCGAACTCCACGATTTTGAGACCACCCCGCCGCCGGGGGTCACCTTTTACAGCGGCAGTTGGGGGCGCGCGTACGACCTCGACCGCGACAGCGCGGCCGAGACGATCCTCGCGCATGCGCTGCACGGCCTGGATTTTCCGCAGGTGGTCACGCTGGCCTACCGCGACGGAGCGCGCGTCTTCCTCGAGATGGGCCCGGGGGCCTCGTGCACGCGCATGGTCGGGCGCATCCTCGGCGAGCAGCCGCACCACGCGCGCGCCGCGTGCATCGACGGGCTGCCCGAGGAGTCGACGGTGCTGCGCATGCTCGCCGCGCTCGTCGCCGAACGCATTCCCGTGGACCTCGCGCCACTCTACGGCATCGAGACGCTGTGCGTCACCGGCGCTCCGGCGGCCGAGGCCGACGCGATCGTGATCCCCATCGGCGGCGATCCCTTCGCGCCGCCGCCTCCGCCGCAGAAGATCGTGCTGCCTTCGCTCCCGCCGCCCGCGCCGGAACCGGAGCCCGCTCCGCAGGCCCCCGCCCCTACGCCGGAACCTGCCGCGGAACCGGCGACCGAACGCGCCGAAGAGCAGGCGCCGGCCCCCGAAGCGCCCAAGCGCCGCAAGCGGCCCATTTTTGAATTCCCCGAAGACACCCAGGCACGGCCGGCGGTCGCGCCCGAACCCGCTGCGCCCTTGGCCCCAGCCGCTCCTGTCGCCGAACCAGAAGTGGTTCCCGAACCCGTGCCCGAACCCGTTTTGGCCTCCGAGACGGCGGAAGCGCCGGCGCCGGTCGAGGCCCCCGTGCTCGTGGCCGCCGCCGTGGCCGAAGCCGGATCGGAGCAGGAGCCCGCGCAGCCGGGGCTCGACACCTTCCCCGGAATGGTGGCGCTCGCGCAGCAGATCACCGCGGCCGAACAGGCGCGCGTGCTGGCCCACGAGACCTACCTGCGGTTCTCCGAGGCGCTCACGCAGTCGATGGCGCAGAACCTCGCGCTCCAGCTCTCGCTGGTCGAACGCCTGCGCTCGGGCGAAGCGGACCTACCGGCGGACCAGCCGGCGGAACTGCCCGCCGTGCAGGCCTCGTTCGTCATGCCTGCCGCGCCCGAAGCGCCCGCCGAGACCTTGCCCGAACCGGAACCGGAGGCCCCCGCAACCGAGCCAACCGCGCCCGCGCCTGCCGCGGACGGCATCCCGCGCGCGCTCAACCGTGAACAGTGCCTCGCGTTCGCGCGCGGCAAGGTGGGCGAAGTGCTCGGAGCCGCCTTCGCGGACGCGGACGCCTTCCCCACGCGCGTGCGCCTGCCCGACGAACCGCTGATGCTCGTCGACCGCATCGTCTCCATCGAAGGCGAACCGCATTCGATGACGACCGGGCGCGTCGTCACCGAGCACGACGTCCTCGACGGCGACTGGTACCTCGACCAGGGGCGCATCCCCACCTGCATCGCGGTCGAATCCGGGCAAGCCGATCTGTTCCTCAGCGGGTTCCTCGGCATCGATTACCAGACACGCGGGCTCGCCTGTTACCGCCTGCTCGACGCGGTCGTGACCTTCCACCGCGCGCTGCCGGGCGTGGGCGAAGTGATCCGCTACGACATCCGCATCGAAAAGTTCTTCCGCCAGGGCAGCACGTGGCTCTTCCGCTTCAGCTTCGAATCGACGGTGAACGGCGAGCCCCTGCTGAGCATGACGCAGGGCTGCGCCGGGTTCTTTACCGCCGAGGAACTGGCCGCGGGGCAGGGCATCGTCCACACCGCGCTGGACAAGCGGGAAATCCCCGGCAAACGCCCCGCCGACTGGCGCGAACTGGCCCCCATGCAGCCCGAGACCTACGGCGACGAACAGCTCGACGCGCTGCGCCGCGGCGACCTGGGCGCGTGCTTCGGCCCGCGCTTCGCGGCGCTGAAGATCGCCGATCCGCTGCGCATTCCCGGCGGGCGCATGAAACTCGTGGACCGCATCGTCCACCTCGACCCCAAGGGCGGGCGCTTCGGGCTCGGGCAGATTCGCGGCGAAGCCGACATCCATCCGGACGACTGGTTCCTGACCTGCCATTTCGTGGACGACCGGGTGATGCCCGGGACCCTGATGTACGAATGCTGCATGCACACCCTGCGCGTGTACCTGCTGCGCATGGGCTGGGTCTGCGAACGCGCGGGCGTGGCCTGCGAGCCCGTGCCCGGCGTGGCCAGCGGCCTGAAGTGCCGCGGTCAGGTGATCGAATCGACCAAGAAGGCACTGTACGAGATCACGCTAAAGGAGATCGGCTACGGCCCCGAACCGTACGCGATCGCCGATGCGCTGATGTACGCCGACGGCAAGCCGATCGTCGAGATCGCCAACATGTCGCTGCGCATGTCGGGCGTGACGCGCGAACAGATCGAGGCGCGCTGGCCGAAGTCCCCGGGCCTGGCGCTGCCGGCGGCCTCGGCCTCGGCGCTCAACCGCGCGGTAACCTACGACTTCCTGCTGCTGCCCGTCTTCATGCCGGAAAAGAAGAAGGCCGTCTACGACACCGACCGGATTCTCGCGTTCGCGACCGGCAAGCCTTCGGAGGCCTTCGGCGATCCGTACAAGGTCTTCGACCACGAGCGCGTGATCGCGCGCCTGCCCGGCCCGCCTTATCAGTTCCTCGATCGCATCACCGAGGTCCGTTCGGAAGCCTGGAAGCTGGTGCCCGGCGGCGAGATCGAGGCGCAGTACGACGTCCCGCAGGATGCCTGGTACTTCCGCGCGAACCGCGGGAACGGGATGCCGTTTGGCGTGCTGCTGGAGATCGCGCTGCAGCCGTGCGGGTGGTTCTCGGCCTACATGGGTTCGGCGCTGACCAGCGAGACCGACCTGAGCTACCGCAACCTGGGCGGCGAGGCGACGCAGTACATGGCCGTGCGCCCCGACATCGGCACGCTGACTACGCGCGTGAAGTGCACGAAACTTTCGAGCAGCGGCGGGATGATCATCCAGCGCTTCCTCTTTGAAGTGCATTCGTCGTCGGGCCTGGTCTACAAGGGCGACACGTACTTCGGGTTCTTCTCGAAGACCGCGCTGGCGCAGCAGGTCGGCGTGCGCGACGCGAAGATCTACGCGCCCGGCGACGCGGAACGCATGCGCTCCGTCCGCCCCGGCCTGTACCCCGGCGAATCGCCCTACCCCACCGACGTGCTGCGCATGATCACCGGCATCGACTGCTTCCTGCCCGACGGCGGCCCGAAGAACCTCGGCTACATCGAAGGCAACCAGCCGGTCAATCCGGGCGCGTGGTTCTTCAAGGCGCACTTCTACCAGGATCCGGTCATCCCCGGTTCGCTGGGGCTGGAGTCCTTCCTGCAGCTTGTGCGGCACGTCGCGATGGCGCGCTGGGGCGGGCGCGTCTCGAAACTGCAGCCGCTGGAGACCCCGCACCGCTGGACCTACCGCGGGCAGGTGATCCCGACGAACAAGCGCGTCACCGTGCAGGCCTGGGTCACGCACCTCGACGACCGCAAGCGCACGCTCACGGCCGACGGCTTCCTCAGCGTCGACGGACGCCCGATCTACCAGATGAACGACTTTGCCCTGCGCCTTCCCTGAGGCTCGAAAGCCTGTTGTCTGGGCGGCAAACCTTTATAGAATCCCTCCCTCGAAAACCTGTCAGGATGCACGATGAAATACACGCGGGTCTTCCTCGACGCCATCGGCTACGAACTCGCGCCGGTGGTCGTTACCTCCCATGAAATCGAGGAGCGGCTCCGCCCGCTCTACCAGAAACTCCACATTCCCATCGGGCAGCTCGAGTCCCTGACCGGCATCGGCGAACGCCGCTGGTGGGCGCCGCGGACGCCGCTTTCGCAAGGTGCGACGATGGCCGCGCGCAAGGCGCTCGCCAAGAGCGGCGTGCCGGCGGAAGCCGTCGAGACGCTGATCTACGCCGGGGTCTGCCGCGAAAACTTCGAGCCCGCCACGGCCTGCCGCGTGGCCAGCGGCCTGGGCGTGAGCCCCAACTGCAACGTGTACGACGTGAGCAACGCGTGCCTGGGCGTGCTGAACGGCATCATCGACGTCGCCAACCGCATCGAACTCGGGCAGATCCGCGCCGGCGTGGTGGTCTCGTGCGAGACCGCCCGCGAGATCGTGGACCTGACCATCGAGAAGATGCTCCAGTCGCCGACGATGGAGATGTACAAGGACTCGCTCGCGACGCTGACGGGCGGTTCCGGGGCCGTGGCCCTGGTGCTGACCGACGGCAGCTTTGCCAGCGCGCGCGCCCGCAAGCTGCTCGGCGGCGTGACGCAGACGGCGCCGGAATTCCACGCGCTCTGCCGCTGGGGCCTGATGCCGCAGAATTCCACCGACAACGCAACGCTGATCCAGATGATGGTCACCGATTCGGTCTCGGTGCTGAAGCACGGCGTCGAACTCGGCCGCCGCACCTTCCAGGCCTTCCTTTCCACGCTCGGCGTGACCGCCGAACAGATGGACAAGGTGATCTGCCACCAGGTCGGCGGGATTCACCGCGACACGATCCTGAAGGCCCTGGGCGTGAACGCCGAAAAGGATTTCTCGACCTTCCCCTACCTCGGCAACATCGGCACCGTCTCGCTGCCGCTCACGGCCGCGCTGGCCGAAGAACGGCAGTTCCTGCGGCGCGGCGACCGCGTCGGGTTCCTGGGTATCGGCAGCGGGCTCAACTGCCTGATGCTGGGCTGGGAATGGTGACGCTTCCGCCGTCCGTTCAGGCCCACTATCCTTTTCAAAGCCGCTGGTTCGACCGCGGCGGCGTCAAGATGCACTACCTCGACGAAGGCCGCGGCGATCCCGTCGTGATGGTCCACGGCAATCCGTCCTGGTCGTTTTATTACCGCGATCTCGTCAAATCCCTGCGCGGCGAATACCGCTGCATCGTCCCCGATCACATCGGCATGGGCCTGAGCGACAAACCCGGCGACGACCGCTATGCGTACACGCTGAAGAGCCGCGTGGACGACCTGGACGCGCTGCTGGAACACCTGGGCGTCCGCGAGCGCGTAACCCTGGTCGTGCACGACTGGGGCGGCATGATCGGCATGAGCTGGGCCGCGCGCCATCCCGAACGCGTGAAGCGCCTCGTGATCCTGAACACCGGCGCGTTCCACCTGCCGAAGAGCAAGCCGTTCCCGTGGGCGCTGTGGCTCACCCGCACGCCGTTGGGCGCGCTTCTGGTGCGCGGCTTCAACATGTTCGCGTGGACCGCCGCGCGCGTCTGCTGCAAGCTCCGCCCGATGAACGCCGAACTCCGCGCCGCGTACACGCTCCCCTACGATTCCTGGGCTCATCGCATCGCCACGCTGCGGTTCGTGCAGGATATCCCGCTTCGCAAAGGCGACCGCGCGTACGAAGTCGTCAGCGCCACCGAAGCCGCGCTGGAAAAGTTTTCGGCGACGCCCATGCTGCTGATCTTCGGGCTGAAGGACTTCGTCTTCGACCGGCACTTCCTCGACGAATGGACGCGGCGCTTCCCCAAGGCCGAGGTCCACCGCTACGAAGAGGGCGGGCACTACATCCTGGAAGACGCCGGGCCGGAAGGCCTCGCGAAAATCCAGGCGTTCCTGAAGGCGCATCCGCTACAATCCGCCGCGACATGAGCGCCCCGATCGTCAACGTCGCGCTGCATCTCGGCGAACGGGCCCGCCGCGGCCCCGCCACGCCCGCCGTGATCGTCCAGAAGCACGGCGCGTACGAGACGCTCACCTTCAAGGAACTCGACGAGGCCAGCGAGACGCTCGCGCGCGGCCTGATTGCTTCGGGCATCGGCCCCGGCACGCGCACCGTGCTGATGGTGAAGCCCGGCATGGAATTTTTCGCGCTCGTCTTCGCGCTCTTCAAGGCGCGCACCGTCCCGGTCCTGATCGATCCCGGCCTGGGCATCCGCAACCTCGGCGGCTGCATCGACGAGGCCGAACCGGCCGCGTTCATCGGCATCCCCAAAGCGCACGCCGCGCGCGTGCTGCTCGGCTGGGGCAAGCGCACGCTCAAGCATCTCGTGACCGTGGGCCCGCGGCTGCTCTGGGGCGGACGCTCGCTGGAGGCGATCCGCGCCGCCGGCCGCGAGGCCCCCGCGCTTCCGGACGGAGACGCGCAACCCGGCGATCACGCCGCGATTCTCTTCACCAGCGGCAGCACCGGCGCGCCCAAGGGCGCGGTGTACACGCACGGAATCTTTGCCGCCCAGGTGGAGATGCTCCGCGCGCTCTACCGGATCGAACCGGGCGAGCGCGACCTCGCCACGTTCCCGCTCTTCGCGCTCTTCGGCCCGGCGCTGGGCATGACGGCGATCGTGCCCGAGATGGACGCCTCCCGCCCCGCGAGCGCCGATCCGGCCAGACTCGCCGCCGCGATCCGCGACCAGGGCGCGACGAACATGTTCGGCTCGCCCGCGCTGGTCAACGTCCTCGGCCGCTACGCCGAGGCGAAAGGCCTGACCTTTCCTTCGCTCAAGCGCGTGATCTCCGCCGGCGCGCCCGTGCCGGCGGCGGTACTCGAACGCATGGCGAAGGCACTCGCACCGGGCGCGCAGGTCTTTACCCCGTACGGCGCGACGGAATCGCTGCCCGTCGCGAGCATCGGCAGCGAGGAGATCCTGCGCGAGACGCGCGCGCTGACCGAGAAGGGCAAAGGCGTCTGCGTCGGCAGGCCCGTCGAGGGCATGAAGGTCGCCATCATCCGCATAGGCGACGAACCGATTGAAACCTGGTCGGACGACCTGAAGCTGCCGGCCGGCGAGACCGGCGAGATTTGCGTTCAGGGCCCGGTGGTGACGCGTGCGTACTTCAACAAGCCGCAGGCGACCGCGCTGGCCAAGATTCCCGAAGGCGAGAGCGGGGCGTTCTGGCACCGCATGGGCGACGTCGGCTACCTGGACGAACGCGGGCGCCTGTGGATGTGCGGGCGCAAGAGCCACCGCGTGGTCACGGCCGCGGGCGAGACGATGTTCACGATTCCGTGCGAGGCCGTCTTCAACACGCATCCGGGGGTGAAGCGCAGCGCGCTGGTGGGCGTGGGCGAACGCGGCCGACAGCGGCCGGTTTTGTGCGTCGAAGCCGAACCGACCGCCTGCTGCGGCAAGCCCGCGGAAGAACTCCTGCGCCGCCAGCTTCTGGACATGGCCGCGCAGCACGCGCACACCCGCGCGATCGAAGTCGTGCTATTTCATCCCGGATTTCCGGTCGATATCCGGCACAACGCCAAGATTTTCCGCGAAAAACTGGCCGTCTGGGCAAAAGACCGCGTTCGTTGAAGTGAATAGGTTAGCCGGGAATCCGCGGCATGGACGAGACGACCGCTTCAAAAGCACCCTGGCGCCGGCGCCTCTGGCTGCGCGCGGCGGGCACGCTGGCCGCGGCCTGCGCGGCCTACTTCATGTTGTACGGCTTCGCGGTCGATCGTTTTTTCCAGGCCCACCACCTGCACGCGGAGTTCCGCATCCAATTCGACGGCTTCGGATTCGGCATGCGCCCCGAGGCGGATCTGGAGTCATGGCCGCCCGAAGAACGCGCCCGAACCAGGGAACTCTACGAACAGTACGCCACGCACGGGATCAAGCTGCCCTGGGTGAGCGAAGGACCCAGCAACTTCTTCTTTGCCGTGGGCGCCAACCTGGGCTTCTTTGCGGTGGGACTCTCCGCCGCGCTGCTGGCATCGATCTGGTACGGGTGGATGGGTCCGCGCTTCGGCCTGCGGGCGCTGCTGAGCCTCGTCTTCGGCCTGGGCCTCTGGGTGACCTGCCTGAAGCTGGCGAGCGTCTCTTCCATCGAGTACGCGCGCCTCTGCGCCGCCATGCCCTTCGTGGCGCTCGGCGCAAGCATGCTCGTGCAGCGAACGGTTCGCAAACCCGACGCGCGGCCGGCGCCTGAAAGGACCATCACGCCATAGGTGGCCGTTCGGAGTGCCACAGGTCGAAGATCCATCTCGAATGGCACGCGCAAACTTCGGCAGGAAGATTATCCTCACTTCTCCATGAAAGCCCTGGTCACCGGCGGCGGCGGGTTTCTCGGCGGCGCGATCGTGCGGCGGTTGCGCGCGCGCGGGGATGCCGTGCGCTCCTTCTCGCGCGGAACCTATCCGGACCTCGAAAAACTCGGCGTCGCACAGTTCCGCGGCGATCTCGGCGCGGACAGGGACGCGCTCTTCAAGGCCGCGGAAGGCTGCGACGCCGTCTTCCACGTCGCGGCCAAGGCAGGCGTGAGCGGCTCCGCCGAGGCGTATCGCCGCGCGAACGTGCTCGGCACCGAACACGTTCTTGCGGCGTGCCGCGCGCACAGGATCGCGAAGCTCGTCTTCACCAGTTCGCCGAGCGTTACGTTCGACGGCGCGGATCAGGAGGGCGTGGACGAGCGCGCGCCCTACCCCGCCATGGACCGTTTCCTGGCCGACTACCCGCGGACCAAGGCCCTCGCGGAGCAGATGGTGCTCGGGGCGAACGGCGCGGAGCTGGCCACCGTCGCGCTGCGCCCGCACCTGATCTGGGGGCCCGGCGACACGAACCTCGTCCCGCGCATCCTCACGCGCGCGAAGGCCGGGAAGCTGCGCCTGATCGAGACCCACGGCAAGAAGGTGGACGCCACCTACATCGACAACGCGGCGCTCGCGCATCTGCTCGCGGCGGAAAGGCTCGCGCCGGGCGCGCCCTGCGCGGGCAAGGCGTACTTCGTCTCCAACGGCGAACCGGCGCCGATGGACGAGATCGTGAACGGCATCCTGGCCGCCGCGGGCTTGCCGCCTGTGACGAAAAAAATCTCGCCGGGCATGGCGTACCTGGCGGGCGCGCTACTGGAAGGCTGGCACGGGCTCTTCAAGCGCGGCGAGGAACCGCCGCTCACGCGCTTCGTCGCCAGGCAGCTCGCGACCGCGCACTGGTTCGACCTAACCGCCGCGAAGCGCGACCTGAACTATGCGCCGGAAATTTCCACCAAGGAAGGCTTGCGCCGGCTGGCGGAACACCTGCGCGCGACCGCCTAGGCGCCGCCGAGGGCCGTTTCCTTACGGCTCCACCGAGAGTTCGTTCTTCTCGCCGCTCAGATCGCGAAAGAGCGTGAGGTAAAGCGTCCGGTTCGCGGCGTCCAGGCTCGCGGCGTAGTCCTCGTCCGCCTTCAGCGCCTGTCCGTTAAAGGCCACGCGCGGCAGCGCGGCGGCGGCGTAATTCGTGACCGCCAGGATCGGACGGCAGAGCGCGCCCTTCGCGACCGCGAAGTTCGCCTGCGCGGCGTTCTCCTGCGCGGCCAGCGTCCAGGCGGCGCGCACGTGGTTCCATCCGGCGGGGACGTACGCGAAGACGGGGTCCAGGCCGGCGTAGCGCGGCCCTTGCGCGGCCACGGTCCCGCGGCTCGCGGTGAATTTCGTCTGCTGCACGGCCTCCATGCCGGCGATCGTCCTGTCCACCAGCGCCTCGCTTGCGCGGTTGAGCAGAATTTCGACGGCGTAGCCCTGGTGCGGGTGGCCTTTCGCCTTTTTCGAAGCGCCGAGAACCTCGTAGTTCGCGTTGCCGACGTAGCCGTAGTTGGTGCCCCAGGCCATCTTTTCGCTCGAATAGTTCTCGTACGCATTGAGCTGGTAGGGGCAGTTCCAGTTCACGGGCATGCCCTTGCCGGTCTGCTTCCAGTGGTCGAACCACCAGTAGCCGCCGGCGTCCTGCACGTCCCATGGCTGGGTCTGGACCATGCCGAGTTCGATGTCGCCGAGCGCGGCGTCCTTCCAGAGCAGCATGTAGGGGATCGTGTTCGGCTCGGTGTAGTCCCACGTACACTCGGCGGGCTGGCCGAAGACGTAATTCACCGTCTTGAATTTGTAGCGGTCGCCCCAGCGGATCCCGGAGATCTTGCCGTCGTAGAAACGGCCGTCGTGATCCCAGTCGAACTGCACGTACGGGCCGCGCGCGTCCCAGCCGATCTCGCCGTCGTCCAGTTTCGAGCAGTCGTAGGAGACCGACCAGAGCACGCCTTTGCGCCCTTCGGAAATCGCGTAGTCGATCGTCAGGCCGACGGTCTTGCCGTTGGCGCCCCCGCAGCCGCCTTTGAAGCGCCAGACGCAATGGCGCTCGCCCTTCAGCACGAACGAAGTGGACGCGTCGCTCGCGCGTTTGTTGCCCCGCGCGCCCTTGCCGTGGTTGACGGCGCAGCCCAGCCCCGAGACGCTCTCCTGGGACTGGTTCCAGGCCATGCCCGTCGTTTCCTTCTCGCCGACGAAGTAGGTGTAGCGTTCGATGTAGCCGCCCTTGAAATTCTTCACGTCGCCGTCGGCGCGCACCAGCGCCACGGTGCGCTTCTTGCCGTGGTCGTCGGTCCAGGCGACCACGTCGCAGGTCTTGCCGTTGACCTTTTCTTCGCTGTAGGTCATGGCCTGGGCACGCGCCAGGAATACGCATGGGGCCAGAAGCAGGGCGCTCGCGAGAATGTGCGCGTGCATGCGGCAGCCTCCTGAGGAAAACGGTTGCAGGACCTGTGGCGGCGCGGCGCGGTCATTCGTCTTCGAGCGCGCCGGACTTCTTCTCTTCCTGCTTCTTTTGTGCGTCCGGAGCCTTTGCGGCGCCGCCGGCCACGACGGCCGCTGCGTTCTCGGGCGCGCCGATCACCAGGTCCAGTTTCGCCGTGGCCGCTTTGCCGTCGGCGCCGGTGGCGGCGACCTCGAGCGTGTACGTCCCCGCTTTGCCCGGCGTGCCGGCCAGTTCGCCGGCGGGGCTCATGGAGAGCCCTTCGGGCAGGCCTTCGGCCTTCCACGCGTAGGGCGCGATGCCGCCGCGCGCGCGCAGCGCGGCCTTGTACGCCAGGCCGACCGCGCCCCGGTTCAGGTTGGCGGCGTAAATCTCGAACTTCAGGTTCGGGCGCGTGCCGACGGGCTTGAGCGTGCTCGCGGCGGCCATGTCGGGATTCTTCGCGGGCGCGGAGGCATAGTGAAGGTGGAGCTTGGGCGCGTGGGCCGAGTCTTTTGAAAAGAGGCGGATGT
>JAHCJK010000184.1 GCA_026184295.1 Planctomycetota bacterium
CGGCCTGCCCGCGGACCGGGCCATCGCCGCCGTGCGCAGCGCGCGAGGCGACCGCGCCGTCGAGACGCGCGCGCAGGAAGACTTCGTCGCCGCCTTCGCTTCTACAAAATAATCAAGCGGCGCCTCCGCGGCCCGGGTGCTTGAGGGGGGAAATCCAAGCACCGCAGGCTCTGGAGGCGCCGCTTGTCCTCGATCCGTGCCCTCCGGAAGCAGGCACGGACTCCGGCCCCGTCTCCCGTTATCGAAGTCCCAGCGTCAGGCCCACGACAGCCGTCACGTCCTTCTCGATGGTCGTGGTGTCGTAGATGCCGCTGTCGCTGACGTCGGTGGAATTCGGCTGCGTGATCTGCAGGACGCCCATGCGCGCCTTGCGGACTTCCACGATGGCGCAGCCCGCGTTGCTCACGATCTGGTCGGCGCGCGAGCGCGCGTCCTTGCTGGCCTCGCCCAGCATCTCCACCTTCAGTTCGGCGATCTTGGTGTAGTAGAAGTCCGGCGGGTACGATTCGACCTGGATGCCGTCCTTGATCAGTTCGGTGATCGCGGCGGCGGGCTTGACGATCTCGTCCACGCGGCCGGTGGTGACCGTGTACGTGCGGCTCAGGGCGTACGCCTCGATCACGTTGGTCTTGACGCGTTCCTGGTGCGGCGGCCAGCCGAGGGTCTCGTACTTATAGTGCGTCTCGGTCGAGATCGCGCCGGCGGCGAATTCTCCCGGCTGAAATTTGTGCGCGTTCAGGAACTCATCGATGCGGTCGGAGCCCTTCTTCAGCGCGGCGTAGGCTTCGGCGAGCGTCGCGCCGTGCCCGCGGACCCCGATCTTCCAGACTGCCAGGTCGGATCGGATGCGTTTGCGCGCGGAGCCCGTCACCTGGAGCGATTGCTCCTGGCGCATGGGCATCTCGTACTTGGACAGAAAAGCGCGCGAAGCCACCGCGGTGCTCGCCACCAGCCCGCCCGCCGCGCCCAGCGCCATCACCGCCGCGGCCCAGACGAGCCCGCGCCCATTGGTCTGCATGGAAGCCCCCCTCCTAGACCCATAACACTCTTTTGACCCTATAATTCTTCGGCCAAAAAGGAGCGCGTTCTGGAGGGAAATCGGTACGGAATTTTTCGAAAAAATCTCGAGGCTATTGGCGGCTGAGCGCCGCGATGATCTGGTGGAAATCGGTGAAACTCTGGAAGGGAATCGCCAGCTCCCGGCAGAGCTTTTCAAGCGTGCTGCCGGCGACGGCGAAGACGCGGTCGGCGTGGCGGGCGATCTCCAGATCGTTGCGCCCGTCTCCGATGAAGACGGCGGGGCGGCCCGCGTGTTCTCCGCGAAGCCGGTTCATCACCCACACCTTATAGTCTTCGCCCGGCGCGAGCTGAGCCTCGGGCGGGAGAAAGACCTTCCAGGTGCCGCGCAGTTCCGCGCGCAGGCCGTGGAACTTGATCTCCGGCGGCAGAAACGCGCGCAAGTACCAGTCGAGTCCCTGGCTGACGACGCGGAAGGGCCAGCCGTTCGTTTCGCAGAGCGCCGTCAGGTCGCCGAAGCCGGCGCGCAGGTTCACCTGGGGCCTGGCGAAGGCGAGCAGTTCCTCGGCGGTGGCCGAAATGGGAGCGTAGCCCTGGGCCATCAGTTCGGGCGGCGCCATGGTGCCGGCGCGGTACGGCGGCAGGAGCACCTCGCGCCAATCGGGACGGATGTACTTGTCCCAGATCAGGTTCGTCACGTCCTGCTCGGTGATGGTGCCGTCGAAGTCGCACAGGATGAGCATGGGGGCATGGTACGTGGTTGCGCGCTGCGCGCCAGTTGAGGCGCCACCGTTTGACAATTTCCTTTTCGTTCGTACCTTCGCGCCGTGTCGATCCCGAATCTGCTGACGCTCTTCCGCCTGGCCACGGCGCCGATCTTCCTGGCGCTGTTTATCGGCACGGGCCCGGGCGGCTTTCTGAGCCACCTGATGACGCCCGCGCAGGGCATCCTGGCCTGCATCGTATGCGCGGCGCTGAGCGAAATCTCGGACGTGCTCGACGGGATTCTGGCGCGAAAACTGAACCAGGTCAGCGACTTCGGCAAGCTGCTCGACCCGTACGCGGACTCCACCTTCCGGCTCAGCGTCTACTTCGCCTTCGCCAGCCAGGCGCACGGGCGCTGGATACCGCTGTGGATGGTGATGATCCTCTTCTACCGCGATCTGCTCGTCACCGTCATCCGCACCTTCGGCGTCGAACGCGGCGTCTTCGTGCACGCGCGGGCGAGCGGCAAGATCAAGGCCATCGCGCAGGCGACGGTCGCGATTACCGTCATGGTGATCGCGGCGGTGAAAGGTGAAGAATGGGTGGCCTACGAGGCCTCCTCGAAAGATGCCTTGGTCACCGGTTTGGCGCACACCTTGATGTGGCTGGTGACGGCCGTTACCGCTTGGTCCGCGTGGGATTACACCTTCTACAACAGGCACCTATTTTCTACCCAAAACACCTCCGATGTGGCTCCTTCCGAGCGCCCGCCCAACGACTAAAATATGTTGTATTTTGAACAGTTGGTTCGGTTATAATCACATTGATGGACTTCGACCACTCCGAATAAACTGCAAGGTGTGTCCATAACAGTAGTTATCAAATGCCCCAAGTGGCAATGCTTTTGTTTATACAGAGGTTCGGAGAATCGCGGTATGGGAAAGGCGTCCTTGGAAGTGACACGGAGAAAATCGCCCCGGAAGCCTCGTGCCGCCACGCCTCCGCCGGAGGTCACCGAGCCGCTCGAACCCGTCGCGCTCCCTTCCCCGCCCCCGCCGATCGCGGACCACGTCACCTCGCTGACCTCCATCAGCGAAGCGATGGGCACGGACAAATCCCCCAAAGAGATTCTGCAACTGATCCTGAAGTCGGCCTTCAGCATCACGCGCGCGTCCTCGGCCAGCCTGATGCTGCTGGAACCCGGGACGGACGTGCTGCGCGTGGAAGTCGCGGAAGGCTTTAAAGACGACAGCATCTACAAGACGCGCCTGCGCGTCGGCCAGGGCGTGACGGGCTGGGTGGCCGAGACCGGCGTGCCGCTGCGCGTCGGCAACGTGACCAAGGACCCGCGGTACGTGCGCGTGCAGCGCGGACTGCGCAGCGAACTGGCCGTCCCGCTGAAGGTCGGCGGAAGCGTGATCGGGGTCATCTCCTGCGACTCGACGCGCCTGAACCACTTTACGCCCGAAGACGAAGCCCTGGTGATCTCGCTGGCGGCGCATTCGGCCCGCGTGATCCAGACGACGCGCCTGTACGAAGAGACGCGCCGCCGCGCCGAGGAACTGCGCCTGCTGATCGAGGCCGGGCGCGTGCTGGCCGGGACCCTGGACCTGCAACTGGTGCTCGGGCAACTGGTCGAACAGGCGGCGAAGTTCTGGCGCGCGCCGGTGGCGGCGGTCTACCTGGTCTCGGACGACGGCAAGAACTTCACGCTCGCGGCGTCCCACGGCGGTTCCGAAGCCTGGCGCGGGCAGTCGCCCATCCCGATCGAAGACGCCTTCGTCGGGCAGGCGATGGTGAGCAACGAAGAGACGACGGTGTTCGAAAACCTGGGCGCCGCCGGCATCGACGACCGCGCGCGCGCGCAGCTTCCGCCCGAGGCCGGGGCGCTGCTGGCCGCGCCGCTGGTGGCCAAGCGCCGCGCGCTGGGCGTGCTGTGCGTCTTCGGGCGAAGCGGCCGGAAGATCACCAAGGACGAACGCGGCCTGCTGGCGGGCCTGGCGGCCTCGGCCAGCCTGGCGATCGAGAACGCCAACGCGCACCGGCGCATGCTGGCCGCCGAAGAAGGCCTGCGCGGCGCGGAAAAGTCCACGCTGCTTGCCGAGATGGCCTCGGGGCTGGCGCACGAGATTCGCAACCCGCTGACCAGCATCAAGCTGCTCGTCGATTCGATGGTGCGGAGCCAGGCGATCAAGCCCGAGGCGGCCAGCGACGCGACGATGATCCAGAAGCAGATCGAACGCCTGGAAAAGATCGTGGGCAGCTACCTCGAGACCGCGCGGCAGCACGTCTCGAAGATGCAGCACAAGGTCGTGGACTTCAACGCCGTCATCGAGGAATCCCTGCTGCTGCTGGCGACATCCAGCCACGAGGGGCTGCGCATGGACTGCACGCTGCAGGCGGAAGAACTGCGCGTGGAGGGCGACCCGACGCAGCTTTCGCAGGCCGTCTACAACCTGGTGCTGAACGCGATTCAGGCCGTCGGGCAGTTCGTGAAGAGCCACCCCGGCAACGGGCGCGGGCGCATCACGGTCCTGTCGGGCCGGCAGGCGGACCGCCAGGAAACCTTCTTCGAAGTCGCGGACGACGGGCCGGGCATGTGCGAAGAAGTGAAGGACCGGCTCTTCCAGCCGTTCGTCACCACCAAGGAACAGGGCGTCGGCCTGGGCCTTTCGATCGTAAAGCGGATCGTGGAAGCGCACAACGGCAGGCTCGAAGTGGAATCGCCGCGCGGAGACCTGGGCCGCGGGGCGCGCTTCCGCGTCGTGCTGCCTTCGGCAGGCTGAACAACCGCCGCGGAGCGTCCCGGCAAGATGAACATCGAGGCTCGAACCCGTCCGGTTGGAGGAGTAATCAGATGCAGAAGATCCTGATCATCGACGACGACGAAGGCGTGTGCTACTCGCTGGCGCGCCTGCTCGCGGGCGACGACCGCCGCGTGACCGCCGTGCAGACCCCCGACGCGGGCTTCGAAGCCATGCGCGGGGAAGATCCCGATCTCGTGCTGCTGGACGTGAAGATCGGCAACATCGACGGCCTGGAAATCCTGAAGGAAATCCGCAAGCAGCGCCCGCTGCAACTGGTCGTCATCATGACCGCGCACGGCACCACCGAGACGGCCATCGAGGCCATGAAGCGCGGCGCCTTCGACTACGTCATCAAGCCCTTCGACACCGACGCGATCAAGGCCGTCGTGGACCGCGCGCTCACCACCGCGCGCCTGAACCGCCGCGTCGGCACCGAGATGGAAGGCGAGCAGGCCAAGCCCCGCGCCGCCGCGCCCAGCGACCGCATCATCGGGCGCTCGCGCCCCATGCAGGAAATCTACAAGCTGATCGGGCAGGTCGCCGGCCGCGACGTCCCCGTGCTCATCCGCGGCGAATCCGGCACCGGCAAGGAACTCGTCGCCCGCGCCCTCTGGCAGCACTCGCGCCGCAGCGAAAAACAGTTCCTCGCCGTCAACTGCGCGGCCCTGACCGAGACGCTCCTGGAAAGCGAACTCTTCGGCCACGAGAAAGGCGCGTTCACCGGCGCGGACTCGCGCAAGCTCGGCAAGTTCGAACAGGCCGACGGCGGCACGCTGTACCTCGACGAAGTGGGCGACATGAGCATCTCGACGCAGGCCAAGATCCTGCGCGTGCTCCAGGACGGCACCTTCCAGCGCGTCGGCGGGCACGACCCGATCCGCGTGGACGTGCGCATCCTGGCCGCGACCCACCAGGACCTGGAAAAGCTGATCCGCGAAGCGCGCTTCCGCGAGGACCTTTACTACCGCCTGCGCGTCGTCGAGATCAAGCTGCCGTCGCTGCGCGAACGCCGCGAGGACATCCCGGAACTCGTCCGCTACCTGATCGCGAAGCACCGCGAGACGCTCAACACCGGCGTGACGGGCATCTCCTCGAAGGCCCTCGACGCGCTCACCGCGTACGATTGGCCCGGCAACGTCCGCCAGCTCGAAAACGTCGTCCGCCGCGGCATGGTGCTCTGCAAGGGCCCGACGCTGGCCAGCGAGAACCTCGACTTCGGCCCCGGCGGGCAGCCGCAGGTGCTGACCGGCGGGCCGATCAACAGCGAGGAAGACCTGGAGGTCGTCGTCGAGCGCCTGCTCAGCAGCGGCAAGGACAACCTGATCGAAGAGATGGAACGCCTGCTCATCGGCCGCGCGCTGGAACGGATGAACGGCAACCAGGTGCGCACGGCGCGGCTGCTCGGCATCACCCGCAACACCCTGCGCAGCCGCATCGAAAAGTTCGGCCTCAAGCCCAAGGTCAACGTCGTGTGACCAACCTTTTTCACCACGGAGGCACGGAGACACGGAGAACGGCACGTTTTGCATCCTTTCCTCTCTGCGTCCTCAGCGCCTCCGCGGTGAATAGAAATGCTATCCTGCCTGCTGTTCTCCGTGCCTCCGTGTCTCCGTGGTGAAATCGAACGCGCGTGGTATCCTGCGGCCATGCGCTCGCTTGCCCTCTTCGCGTGCCTCGTCGTCTTCGCCCTCCATGCCGAGGAACCGCCGCCGGCCCTGAAGGCCCCGCCGGACCTGGAGCAGGCCCGGAACCTGTACCTCGCGGGGATGAAGGTTTTTCAAGGCGACGGCATCGAGAAGAACCCCGCGCGCGCGGCGGAAATCCTCACGCAGTCGGCGGAACTCGGCTACCCCGAAGCGCAGTTCACGCTCTCGTACATGTTCTCGCACGGCATCGGCGTGAAGACCGATCCGGCGGCGGCCGCCGATTGGCTGAAAAAAGCCGCGGCGCAGGGACACTACGAAGCGCAAAACAACCTGGCGATCTGCTACGCGGCCGGGCGCGGCGTGGAACAGGACGACGCCGAAGCCACCAAGTGGTTCGCCGCCGCGGCCGAACGCGGGAGCGCGCGCGGGCAGATCAACCTCGCCCTGCGCCTGCTGGACGGCGTCGGGGCTGAAAAAGACGAAGCCAAGGCCGCGGTGTGGATGAAGAAGGCCGCCGACCAGCAGGTGCCGGCCGCGTGCTACCAGTACGGCCTGCTCTGCGAGACCGGCCGCGGCATCGCGAAGGATGAGAAGCAGGCCGCGACGTGGTATAGGCTGGCCGCCGAGAAAGGCGAAGCGCCCGCGCAGCGCCGCCTCGCCGCGCTGCTCTACGACGGGCGCGGCGTGGAAAAGGACCTCGCCGAGGCCGCGAAGTTCTACCGGCTGGCCTCGGAACAGGGCGACGCGCAGGCACAACTGAGCCTGGGCATGATGTACTTCAGCGGCGAAGGCGTGGAGAAGAGCGACGAAGAGGCCGAGCGGTGGCTGAAGAAAGCGGCGGAGCAGGAGAAGACGAAGGGCGCTCCGCCCGCCGAAAAGTAACCGGACCTCCCGGCGATTGTTCACTTTCGGGATTTCAGAAGCGCCCTACAATCCGCCGATCATGAGCCAACTCACATTCCATTCCGCCGGTGAATCCCACGGCCGCGGCTGCTTCGCCTTCGTCGAAGGCATCCCGTACGGCCTCGCGATCGACAACGCCTTCATCGACGAGCAGCTCGCGCGGCGCCAGAAGGGCTACGGGCGCGGCGGGCGCATGAAGATCGAGACCGACAAGGCCGAGGTCCTCTCGGGCGTGCGCCGCGGCATCAGCATGGGCGCGCCGATCCTGCTCGCCGTCTGGAACAAGGACTACCGCCTCGACAAGGCCCCCGAACTGGATTGCCCGCGCCCCGGCCACGCCGACCTGGCCGGGCACCTGAAGTTCAACGCGCCCATCCGCGATATCCTCGAACGCGCCAGCGCCCGCGAGACCTCCGCGCGCGTCGCCTGCGGAGCGCTCTGCCGCCTGCTGCTGAAAGAATTCGGCATCGAAGTGCGCAGCCACGTGGTCGCGCTCGGACCCGTGGAACTCCCCGCGGACTTCCAGGCCACCTGGGACGATCTCGCGCGCGCCGACGCCTCCGAAGTGCGCTGCCTCGACGCGGCCTGCGACGAAAAGATGCGCGCGGCCATCGACGACGCGAAGAAGAACGGCGACACGCTCGGCGGCATCTTCGAGGTCGTCGTGCAGGGCCTGCCCGTGGGCCTGGGCGACCACACGCAGTGGGACCGCAAGCTCGACGGGCGCATCGGCCAGGCGATGATGTCGATCCAGGCGATCAAGGGCGTCGAGATCGGCCTCGGCTTCCGCGCCGCGCGCCTGAAAGGCAGCCAGGTCCACGACGCGATCGAACACGTGAAGTCGAAGGCGCCGCGCAGCGACGCGGGCTTCGTGCGCCCGACCAACGGCGCCGGCGGCCTGGAAGGCGGCATCACGAACGGCGCGCCGCTTGTGGTGCGCGTGGCGATGAAGCCGATCAGCACGCTGATGAAGCCGTTGATGAGCGTGAACATCCAGACCGGCGAAGCGACCAAGGCCGACGTGGAACGCAGCGACTACTGCGCGCTCCCCGCCGCCGCCGTGGTGGGCGAAAACTGGCTCAGCTTCGTGCTCGCGCAGGCGTTCTGCGAAAAGTTCGGCGGCGACTCCATCGTCGAGATGAAGCGCAATTACGACGGCTACCTGAAGCAGATCAACAAGCTCGGCCAGCCGGAAAACGCGCCCGGCAAGCACGGGGTGAGCGAAGGCGGACGGGAATAGGAAGACGACGATTTTCGATTTTGGATTTTCGATTTTGGATTCACGTCGCGGGAATTGAAACGATTTAAATCAAACGGCCTGGAGGAGCGCGCGCTCTCCAGGCCGTTTTTGTTGCCGTTCATGTTGCCGTTCAATCGGCAATCCAAAATCGAAAATCGAAAATAGCCCTCTTCACTTCCCCGGCCCGCTGACCGGCTTGCCGCGGTAGCGAGCGACAGTCTCGGGCAGCGCCTTCTGCATGCGCTGCGGCGGGAGGCCGCGCAGGATCATCTCCAGGTCGTCCACGGCCATGCGCCCGATTTCCTTGTAGGTCTCGGGAATGCCGCCGGCGCGGTGCGCGGAAAGGATCGTGTTCGGCGTGCGGCGGACGCGGTGATCGGCGGGCATCGGTTCGTCGGGGAAGACGTCGATGGCGGCCTTGAGATGCCCGGCTTGCGCGGCGTCGAGCAGCGCGTCGAAATCGAGCACGTCGCTGCGGCCGACGAGGATCAGCGCGGCGCCCTTCTTCATTATCGAAAAATGTTCGGCGCCGAGGCCCTTTTTGTTCTCTGTCGTCGCGGCGGCCATGACGAAGACGATCTGCGAACGCTGCAGGAGTTCGTTCAGGCCCGCGGGGACGAGGCCCAGGTCCTTCAGGATGCGCGGGTGGACCCAGGGGTCGTGGACGAGCAGTTCGCCGCCGAAGGCCTTCAAGAGCGGGATCAGCGCGCGCCCGACGTTGCCGCAGCCGATCAGGCCCAGCGTCTTGCCGCGCAGCAGGAAGCTCTCCTGGTTGCCCGAGCCGCCGTAGGCTTCGCTGCCCGCGCGGAATTTCTGGTCGCCTTCGACGATCCCGCGCGCACAGGCGATGGCGAAGCCGAGCGCCGTCTCCGCGACCGCGTGCGCAAATGCGGGTGCGCAGGCGAGCACGTGGACGTTGCGGCGGTGGCATTCGTCGTAATCGACGTTGGGCAGAAAGTTGCCTTCGACGTTCAGGATCGCGCGCAGCTTGGGGGCCTTGTCGAGCCGTTCCTTCGGCATCGCGGTCTGGCCGATCAGCGCGACGGCCTCCGGCAGGTGCTCGTCGATGAACGCATCGGGCACCTTCAGTTCCGGGTACGCGACGACCTCGCCGAGATTCTCCAGGCGCGCGAAGTCTTCGGCGGTCAGGATCAGGTCCTTGGTGCGCGGGAACGGATCGAAGAGGATCACGGGCTGGCTCATGCGCGGCTCCTGCGGTTTTTCGGTGGCTGCATTCTAGGCGATCGCGTCGCGCTTGCATGGACGGTTTGGCGGGCAGCGCTTTTCCTCCCGGCCAGCGACGCTAAGGTGAACACGTCCCGAATCGGAAGCAGACCGACGACGGACCTATTGAATTCGCGAAGGCGCCATCGCCGCAGGAATAAGCCGATGCACAGGCAAGCGCCCGGCCGCGCATGAACTTTTCTTCCGCAGCTTCGTCGCTACCTTAGGTAGCTCCGAAATCCACCGCGAGGCCCAGCCCCGACGATGCGAAAAAACCGCAGCCGCACCCGTTCGCAGAAGGCGTATCAGACCGCGCGCACCCACTTTCCCGGCGGCGTGAACTCCCCGGTGCGTTCCTGGCGCAGCGTCGGGATGATCGATGAAGGCCCGTTCTTCGTCGCGCGCGCCAAGGGCGCGGAACTCGTGGACCTGGACGGCCGGCGCTACGTCGATTTCGTCGGTTCGTGGGGCCCGATGATCCTGGGGCACGCGCCGTCCAAGGTCGTCGCGGCGATCCGCAAGCAGGCCGCGCACGGCGCCAGCTACGGCGCGCCGACGGAACTCGAATCGCGCCTGGCCGCACGCGTGAAGAAGGCCATGCCGAGCCTCCAGATGCTGCGCTTCGTCTCCTCGGGCAGCGAAGCGGTGATGCACGCGCTGCGCGTGGCGCGCGGGTTCACCGGGCGCGACAAGATTCTGAAGTTCGAAGGCTGCTACCACGGCGCGACCGACGGCGTGCTGGTCAAGGCCGGCTCGGGCGCGGCGACCTTCGGCGTGCCCGACAGCGCCGGCGTCCCTTCCGCGATCGCGCAGCTCACGCTCACCGTGCCCTTCAACGACCTCGCCGCGGCCAAGGCAGCGCTCGAGGCCAACGCCGGCCAGGTGGCCGCGGTGGTGCTCGAACCGGTCGTCGGCAACGCGGGCGTGCTCCTGCCGGAACCCGGCTTCCTGGAAGGCCTGCGCGAAGCCTGCACGGCCGCGGGCACGCTGCTGATCTTCGACGAAGTGATGACCGGCTTCCGGCTTGCCCCGGGCGGCGCGCAGCAGAGGTTCGGGATCGCGCCCGACCTGACGACGCTCGGCAAGATTCTCGGCGGCGGGCTGCCCTGCGCGGCCTACGGCGGCCGCAAAGAGATCATGGAAAAGGTCGCGCCGCTGGGCCCCGTCTACCAAGCGGGCACGCTGAGCGGCAATCCGCTGGCCATGGCCGCGGGCCTGGCGACGCTGGATCTGCTGCTCAAGCCGGAAAACTACGCGCGGCTGGAAGCCATCGGCGCGGAAGTGGAACGCATCCTGCGCGAAGCCGCCGCGGCCGGCGGCTGGGGCGATAAGATCTGCATCAACCGCGCGGGCTCGATGCTGACGGTCTTCTTCCGGCCCGGGCCGGTGCGCGATTTCGGCGACGCAGGCGCGAGCGACACGGCGGCCTTCGGGAAATTCTTCCGCGGGATGTTGGAACGCGGCGTCTACTTCCCGCCCAGCCAGTTCGAAGCGGCCTTCGCCAGCCTGGCGATGGGCCCGAAGGAACTGAAGAAGGTCGCGCGCGCGGCGCGCGGGACCTTCGCGAACATGTAGCCCCAAAACAACGCGGGAGAGCCCGAGGGCTCTCCCGCGCATCGTCTGGACCTTTGGCTCCCGGAGGCCTAGACGGTTTTCAGGTACGCAAGCGAGACGTCCAGCGCGTTCTTCTCGCCGGCTTCGCTGCCGTTGTAGTTTTCGTCTTCGAGTTCCACGCAGACCGCGCCGTCGAACTTCGCCTTCGCGAGCGCCTGGAAGACGCGCGTCCAGCGGGTGACGCCGTGGCCGGGAATCGTGTAGCGCCACGCGTGTTCGCCGAAGCCGTGGCCCTTGTTGAAGACGCTGGGCTGGTAGAGCCCGCATTCGTAGACGACGTCGTCGAAGACTTCGGTGTCCTTGCCGTGCACGTGGCCGACGTAGGGCGCGAACTCGTCGATGAAGCGGACGTGGTCGATGCCCATGCGGATCAGGTGCGAGGGGTCGTAGTTCACGCCCAACCCGCCGCCGGGCTTGCTGCCCGTGTCCTTGAAGAGCGCGCGGTAGGTCTCGGGGTTGCAGCAGAGGTTCGGGAGGTTGCCGCCGCCCGGCCAGCCTTCGATCACGATGGTCGCGCCGACCTTTTCGGCGGCCTTGGAGAGTTCGCCCCAGCCTTCGACGGCCAGCTTGTAGTTCTCGAGGCGGTTCTTGGCGCCGTCTTCGGGGATGATGACGACGAAGTAGCGCTTGCAGCCGGCGGCGCTGAGACCCTTCATGTATTCGGCGTTCTTGGCGATCGCGTCCTTGCGCTTGGCGGCGTCGGCGGACATCACCTGCGGCCAGTCGTGCAGGTCGGCGGTGCCGATCTTGATCCCTTCCGACTTCAGCACCGCGACCTCTTCCGGCGACGGCTTGCCCAAGTCGATGACGTCGAAGCCGGCCTTCTTCGCCCAGCCGGCCAGCGCCTTCAGGTCGTTCTTCTGCCAGTCACTCCAGCCGCGGCGAAAGCCGATCGGAAAATTGCCCGTACGCGTGCCCATCGCTATTCTCCAGGTGAAAACCCAACGAGGCGCACCGCGCGCCCCGCCCAGGACTCCTAACGATAATAAACCGCTCGGGAAAGGAAAGCCGTGCGAAGTCTTTTTTCCATCATTTCGTCGGAATTGTCCATGCCGCTCCTTTGTAACCTAGACAAGCAGCCGCAACGTCCAACGAGTTTTAGGGTTCACAATGAGCAGGATGGGGACAAGTGGACGGTGGACAGTGGTCAGTGAACAGTGATCAGTGATCAGCGGCGGCTTCGCCGCAGGGTGTAGCCGGGACGTTGGCA
>JAHCJK010000185.1 GCA_026184295.1 Planctomycetota bacterium
AAACAGCGCCGCCGCGCCCACGAAGAAGAGCCCGAGATGGCGCAGCGCCACCCACGCCAGCGCGGCGGCGAGGAAGAACGGCAGCAGAAGCATGCGAAGCGCCACGCGCGTGCGCCGCGAACTGGCGCGCGGCCCGCCGGATTCTTTACCCTGCGGCCGGAAGATCCAGGCGAAGGCGCGCACGAAGCTCGCGGCCAGCACGAACCCGAGGTACGCGCAAACGCGGTACGCGGCGCGTTCTTCGACCGGGACGGCCTGGAAGTACTCCACGCCCAGCCACGCCCCGGCGCGCACGAACCCTTCGGCCAGGAGAACGATGGCCAGGACGATGGGCAGGTCGCGCACGAGCAGGCCCACGGGCCAGGTCCATTTCGGCCAGCGCAGCGGCGGTTCGGGCCCGGCGGGCGGATCGGCCGGCGGCTTGTGGATTTCCACGCGCCTGGGCAGGTCGAGCGACGCGCGTTCCTGGTCGTCCATAGCGCTCCTTGCCGCCGCCCGCGGAGGCCGGGTCGTGGCCGGCCGGCATCTTGATAACGGTTCGGAGCATATCCTTTTGCCGGACCCGCCCGCAAGCGTCCGCAGCCGTCGAATGTCACGGAAAAAGAAAACGGACGGAGGGCTCGCGCCCGCCGTCCGTTTCCAAGGCACATGTGCCGCGCGTTACTTGTCGCGGTAGAGCGGCAGGTAGCGGTAGTAGACTTCCAGGCTGAGGATCGCGAGGGCCGTGGACATCACGCGGTCGTCGTCGCTGCCGCTGCCCGCGGCCGGGTCCCACGAACCGTCTTCGGGGCCGCCCTTGCGCTGGGTATCCAGGAGCGCGGGCTTCATGGCTTCGTTCCAGGCCTTCCAGTGTTCGCCGCCCTTCTGGAACATGACCAGCGTCGCGTAGTACCCGTAGTACAGGTTGTAGGGGTACTTTTTCGGAAGCGATTTCTTGATCAGGTTGCAGGGGCCGAGCACGCCCGGATCGTCCAGGCCCGCGCCGCCGATGTGCAGCCGGCAGAGCGCCGCGGCGGCGGTGACGGCCATCGACCCGGCGCCCTTGTTCGGCACCGCGACGGTGCCGCGGTAGGACATCTTGCCGCCTTCCCATTCGCTGGGCGCGGCCTCGCCGGGCTTCAGGTTGCCCAGGTCCTGCCCCGCGTCGATCCAGGTCAGACAGCCGGTGAAGACGACGGGATCGACGTGCAGGCCCGCGATCTTGGCCGATTTCATGGCCATGATGTTCCAGGCCATGATCGAGGAATCGTTGGTGCCGCCCTTGGGCGAGTAGTCCCAGGCTTCGCGGTCGCTCTGATTCCCGCGGGTGATCTGCGCTTCGTTGACGGCGTCCACGGCCTTCTGCGCGGCCTTGATCGTGTCGGGGATGCGCCCCATGCCGGCGGCTTCGCTCAGGGCCATCGTCGCGATGCCGTTGGTGTAGTTCAGGGGCACCCAGCGGCCGTCGTGCCCGGCGCGGTTCTTGCCCTGCATCTCGATCAGGTACTTCACCGCGCGGCGCACGTTTTCCTTGTACTTGCCGACCTTTTCCGTGTGCCCCGCGCCGAGGAAGGCCAGCAGTGCGTAGCCGGTCATGGCCACGTCGCCGGTGGGTCCGGTGTGCTTGCCGCCGTGGCGCTGCGCGTCCCAATGGCCGCCGGCTTCCTGGTTGCGGGCGAGCCATTCGAGGCCGCGGTCCACGGCCGACTCGGTGGCCTTGCCGCCGCCGCCGGCCACGGCACGGCGCAGGCGTCCGCCCGCCCCGCTGGGCCGGCCGTAGGCGCCGCCGCCGCCGCCGCCCATGCCGAGCGCCGCCGAAGTGCCGCTGCCGCCCAGCATCACGTCGGCGATGCCGTTCTCGCCCGCGGCCTCGGCCGCTTCCGATTCGTTGGCGGTCTCGAGGTGATCCGCGACTTCCATCTCGTCGTGGGTCACGACCGCGGGGGTCTCGGTGACCATCTCGGTGGTCTCGAGCGACTGGATGTTCTTGAAGATGTCGCGCTTCTGTTCCTTCTCTTCCTGCTGGACCTCGGGGCGCTTTTCCAGATTGGTGACGAAGACGACGTCTTTCTCGTTGTGGCGCATGATCGCCGCGCCGATGAGCGTAATAAGGATAATCAGCAGCGCGTGGAAGGCCCCGGAGAGCATCCACCAGGGCGCGCCGCCGAGCTTGGCGAGCATGCCGCCCGCGGCCCCCGCGAGGCGTTCCTCTTCGGCTTCGCCGCCGGCCTCGCCTTCCTGCCAGGGGAACGGCACCATCGCGACGGTGACGGCCTCGGGATCGGGCAGTTGCGTGCTGCCGGTGCTGCGGCGGATCTCGTTCAGCTTTTCGTCGAGGTCGCGCAGGCGCGTGGTGGCCCGTTCGGCAAAGTCGTCGCCGATGTTCATCTGGCCGAGCGTCTGGTTCATCAGGCCCACGAGGCGGTTGCGGCGGTCGCAGGCCTCCTTGCAGGCGGGGCATTCCTGGAGGTGCGCCGCGACGAAGTTGCGTTCGCCGGCGGACATCTGGCCTTCGAGAAAATCGCGCAAGCCGGCCTGAATCCGAGCGCAGGCGGACACGGTGGAGGTGGTCACGGTTAGGCGTCTCCTTCTTCTTCAGGCGCGTCTTCGGCGTCCTGAGGTTCGGAGGGGGCCGCGGGTTTCTGGCCCGGGGCCAGGACCACCTGGAGGCGCCGCTCGAGCAGCCGGTCGGCGCGCGCGAGCTGGCTCTTGACCGTGCCCAGAGGCATGTTCAAGCGCCGCGCGATCTCCTGGTAAGGAAGATGCTCCCAGTAGCGGAAGACCACGACCGTGCGGAGGTCTTCGGGCAGGCTGTCGACGGCGCGGGCGATCAGTTCCTTCACGTCCACCTGGGTAAAGCCCCCGGTGGCCGGGTCGCTGCCCTGCTCCTGGATTTCGTGGCGGGCGTTGCATTCGCGTTTGCGGCGCCGGCGCAGGTCCAGGGCATTGCAGCGGTTGATGGAACGGATCCAGGCTCCGAGCTTGGTCGGATCGTTGAGCTGGTGGAGTTCGCGGTAGGCGCGGCAGAGCGTCTCCTGGGCGACGTCCTCGGCATCCTGCAGGTTGCCGAGAATCGCGTAGCCCTGGTTGATCAAGTCCGCGCGGAAGCGGTCCACGAGCTGCCAGAAGTGATGGATGGGCGCGGCCAGCGGATCCTTCTGGTGCTGGATGAACGCCTCGATCATCATATCGGTCGTGGGCATCGTCGATCCTCTTGGGTCCCAACACCCATGCCGCTTAAGGCACCCGCAAAGTTCTCGCTATGTGTACGAAATATACGGTCCGCGTGTAAAAGAATCACAACACAAGGTGCATGCTACTCTGTTAGGCCGCCACGTAAAGGGGCTGCCTCGAAACTTGAGGACGGGGACGAGGAGGCCCGCGTCTCCTCTTTATAGAAGGGAATACGCGCGGATTCCTTGAGAGGATGGCTTGACAGTCTTCGGAAGATGCTTAGATTAGGTAAGCTTTCACTCAACAAAGAGTTGCCTTAGTTCTGCGCCACGGCGCCGGAGGTACGTTCATGCAAGACAACGGACCGTTGTTTGCCCTTGTCGCTTTCATCCTCCTTTCGATCGTCTTCGGGCTCATGGCGTATCTGCGCCACCAGGACATCGAAGGCCAGGATCCGGAAAATCCGGATGCCAGCACGCGCATGAGCGCGCAGATTCTGCGCGCGAAGGAAGAGAACCTGAAGATTCAGGAAGAGATCCTGGGCCTTCAGGCGCAGATCGACGCGAAGAACGAAGAACTGCGCATCCAGGTCGAGCGCGGCGAACTGTACGCGACGGTGCTGGAAGACTACACGCAGGCGTACAAGACCCGCCAGAAGTGGCTCCAGGCCGCCGCGGACTTCGCGCGCCAGGCCAAGGACCTGGGCGGCCGCGTGAGCGAGGAGAAGGGCAAGACGGAAGCGCAGATCCGCAAGGACGAGCAGGAATCGCGCGACCGCACCGACGCGATCAAGCGCGAACTGACCGAGAAGAAGGACGCCGCGATCAGCCGCATGGCCGAAGCGAAGAAGGTCTTCGACCGCGACGAAAAGAATTTCCGCGTGCAGAAGAATTACGAGCAGGCCGAACTCGACGAACTCAAGCGCCGCCTCGACGCGCTGACGCAGCGCGAAGTGGAACGCGCGAACAAGAGCGTGGAGATCGACGGCAAGGTGGTGCGCTCGGAGCCCAACATCAACCTGATCGTGATCGACCGCGGCTCGGCGGCGGGGATCAAGCCAGGCTACCGCTTCGAAGTCTTCAACGTCCACAGCGGCAACAAGAAGGTCCACAAGGGCTACATCGAAGTGAAGAAGGTCGAAGCGAACATCAGCGAATGCCAGATCTACACGAAGGTGATCGAGCTGCCGCGCGACCCGCTGTCCGAATACATCGCGCCGGAACCCGAATACCAGTACAGCCCTTTCCAGGAATCGGGCAAGCGCGGCTCGTCGGCGCAGCCGCTCTCGGCGCAGCCCAAGACGGTGACGATGGGCATGAACGCGCAGGACCCGATCGTGGAAGGCGACTTCATCCAGAACCCGTTCTACAGCCCGTCGAAGACGTACACCTTCTACATCGCCGGCGACAAGACCATCGTCCGCGGCGTGCAGAAGAGCGCCATCGCCTACCAGTGGCCGCAGATCGAACGCGTGGTCAAGGGCTACGGCGCGAACGTGGCCGGCAAGGTGGACCTGGGCGTGGACTTCATCATCGCGCAGAAACTGCCGCAGGACGATCCCGAGTACGCCAAGGCCGTGAGCCTGGGCATTCCGGTCATGTACGAGTGGGAACTGTTCCGGTTCCTGGATCAGCGCTGAGTTGAGTTCGCGGGCACACGGAAGAGCGGGAAGAGGAGCCTCATGTCCACCAAACAAGCCGTGATCTTCGCCTTCATGATCATCTTCCTCATCGTCATGGTCGTGACGCTGGGGATGTGGTTCCACTTCTCCACCGAACTCGACGACCAGCAGAAGACCCTGCTGATCATGGAAGACCAGCGCCTGAAGCTGAAGCGCGGCAAGGACGCGCTGATCCCGGTGATCCAGGACCCCGAGAAGGGCCTGAACGAGCAGATCAACAAGGTCAAGACCGCGGCCGACGAGCGCGAGACGCTGGTTTACACCAACCCGACCGAAGGCCGCAAGATGCTCTACGAGCAGCAGGCCGGCAAGCTCCAGACCGACTGGAACCAGGCCAAGACGGACTGGGAGACGGTCTACGACGAATGGAAGAAGCGCAACGCCAAGATCAAGACCGCGATGGAAGGCCTTGAAAAGCTGCGCACCGACAACGAACAGCAGGTCGAGCAGACCCAGAAGGAACTCGCCGAGGAACTGAAGAACGAAGAGAGCGAGAACAAGAAGAACACCCTGTCCCTGCGCAAGTGGCGCGAAGAGATCGACGGCGTGCGCGTGACCGCCGAAGAAGTCCAGGACAAGATCAACAGCGTCACCCGCGACATCGAACGCAGCCCCGACGAAGAATCCGACGGCGTCGTGATCTTCTCCGATCCGAACCAGAGCCTGGTGACGGTGGACATCGGTTCCGACCAGGGCGCGCGCACGGGCATGCGCTTCGCGGTCTACTCCGGGCGCTACAAGGTCCCGAAGAAGAAGGGCGAGATCGTCATCGCGCGGGTGCACGCCACCTCGTCGGACGCGATCATCGTGGCGATCCGCGACAAGGTTCTGGAAGACCCGAACACCGGCTGGGTGGCCCCCGACGACAGCATGCGCATCTCGCCGCTCACCGCCGCCGGCGCCGACAACAACGAGGCCCAGCAGCTCGTCGAGAAGAAGTCCAAGAAGGACCTGGTCGAACAGATGCGCATCGAGAAGCTGAAGAAGGAAAACCCCGACTTCGATCCCAACATCGCCGCGCAGGCCGCTCCGCCCGTGCAGCTCGCCAAGGGCTTCGACCCGATCGTGGAAGGCGACTACATCGTCAACCCCGAGTTCAACCGCATCGTCACCAACCGCGAGTTCCAGCGCTCGGTCGTCACCGAGATGCTGAGCCTGAAGGACATCAACGCCGGCTCGCTGACCTTCTACGTCGCCGACGTGATCCGCCCGTTCCGCAAGGAGTTCCTCAAGCGCCTGTGCGAGCGCAACCGCTGCAAGGTCGCGCCCGAGATGTCCTCGAACGTCGATTTCGTCATCACCACGGCCGATTCGGCCAGCATCGCGATGCTGGAGGAACGCCTGAAGACCGTGCCCAAGGACAAGGCCGACGTCCCGCCGGACATCGCCAACCGCCGCAAGACCCTCGAGGCCATGACCGAAGGCCGCAAGTGGGGCGTGCAGGTGCTGACCGAAGACGAACTGGAAGGCTACTTCCTCAAGCGCCAGCGCAAGGTCGAACTGGCCAAGGGCAACGTCAAGCAGCCCGGCCAGCACACCTTCTTCGTGGTGGGCGAAACCAAGCTGCGCTCGGCCCACGAGACCGGCCTGTACATCAAGGAACGCGGCGGCGTGATGGCCCAGAAGCTGGGGCAGGAAGTGGACTACGTGGTCGTCGGCAGCGGCCTGACCGACGCCAAGTACGATCAGAAGACCAACCGCCTGTACTACGCCAACGAACAGGCGCCCGCCGACGCGCAGCTCTTCTTCGACGTGGTGCGCTCGCTGGGGCTCAAGATTCTGCGCGAAGAGGAACTCGCGCACTTCTTCGGCGAAAACTAACGTTCAAAGGCGCTTCCCGGCCGGCTGAAAGGACACGTACGTGTCCTTTCAGTTTTTTAAAAATGAGGGCCAAGTGTGCGCGAAGTTGCTCCATTTGCGCCAAATCAAACAGTTGAGCCGCTCGATTTCAGCCGCGTGGTTGTGCTAGATTCTTGCGCACGCAGCACATAGACATTCGAAACTTCTGTACTTTCAGGCCTGACGATTGCTTGGTAGGAAAGGCGGCCAAGTTCCCTAACGAAGGAAGATAAGGAGGCACGTTTGCCATGAAATACGTCATTGCTGTTATTCAGCCGCAGCGTCTGGACGCGGTCCGCGAAGCGCTGGCTTCGGTGGGCATCAAGGGTCTGACCGTTTCGGACGTGCAAGGCTACGGCCGGCAGAAGGGTCACACGGAAGTCTACCGCGGCCACGAGTACCAGGTGAACTTCGTGCGCAAGGTGAAGCTGGAAGTCGGCTGCGACTCCGGCCAGGTCGAACAGGTCGTGGAAGCGATCGCGCGCGCGGCCAAATCCGGCTCGGAAGGCAAGATCGGCGACGGCAAGATCTTCGTCCTCGACCTCGGCGACGCCGTGCGCATCCGCACGGGCGAACGGGGCCAGGAAGCGCTCTAGTCGTTTCGCATGCGGGAACGAACACGCACCCGGACCTCACCGCCGGGTGCGTTTTTTATTCTTCCTCGAAAATCTCGTACTCGCCCGATTCGTAAACGGTCTCGCGCGGGTTGCCTGCCTCGAACGTCCGGCGCTCGCGGTCGCTCAAGCGCCTCGGGTACAGCACGAAGCCGCCCTCCTGCCGCCCGTACGCGCCCTCGATCCGCCCGGCCTTGGGCCGCCACGTGCCCTCGTACTGCCAGGCGGCCTGGTGCTCCGCCGTGTACCGCTTCTTGAAAGACAGCGTGCCGCCGGCGCGATCGACCTTGCCTTCCATCCGCGAAGGCCCCAGCGAGGCCTCGGTCTCGTCCGCCTCGGCCGTAAAGCTGCCGTCCGCCGCGCGCTTCACGCGCATCCAGAAGCGCACGCGCTCGACCTGGTGCTTGCACGCGTCCTCGAAGGGCTCGTTGCTGTAGTAGTAGTAGCCTTCCCAGATCTCGCCGTCGAGGTCCGCGAGCAGGCGCTGGGTGGCCTCGCGCACTTCCGAATCCCGCGTCGTTTCGGTGGCGCGGCGGAGCTGCGTGCGCGCTTTCTGGCCCAGCTCGCGCAAGGCCTCCGCGGCCGCGTGCCGCGTCTCGTACGCCTCGTCGCCCAATTGCGCGATCCGTTCGGCGATCTTCGACGCCTCCGCGGGAGACGGTTCCGCGGGCTTGGGTGCTTCCGGAAAGGCCTCGGCCTCCGCCGCGGGAGCGCCCGCGGCCGGCGTCTCCTGGGCGGACGCGCCCTTGGGCGGGGCCGGCGTCGCGGACTCGACGGCCTGCGCGCACGCGCAGAGCCCCGCAAGCAGGTGAAGAAGCACGAGCCCGCGCAGTCTGTTTAGGGATCGGAGCCGAAGGCGAAGGGCCGGCATGGCAAGCATCCTCGAAGGAAGGTCCTGCATGTATAAGACGATAATGGGGCTTGTTGGTGTATCTCTTTTTAGCTATTCTGCCTCCGGCCGACGCCACCACGCAGCCGGAACCACGGATGTGATCAACGCACGCCAACTTCCGATCTATGCTCGGGCGCTGCTTTATGTTGCGCTAAGCCTTGCGGGGCTTTGCGCACCGCGTGCAGCCGAACCGTCCGCGAACGAGCCCCTGGCCCGCCTGCTGGGCAAGGCCCCGGCCGAGCCCCTCGCGGTGATCGCGTGTCCGGACATCCGCCGGCTTCCGCAGATCTTCAACGCCAGCAGCCTCGGGAAGGCCTACCAGGACGACCAGTACGCCCAGGGCCGCGAAGCGCTCCTTAAGATGCTGCGCGAAACGCTGGGCGCCGACGTCCCCGCGCTGTGGGAGGCGGCCGTTCCCCAGATCACCGGGCCCGCCGCGTTCGTGCTCACCGCCACGCCGGGCGAAACCGAGGGCGCGCCGCAGCTCCGCGCGACGCTGCTGCTCGCGGCCATCGACGCGCCGGGCATCGACGCGCTGAAAGCCGCCTGGCCCAAGGCCGCCCCGGACTCGAACTCGCCCTTCGCCGCACTGAGCCTGGAGGCCGTGATCGCGAAGGACCTGCCCGAAGCGCCCGCCTGGGCGAACGAGACCGCCGAGACGCCCGGGTTCCTGCGGCTGCGGCTGCGCCCGCGCGCCCTGCACGCGGCGCTGAAAGGCCTGGACGAGAAGACCCTGCCCGGGTGGCTGCGCGACCTCAAGGACGCCGCCGACCCCGCCGTGCTTCGCGCGACGCTGGACGTGGAACCCGACCAGGGGCTGTTCCTCGACCGCGCCACGCTGGAACTCGCCGAGGACGCCGAGGGCACGTTCGCCCGCCTGCTGCTCTCCCTGCGCGATCCGGCCGCGCCGTGGAAGACCCTGATGGGCGGGCTCCCCGGCGGGCAGGAGGTCGCGCTGCTGGTGCAGGCCAGCCTGCCGACGATGGGCGAGGCCCTGCCGGCCGGGCTTCAGGCGCTGGAACGCGAACTGCGCGGCAAGAAGTGGACGCGCCTGCACGGCGACGAGGAAGACACCTCCGACAACAAACGCTTCGCGTTCGTCACCGACGCGCTTACCGGGGCCTTCGGCTTCGCCGGCGGAGTGACGATGACGGGCGAGGCGCGCATCGTCGGCGCGGCCAACACCGCCGGGATGAAGCCCCAGGCCTTCCGCCCGGTCCTGATCGAGAAACTGGGGCTCCTGGGCGGCGACTTTCAGACCAAGGACCGCGCCGCGCACATCGGCGAGCACGCGCCGATCGCCGCGGCTTTCGAAGGCCGCGGCCTGATGCCCGCCCCGGTGATCGGGCTCAGCGACGGCTGGGTCTGGCTCTGTTCGAGCACCGCCAGCTACAACGAACTGACCAACGCCTTCGCCAGCGGCAAGACGATGTCCAAGGACGCCCAGCCGCCCGCGGTGCTTAAGGCCCCCGAGCCGCCCCCCGGCGAGGAACCGGCCGAAAGCCCGCGCGGCCATGCGCCTGCACAGATCAACCTCAACGCCGTGCTGCCGGTGTACGCGACGCCTGGCTGCTCTCGCCCGACGGGCCGCAGGTGGGCGGATGGAAGGTGCCGGAGGCGCTGCTGCCGCGGAACCCCGCGCTTCTTCAACAAGCGCTTCGGCATCCTGCTGGCCGAGGTCGCGCGCGAAGGAGCGCACGGTCAGGGCCGCCGGGCGCGGGCCCGTGCCGGGCTGCGCGCTCGCGCCGCTCGCCCCTGCTGGCGCAGTGCGCCGAGGCCGCCGAGCGGATGCAGGCGCGCCGCGCCAGCCTGCTGCACATGCCGCCTGAAGCTGATCGAGGAACTGAAGACGCCCGCTGCTCCCCAGGAAGGGAGACCGGGGCGGACCGTGAACGGCGAGCGCCCCGCGAAGAGGAACCGCGCCGCGCCCGCGCGCAAAGTGCCGCTGCGCAGCCTGCTCGTCTTCATCGCCATGCTGCTGGCCTTCACGGCGGGGCTGAACCTGCCGCCCGGCCTGGGCTGAACACCAACCGCTTCCGCCTGATCTCGCTCGAAAACGTGAACGGCACGCCGTACCTGCTCGTCGAAAACGCCCCGATTGTGAACAGCGACGAGAGCGACGCGCGCGGGATGTTTTACGTCTACAAGCCGGCCGATCCCGCCGACGCCGCCTACGGCGCCTGGCAGACAGCCGTGGACGGGCGCGCCGGCCCGGTCTTCGGGACGTTCGCGTGGAGCGACGGGCAGGGGCAGGCCCTGGGCGCGCTGCACCGGCACGGCGCGACGCTGTTCCGCTTCGCCGGGCCGGAACCGCCCAAGAGCGAGATCGTGCAGTTCCCGTTCGAATGGATCGCCGAGACGGGCGTGCAACTGGGCGACAAGCTGTACCTCTTCGGCGGGGAGTTCCCCCGGCGTTCGCCTCAGGAACAGCAGAAGGGCCCGCCCGTCGGCAAGGTGGCCGTGGCCGAATACGACGGCAAGAGCGTCGCGCCGATGGAGATCGAAACCCCGCCCGAAATCCTGAGCGGCCCCAACGGCTTCTGGCTCAAGGCGGTCTATTTTCAGGGCAAGATTCAGCTCTTCTGGCGCGGCGCGGAGGAATCCGGGACGCTCGACCTGGAACCCTCGCTCACCTTCTCCGGGCCGCTCAAGGCCGTGACCTTCGACGGCAAGGGTTTCGGCCCCGTGCGCACGATCGCGAACCTGCCGCGCGGCATCACCACCGTCTGGAGCGACGGCGACCGCCTGCGCGCCGCGGTGCAGGCCCCGGACCCGTCCTTCGGGAAGACCGCCTCCCCGCGCGTCTTCACGCTCGGCGAGGACGGCGAACCGGCCGAAGACCCGCTGCCCGAACGCGACGCGCCCGGCCGCCTCAGCTTCAAGTTCTGCACGCTCGACCACATTCCGGCCGAAGGCGCCGACGCGTTCCTGCGGTCCAACTCGCAGATCTTCGAAGTCTGGCGCGCCGGGCCGGAGGGCTGGAGCGTGCAGCCGCGCCCGCGCGGGCTGATCGAGAACGGCCTGGAACGCCTGCTCTTCGTCGCCTTCGGCGTCTCGGTGGGCATCGTGGCGATGGGCCTGGGCCTGGCCTTCCGGCGGCGCCGCCAGTTGGCCCTGGTGGTGCAGAAGCTGAAGCCCGGCGACGTGCTCGCGCCGCTGAGCCTGCGCATCAGCGCGCACCTGATCGACCTGGGGCTCGTGGCCGTCGCCGCCGAAGTGTACGCCTACGCCGCGGGCGTCTCCTCGCAGGGGCTGGTGAACAACCTCGTCGAGATCGACATCCGCACGCCCTATTTCCAGATCTACCTCATGTACCTGGTGCTGGGCGAATGGGCCGGCGGCGCGACGGTCGGCAAGCTGGCCATGGGCCTGCGCGTCGTCACCGACAAGGGCGACCGCATCACGCTCTGGTCGGCCCTGGTGCGCAACCTGGTCGGCTACTTCGAACGCAACCCGCTCTTCGTGCCCTTCCTCTCGCTTCCGACGATCCTCTTCACGCCCAGCAGCCAGCGCCTGGGCGACATGCTCGCGCGCACCCTGGTGGTCCAAAAGGCCGCGATGGAGCGCTTCCGCTCGCAGCGCGAGACCGAGGCGGCGCAGAAGGCCGAAGCCGAGGCCGAGCCGCCCCCGCCCGAACCGCCCGCTCCGAAGAAGGAAGACGCGCCGGAACCGGAGGCCGCTCCGGAAGGCGAACCCGGCCCGGGAGGCGCGGCGTGAGCGCCCCGGCGTCTCCGGTCCCGCTCGTGCTGGCCTCGGCCAGCGAACGCCGCCGCAAGATTCTTACCGACGCCGGCTACGCCTACGATCTCTTCGACCCCGGCGAAGTGGAACAGGCCGTCGCCGCCGCGCCCACGCCGGAGGCGCTCGCGGTGGCCAAGGCCCGCGCCAAGGCCCAGGCGGCCGCCGCGGCGCTGGCGCCCGCGCGCCCCACGGTGGTGATCGGCGCCGACACGCTGGCCGAACTGGACGGCGAGGTGCTTGGAAAACCGCTGGACCGTACCGACGCCGTGCGTATCCTCACCCGTCTCTCAGGGACGAAACACCGGGTGATCACCGGGCTCTGCCTTTGGCTGGCCCCGGGGAACCCGCAGCCGGAA
>JAHCJK010000186.1 GCA_026184295.1 Planctomycetota bacterium
GCGTAAAGCCCTGCGCGCCGATGAGCGGGACGAAGATGCAGTCGGTGGTCGCGCGGCGTTCGAGCGCTCCGCCGCGCTTGGTCAGGATCAGGAGCTGCTGCGATTCCGCGCTGCCGACGGGGATGGCCATGATGCCGCCTTCGCCGAGCTGTGCTTCCAGCGCGGGCGGCACCTGGGGGCAGGCGGCGGAGACGACGATGCGGTCGTACGGGGCGCCTTCGGGCCAGCCGAGCGACCCGTCGCCGAGCTTATAGCGGACGTTGGCGTAGCCGAGGTCGAGCAGGCGGTCTTCGGCGGTCGTGGCGAGGAACTCGATGCGTTCGACGGTCCAGACGTCCTTCGCGAGTTGCGCGAGCAGCGCGGTCTGGTAGCCCGAACCTGTGCCGATCTCGAGGACCTTTTCGGCGCCGGTCAGGTTCAAATCCTGGAGCATCAGCGCGACCATGAACGGCTGGCTGACCGTCTGACCGTGGGTGAGCGGCAGCGGGCGGTCGATGTACGCGTTCTCGCGGTCGATGGCCTGCACGAAATGCTTGCGGTCGGCGCGGGTAAAGGCCGCGAGCAGCCGCTCGTCGCGGATGCCGCGTTCCTTCAGGTCGAAGCGGACCATGTCGTCGAGAGAGTTGCCCATGTGGGAATTCTAAGAGGAGCGCGCGGGGCCGCAAACCGGAGAAAACGGAATCCGCTTCGCGCCGGAGGCCGGCGGGGCGCGGGTCAGGCATTGCGGCAGCGCCAGAGCACTCGGAAGAAGCGGCAGGTGTCGGCGAAGGGCCGGATCTTGCTGTTCTCGTTGCCGCTGTAGATCGTCTTGATCGGCACGGCGGTGACGCGCGCGCCGTTGCGGCAGGCCTTGATGATGATCTCGGATTCGAGGTCGAAGCGGCGGCCGTTCAGGTCCAGGGCCTGCCAGGTGTCCAGCCGGATGAGGCGGAAGCCGACCTGCGAGTCGCGGATGGGGACGCCGGCCATGCGCGTGACGCACCAGGAGGTGAACAGGTTCGTGGCGCGCCGGACCCACGGCATCGCGGAAAGGTCGCCCATGCGGTCGCCCAGCACGATGTCGAAGCGCCCGGTCTCGAAGGCCTGCAGGAAGCGCGGAATCTCTTCCGGGTCGTGCTGCCCGTCGCCGTCCAGCGTCACCGCGGCCGAAAACCCCGAGACGTTCGCCAGCGCGAAGCCGTGCTTCAGCGCCATGCCCTTGCCCATGTTCCGTTCGTGGCGCAGCACGCGCGCGCCGGCCTCGGACGCGACCTTGCTGGTGCGGTCGGTCGAGCAGTCGTCGATGACGATGCAGACATCCAGGTGGCGGAGCACTTCCTTCACGACCTGGGCGATGTTGGCTTCTTCGTTGTAGCAGGGAACGATGGCGCAGGCGGCTTTGCGAAGATTCACGCGGGTACCTCCGCGGTTTCGGCGGCGGACGGGGCCGGCGTTCCGGCCGCGTGCGGGTGCTTCCAGACTTCGTAGAAAGCGGCCCACTGGCTCGGCGCGGCGGCGATCTTGGCCTGCAGGCAGCGCGCGAAGGCCTGCGCGAACCCGCCGATGCGTTCTTCGCGCTTCAGGCCCGCCGGGACGTTCAGCGCCTCGCCGATCTCCAGCGTGTAGCCGCCGTGGTAGGTCCGGTGCACGAAGGTCGGCAGAATCGGCGCGCCAGTGCTGAGCGCGATGCGCCACGGCCCCTGCGGGAACGCGACGGGCTTGCCGAAGAGTTCGACGTCGACGGTCGGCCCGCCGGTGGGCCGGTCGCCGAGGATTGCTACGGGACGGTTTTCGCGCAGGGCGCGCAGCGCGGCCAGGGCCCCGACTTCGGTATGCGCGACGGAGACGCCGTGGCGGGCGCGCTGGCCGACAAAGAGTTCGTTCACGCGCGGGTCGCGGTGCATCTGCGCCACGATCAGGATCGGGTAGCCGAGGTGCCCGACCATCGAGGCCCCCAGTTCCCAGTTCGAGTAGTGCCCCGACACGAAAAGCGCCCCGCGGCCGGCGGCAAGCGCCTTGTCGAGGTGCTCGCGCCCGATGACGCGGACGTGTTCGTCCAGGTAGGCGGGCCCGAAGCGGCGGTAGCCGAAGAATTCGCACAGGTACATGCCGAACGAGCGGAAGGCCCAGCGGGCTTCGCGGCGGACGGCTTTTTCGGTGGCGTCGGGACCCAGGATCACGCGCAGGTTGGCCTTCACGGCCGTGCGCGCGCGGCGGCTGGCGAGGTAGTACGCGTCGGCTAGGGCGCACGCGACCGGGTACTGGATGCCCTTGGGAAGCGAGGACGCAAGGTGCGAGATCGCCTTAAAGGTGTGGTACGCAAGCATCGATCGGGCCTGGCCCCGGATTATGAAAAACTCGTTTTATGGGCTTTTTGTAATGCTGCAAGCCCATTACGGCAAAACAGTAAGACGACTTATAGCTTAGACGGACCTGCCCCGGATCTCTTCGATGGAAAACGCGCCGTCAGACCGGGCGGAAGGCTTCCAGGCGCAGTTCGACCGTCGCGTCGCCTCGGAAGGTGTTCAGGCCCGGGCGGAAGGCCAGTTCCAGGTCCCCGCGCGCGGCGGCCTCGCACAGCACGTTAAAGTGCGTGCCGAACCCGAAGCCCACCGCGCGGAGCACGGCCTCGCCCTGCCGCGCCATGAACGAGACGTGCTGTTCGGACGCGCCCATCGGCCGCACCTGCCCGGCAATCTTGACGCCTTCCGCGCGAAAGGTCGGCTTGGGGTTGCCCACGCCGCAGGGTTCCAGGCGCTCCAGCTCGCGGCAGAAGGCGCCCGAGATTTCGGCCAGCGCGAGCGTCTCTTCGATGCGGATGGAAGGCTTCAGGTCCTCGGAGGTCAGGCGCTTCTGCGCTTCGGCCTCGAAGGCCTGGCGGAAGGCCTCCAGCGCTTCCAGCTTCGCGGTCAGCCCCGCGGCCGCGGCGTGCCCGCCGTAGCTGACCAGATGCCCGCCGCCGGCGGCAAAGGCTTCGGCCAGATGGAACCCGCGGATCGAACGCCCGCTTCCGCGCGCGAGCCCCAGCTTCGGGTCGTCGGCCAGGAGCACCGCCGGGCGGTTGAACTCTTCGACGATGCGCGAGGCCACGATGCCGATCACGCCCGGATGCCAGTCGGGCGAATGCATCAGCAGCGCGCGCGGAGGCTTTTGGCCTTCCAGCGCGGCGCGGGCCTGCGCGCGCGCCTGTTCGTGAATGGCCTGCTCGATCGACTGGCGTTCGCGGTTGAGCGTGTCGAGCTTCTCGGCCAGTTCGCGCGCGCGCGCCGGGTCGGGGGTCGCGAGCAGTTCCAGGGCGTCGGCGGCCTGCCCGCAGCGGCCGGCGGCGTTGATCCTCGGGGCGAGCATGAAGGTGACGTCGCGCGCGTTCAGCGTCTCGCCGCCGAGCTGGCTCACGGCCATCAGCGCCTTCAGCCCCGGCGAATCGGTGCGCTGGAGCACCTTCATGCCCTGGCAGGCCAGGACGCGGTTTTCCCCGTTCAGCGGCACGACGTCGGCCAGCGTTCCGAGCGCGGCGAGGGAGAGCGCGTCGAGGAGGAAGGCGCGGAATTCGGGCGAGACCTTCTTGCTCTTGCTGAAGTCCACCGCCATCGCCCAGGCGAGCTTGAACGAAAGCCCCGCGCCGCAGAGTTCGTCGAAGGGATAGGCCGAGTCCTTGCGCTTGGGGTTGATCACGGCCAGCGCGCGCGGCGGCCCGGCCTCGCCGACGTGGTGGTGGTCCACGATCACGCAGTCGGCGCCGGCGGCCTTCAGGGCTTCCACCGGTTCGTGCGCGCTGATGCCGTTGTCCAGCGTGATGACCAGTTCGGGGCGTCTGGCGCGGATGCGTTCCAGGGCCTCGGCGCTCAGCCCGTAGCCGCCCTTGTCGCGCTCGGGCACCAGCGCCTCGACGGGCGCGCCGATCAGGCGAAAGAAGCCCGCCAGCAGCGCCGTGGCGCTCACGCCGTCCACGTCGTAGTCGCCGAAGAGGACGATGCGCTGCTTTTCCTTCACCGCTTTCGCGATGCGCGCGACGGCCGGGCCCATGTCCGGCAGGAGCATCGGATCGTGCAGGCCGTCGAGCTTGGCATTCAAAAAGATGTTCGCCGCGTCGGCGTCCGCGTAGCCGCGCCGCACCAGCACGCGCGCGAAGGGCGCGGAGAGTTCCAGCTTCTGGGCCAGGAGTTTCGCGGCCTGCGCGTCGGCGGGTTCGTCGATCAGCCAGCGTTCGGGAAAGGCCTTGCGCCGTCCGGAAGACCCCGCGGCCGGAGGCGCGGGCGCGATGCGTTTGGTGGACGGGGGGCGGGCCATGAATACTCCCAGCGCCGCACGCAAGCCCCCCAGCAGGCGCGCGTCGATTCAGACGTGCGAAACGGCCGCGCGGACGCGGATGCTTCACTCAGTAATCGAGAGCCCGTCCATCTTCCAGCCGTTTTCGGTCAGTTTGAACGTGCAGTGGAACTGCGCGCCCTGCGCTTCCGGGGCACGGATCTCCTGCCATTCGCTCTCTTCAGTGATCTTGCCGCGCACGCGCACGCGAAAGACGGCGGTCGCCTTCTTCGCGTCGTTCGGGTCGAGGGTGACGGGAATTGGGTCGGGCCCGAGCGCGACGTCCACGCGGCGGTAGGTGGTGATCAACAGATGCATCATGGCCTGATGGACCATGGTCTTGTCGATGCCACCGGGGCCTTTAAAGTCCTCGCTGAGGACTCGGGTCACTTCGGCCGGATTACGGTCGCGCGCGCCCTGAGCCGAGGCCGCCAGAGCCTTGCGAATTTTGTCCTCGGGCCCTTCGATGAAGGCCACATAAATCCATGATCCCAAAAGATAAAGCACGAAGAGCGCCAGCAGCCCCAGGAACGCGGTGCGGATGAGATGGCGTGGGGACGCAGCCTTGGAGGAAGCGAGGTCGTCGCGCATATACCTTGAAAGGCTATCGGTGCACCTCGCGTGGTCAAGGGGTTGAAAAAAGCCGGTCTGAGGGCATTGAACTCGTGCGTCTTTCTCTTTAGGTTGACGCGCCGAAAGGTTTGCGTAGTCTAAGGGACGGCTTGGTCCTGCCCGCGGCTTGGCGGGCGTTGTTTTTTCTTGAGCATCCCGTTTAGGAGTCGGACCCTCGAATGGCCGTGCAAGAAGCGACCCAACCAGCAGATACCGCGAGTTCCGACACGCCCATGTCCGCCTGGGGTGCGATGGTCGCCAAAGGCATCTTCGCGCTGATCGGGCTTCTGCTCGTCGCGGTGGTCGTCATCGTCGTCAATCAGCGCTCGGCGGACGAAGCGCGCATGAAGGACCGCCAGGCCTGGGATACGGTCAACGACGCGCTCAAGGATGCCAAGTCGCCGCAGGAACGGATCGCGGCTCTGGAGAGCGTGTGGAGCAAGGTCGATCAGAGCACGGTCCATCCCAACGTGATGCTGAACCTCGCGCAATGGCATTACATGATGTCGCTGCGCGAAGAACGCACGCTGCCCGAACGCAAGAAGTCGCTCGACCGCGCCAAGCAGGTCTTCGATCTGCTGCGCCAGTCCGAAGGCAAGCACCCGCTGTACGGCGCGCTGGCCGCGGAAGGCGCGGCCATCTGCCGCGAACAGGGCGGGGATCTCGACGGCGCCATTGAAGTGCTCTCCGATGCCGTGCAACTGTACGAATCGCACTTCCTGCACGCGAAGATGTGCTACGAACTCGCGCGCGCCTACTGGGTGCGCTCCTTGAAGACCAAGGCCGACAAGGACAAGAGCGAAGCGCTGCGCTGGGCCGACAAGGCGGTCTCCGAATCGGCCGGCAAGGAAGGCGATTGGACCCGCGAAGCGCAGTTCATCAAGAGCCTGCTCGAGAAGAACGGCCCCGCGTGGCCGAACGCCGAGCCGCCTCCGCCGCCCGCCAAGAAGCCGGACGAAGCCAAGAAGGACGAAGCGAAGACCGGCGAAGCCAAGAAAGACGAAGTGAAGACCGGCGAAGCCAAGAAGGACGAAGTGAAGACCGGCGAAGCTCAAAAGGTAGAACCGAAGACGGAGCCTGAAAAGTAAGCCTCGGGCCGCGCAAAGCACGTAGGAAGCAATCGGGCGTTTTCCGATACTATTCTGTCGATAAACCTGCCGTTGAATCCTTTCTAGTCCCTCGCTCTTGAAAGACTTGCAGGATGCACGTATGGTTTCGTTGCAGCCAAAGGCGACTTGTACTAAACTTGTCTGCCGACGCACGGGTCAAAGATAAAGGGGATCAGCGTGGATTGGGAAGCACTCGCTCAGACCATCATCCGCGGCAAGGCCAACTCGCCGTTCACCGTCCTGTGGGTCGAAGCGGACGGCTCCGTGATGCACCTCGCCCCCCGCGTCATGCATAACAAGAAGGCCACCGACGACTACGGCATCGAGCCGATGGTCGATAAGGTCGGCGCCGACAACAAGAAGTTCAAGGAATACGTCGGTTACAAGATTCTCGACATCCACCCGCCCGAAGTTCAGGACGAGGCCAAGGCGAACTGGACCAAGGTCGGCAAGGAAGACGAGTGCTGGACGGTGAAGCTCCCCGTCATCCGCAAGAAGGACAAGACCGCGGCGCCCTGCGAGATCCGCCTGCGCACGATCTACTGCAACGGCAGCCCTATTGGCAACTTTGCCGGGATCAAGCCCGACGACGGCAAGCCCTGGGAAAGTTTCGACGCCGAGACCCTGACGGCGGCCTCGATCCTGGAAGGCTTCAACCCCGCCGAGATTCTCGACAACGGCCTGATCGCCGGGATGTCGGTCGTCGGCGACCGCTTCAAACGCAACGAAGTCTACGTGCCGGAAGTGCTGATCTCCGCGCGCGCGATGAAGGCGGGCATGGCCTTCCTCGAACCGATGATCGTGAAGAGCGGCATGAAGCCGATCGGCAAGGTCGTGATGGGCACCGTGAAGGGCGACCTGCACGACATCGGCAAGAACCTGGTCTGCATGATGCTGCAAGGCGCGGGCTTCGAGATCGTCGATCTGGGCGTGGACACCGGGCACGACAAGTTCGTGAACGCGGTCAAGGAATGCGGCGCCAAGCTCGTCGGCTGCAGCGCGCTCCTGACGACCACCATGCCGCAGATGGCCAAGGTCGTGGACGCCTTCCACAACGGCAACAAGGAACTGGGCGCCAAGGTGATGATCGGCGGCGCGCCGGTGACGCAGGCCTACGCCGACGAGATCCACGCCGACGGCTACGCCCCCGACGCCGCAAGCGCCGTGGAACTGGCGAAGAAACTGTACGGGGTGACGGCGTAAAGGCAGGGAATGCCTTGCATAGTTCAGATGATGTTTCACTCGGCCGTTCTGAACGCTTCCAGTCTGCAAAAGATTGGCAGAGGCGCCTGCGAGCCCGCATTCGTAAAGCCGAAGCGGAAATGGAAGTTGGCGCAGGTATTCCTCACGACGTTGCCATGAAGGAATTGCGGGCGTGGCTTATCGGTCGGTCTGGTCGAAAGTCTCCCTAGGCAGTTCTTACGTTTTACGTTTCACGTTTTACGCTCTAATAACCCCATGTCCGACGAATCCCTCGAATTCGCGCTCGATGCCGCGCACGCGGGCAAACGGCTTGACGCCGCCCTGGCCCTGATGGTGAAGAGCCATTCACGGTCCTTCCTGACCAAATTGCTGAAGGACGGCGCGATCCTCGTGGACGGGCGCAGCCCCAAGGCGAGCTACAAGGTTCGCGGCGGCGAGAAGATTGAGATCGAATTTCCCGAGCCCGAGGTCATCGAGGCGCGGCCGGAGAACATCCCGCTCGAGATTCTCTTCGAGGACGCGGACATCATCGTCGTCAACAAGCCGCCGGGGATGCCCGCGCACCCCAGTTCCGGGCACGGCTGCGGCACGCTGGTGAACGCGCTGCTGGGGCACTGCAAAGACCTGAGCGGCATCAACGGTTCGCTGCGGCCCGGCATCGTCCACCGGCTCGACATGGATACCTCCGGCGCCATCGTCGCGGCGAAGAACGACGCGGCGCATCAGGCGCTTCAGGACCAGTTCATGGCGCGCACGGTCGCGAAGCGCTACCTGGCGCTCTGCCACGGCAGCCCGCTCAAGGACACTTTTTTCGCCGACGGGCGCATCGGCCGGCATCCGGTCCGCCGCACCGAAATGGCCGTCCTGCGCGGGCCGGACGAAGGGCGAGAAGCCTACACCGACTTTGAGGTCCTTCAGCGGCTGCGCCCGGGCAAGCAGCCCTTGTTTCTGGTCCTCGCCCGTCCCAAGACCGGGCGCACGCACCAGATACGCGTGCACCTGGCCAAGGCCGGCTACCCGATTCTGGCCGACGAGATGTACGGAAAAGAACCCGCCTGGCCCGACCTGGGCCTGGCCCGTCAGGCCCTCCACGCCTGGAAACTGGAAATCGCGCACCCCCGAACCGCAGAAAGGATGTGCTTCGAAGCGCCGCTGGCCGATGACATACATGGCGCGCTCCTCAAGCTCGGCGGCCGTTGGCCCGCCTGACCCGCTTCGGGACGCCCGCCGGGGTGATCTGGCCGGGATACGTGGGGGAGGGGAAAGGCATGGAAGCATGCAACGCGCCGCAGGCAGCGCCCGCCGCAACCGCACGGAACGAACGGCACGAGGCCGAACGGGCCTTCCGACGCTCCCGCTTCGAACAGATGAAGAACGACTTGGCCCAATTGAAGGACTTGATGGCCAAGTTCTCCCAGCAGCTCGAGGAGTGGCCGGCGCAGACCTAGCGCCCTGCGACCTCCAGCGCCTCCACTGGATTCTTTCCTGCATCGCCCAGCGTCTCGCCGACGCCCGGGCCCGCGCCGCCATGGACGCCCCGAGGTCCGCATGAACGATCCGTACGATCTTGTGCTCGAAAATGCCATGCTCATCGACGGCACCGGCACGCCCGCCCGCAAGGCCGACGTGGCCGTCCGCGAAGACACCATCGTCTGCGTGGACGCCCAGCTTCCCGAGCCCGAAAAGGCCGCGGCCCTGAAGCGCGTGGACCTGAAAGGAAAGATGCTCGCGCCGGGCTTCGTGGACGTCCACGCCCACGGGGAACTCGAACCGCTCGCCGACACCAGCGCCGCAGGCAAGATCGCCGAAGGCGTCACCACCGAGATCTCCGGCAACTGCGGCTGCACGCCCTTTCCGCTCTACGGCGAACTCCGCAAGCGCTACGAACGCGAAGCCCGCGACGATTACGGCTGGGACGCGCGGAGCCTCTCGTGGACCTCGGTCGCGCAGTACTTCGACCGCCTGGAAGGCGCCGGATGCACGCTCAACCGCGGCTTCCTGCTCGGCCACGGCTGCCTGCGCGCGGCGGTGAACGGCTACGGCGACAACCACCTCGGAACCGACGGCAAGGCGAAGATGCTCCGCGAGACCGAAGCCGCGCTCGAAGCCGGCGTCTTCGGGCTCAGCACGGGGCTCGTCTACCCGCCCGGCTGCTACGCGCCCATCGAAGAAGTGATCGACCTGGCCAAGGTCTGCGCCGACCGCGGGGCGCTCTACACCAGCCACATGCGCTGCGAAGGCGACAAGCTCGAAGAGGCGATCAACGAGACCTTGACCATTGCCCGCAAGAGCGGCGCGCGCACGCAGATCAGCCACCTCAAGACCTCGCAGCAGCGCAACTGGCACAAGATCGCGTTTCTCGAAAAGACGCTCCTGCCCGCGCGCCAGGAAGGCCTGGATTTCCACGCCGATCGCTACCCGTACGTGGCCAGTTCGACCGGCCTCGACGCGGTGCTCCCGCGCTGGGCCTACGCCGGCGGCAACGACGAAGAACTGAAGCGCCTCAACGATCCCGCGACCTGCGCGAAGCTAGAAGAGGAAGTGACGCAGAAGAACACTTCGCCCGATTACTGGGAGCGCATCCTGATCGCGGGCGTGATCGACGAGGCCCTGCGCGAAAAGATCGCCGGCCGTACCGTCGCGGAAATCGCCAGGGAGCGCGGCGAACGCCCGTTCGAGGCCATGCGGCAGATACTGATCGAAGACAAACTGCGCACGAGCGCGATCTTCTTCTCGATGAGCGAAGAGAATCTCGAGAAGATTCTGAGCTGGGATTTCGTGATGATCGCGAGCGACGCGACGGCGCGGAACATCAAGGGGCCCACCAAGGTCGCGCACCCGCACCCGCGCACCTTCGGGACCTTCCCGCGCGTGATCGCGAAGTACGTGCGGGAACGCAAGCTCTTCTCGCTCGAAGAAGCCATCCGCCGGATGACCTCGCTGCCGGCCGATGTCTTCCACATCCGCCGCCGCGGGCGCGTGACGCAGGGCTGCTACGCCGACCTGGTGGTCTTCGACGCCGAACGCATCCGCGACACCGCGACCTTTTCGGAGCCGAACCAGTTCCCCAAAGGCATCGACCGCGTGTACGTGAACGGCAAGCTGGTCGTCGAAGGCGGAACCATCCTGGACGCGCGCCCCGGGCGGGTGCTGCGGCACGCGGCGTAAGGAGGGGTTTGTATCCCTTTCGCGTCGGTCTAATATCAAAATCTCGTTGCTGCGTGGTCGTTCGTGGCGAAAATCGCCGCATGAAGGTATTGGATTTATTTCGTAATCACCCTGGGCATGCGAATGTTTAAGAAACTCAAAGAAAACCTCTTTCCAAAAGATAAGGGGCGCGTTCTCGAACAGGGACAGCCGGGGTCATCTGTGAAGGTGAGTGCCGCTCCTCCCGACGCCGATGCCACAAATCCCGAGTGGGATGATCCTTTCAATCACCTTCGCAAGAAATGGTCTGAACTGCCGGCGGGTATGGACCGAATGTCCAGCGTGGATATTGGAAAGATGCCCGATGAGGAGTTGCTGAAATGGTGGAGAGGCACCGTACAACATGCGACGACCGGCCCTTTTTATGGGGTACGAGGCTGGTATCACACCTTGTACGAGCCCTTGATTAAGAAATCCCGGGTTATCGAGATTGGGACCGGCTTCGGCATTGATGGACTAACCTTTGCTCATTGGGCGAGCCACTACACCTTTGTCGATCTTTCGCGCGATAACCTGCGATTGTTGCAGCGGCTCGCGGGCCTGCTGGGTTTGAAAAATGTGACGTTTGTCTGGCTAGAGAATTTCGACTCCCTCAATGGTTTGCCCTATGATCAGGACATAATTTTGGCCAGCGGGTCGCTTCACCATGCACCCAGCCGTGTCATCAAGAAAGAGATCGATCAATTGGCCAAGCGGTTGAAAATTGGAGGCCGCTGGCTTCAATTGGCGTACCCCAAAGCTCGCTGGATGAAAGAAGGACAAAAACCATTTTCCATTTGGGGGAAGAACACCGATGGTGAGGCAACGCCTTGGGCTGAGTGGTACGATTTGCCAAAGCTGTTGGAGTTGTTTCCTCCTTGCGAATTCGAAGCCATTATGGCCTTCGATTACCATAACGACGACTTCAATTGGTTTGATTTAGTCCGCAGAAAGTAGACGATTACGGCGTCCAAAGGGAGCGTACGACCATCGCACGAGAACTGCCGCCTCCGCGCCGCGTCGTGATCACGGGACTCGGCTACATCGCCGCCCCGGCGCTGGCCGACGCGCTGGAAAACCGCGTCTACGAACCGCCCGAAGTCGCGCCGGAGATCACCGGCTTCGAAGTGCCCGAGGGCGCGCCGGCGTTCGGCTTCGAAACCCCCGATTTCAAGCTCGAGGATTACTGCCCCAACATCACGACGTTTGTGGACCGCACGAGCGCCCTCGCCCTGGGCGCGGCGAAGCTGGCGCTGGCCGACGCGGGTTTGCTCGATCAGGCCGCGCGCCCGGCCAGCCCCATCGGCTGCGCGTACGCGACCACGATGGGCTGCCTGGAAGCGATGGGCATCTTCTGGAAGAAAGTGAAGAGCACCAACCCCAAGTTTGCGCCGCCGCTCCCATTCACGCACAGCTACGCCAACAGCCCATCCTCGTTGCTCTGCATCGAATTTGGGCTGCGCGGCGCCAGCGCCACGTTTTCGGGCGAACGCATCGCGGGGATCGAAGCGCTGAGCTTCGCGTTCGACCAGATCGCGGTCGGTTCGGCGGAGATCGTGCTGGTCGGGGCGAGCGAGAGCCTGACGCGCGCGGTGCACGCGCACCTGTATTCCGAAGGCCGCTTGAGCGCCTCCGGGAAACTGGGCGCGTGGAGCGAAGACAACGACGGCGTCGTGCCGGGCGAAGGCGCGGCCTTTCTCGTGCTCGAAAGCGAAGCATCCGCGCAGGCGCGCGGGCGCAAGGCGCTCGCGGCCGTGGCCTGCGTCACGCTCGGATCGGGCAGCGCGGTGAATCCGTACCTGGAAGCCTGGGACCGCGCGGGCGAAGAGGCCGTGCGATCGGTGG
>JAHCJK010000187.1 GCA_026184295.1 Planctomycetota bacterium
GCCTCCGCCGCCCGGGGCCGGCGCGGTGTACTCGCCTTCCGGCACCAGCAGGGCCTTGCGGGAGAGCTTCAGGCGGCCGAGGTCATCGACGGAGATCAGCTTCACGTCGATCTTGTCGCCGACCTTGCAGAAGTCCGCGGGGTTCTTGATGTAGGTCGTGTCCAGTTCGCTGACGTGGCACATGCCGTCCACGCCCGGCAGGATCTCGACGAAGATGCCGAACTCTTTGATGTTCACCACTTCGCCGTGGTAGACCTTGCCGACTTCCGGCGTGCCGGTGATGCCTTCGATCACCTTGGCGCACTCTTCGGCCTGGTCGCGCTTGGGGCTGGCCACCACCACCGAGCCGTCGTCGCTGACCTCGATCTTGACCTTGTGCTGTTCTTCCAGCATGCGGATGGTCTTGCCGCCGGGGCCGATCAGCTTGCCGATCTTGTCCACCGCGATCTTGAGCTGGATGATCTTCGGCGCGTGCTTGCTGATGTTCGGGCGGTGCGTCGCCATCACCTGGAACATCTGGTTGAGGATGTGCTTGCGGCCTTCCAGCGCCTGGTCGAGCGCCTTCTGCATCACCTCGTAGGGGATGCCCATGTTCTTCAGGTCCATCTGCAGCGCGGTCACGCCGTTCGAGGTGCCCGCGACCTTGAAGTCCATGTCGCCGTAGTGGTCTTCGTCGCCCAGGATGTCGCTGACCACCGCGTACTGGCCTTCTTCTTCCACCAGGCCCATCGCGATGCCGGCCACCGGGGCCTTCATCGGCACGCCCGCGTCCAGCAGCGCCAGGGTCCCGCCGCAGACCGTCGCCATCGAGCTCGAACCGTTCGATTCGAGAATCTCGCTGACCACGCGCAGCGTGTAGGGGAAGTCGGTGTACTCGGGCAGCATCGCCTTGAGCCCGCGGCGCGCCAGCGCGCCGTGGCCGATCTCGCGGCGTCCCGGCCCGCGCGGCATCTTCACTTCGCCGACGCTGAAGCTGGGGAAGTTGTAGTGGAGCAGGAAGCGGTCGGTGTACTCGCCCATCAGGCTCTCGACGATCTGTTCGTCGCTGGCCGTGCCGAGCGTCGTGGTGACCAGCGCCTGGGTCTCGCCGCGGGTGAACAGCGCCGAACCGTGGGTGCGGGGCAGCACGCCGACTTCGCAGGTGATGGGGCGGATCTCGGTCTGGCTGCGGCCGTCGCAGCGCTTGCCGTCCACGATCATCCGGCGGATCGTCCGTTCCCACGCGTAGCCGCAAGCCGCCTTCACGTCGCTTTCGCTGGGCTTGCTCTCGTCGCCTTCGTCCTTGCGCGCGTACTGTTCGACCATCTTCTTGACCAGCGCCTTGCGGGCGTCGTGGCGGCCGAACTTGGTCGGCGTCCACGCGGCGGTCTTGAAGTCTTCCTTGTGGGCCTCGTGGAGGGTCTTGAAGAGCGCGGGCTGCTCGGGCGAAACGAACTCTTCCTTCACCGGCTTCACCTGCGCGACCATCTCGTCGATCATCCCGCAGATTTCGACGATGTACCCGTGGCCGAACTTGATGGCCTCGAGCATCTTGTCTTCGGAGAGTTCCTGGGCGCCGGCTTCGACCATCAGCACGCCGCCCTTGGTGCCGGCGACGACCAGTTCGAGCGGCGAGGCCTTGGTCTGCTCGTGCGTCGGGAAGAGGACGAACTGGCCGTCCACCATGCCCACGCGCACCGCCGCCAGCGGGCCCTGGAAGGGCAGGCTGGAGACCGAGAGCGCCGCGGACGCGGAGATCATCGCCAGGATGTCCGGATCGCTTTCGGGGCAGGAACTGAGCGCCAGGCACTGGATCAGGACGTCGCGGAGAAAGCCTTCGGGCCAGAGCGGGCGGATGGGGCGGTCGATCAGGCGCATGGTGAGCGTTTCTTTTTCGCTCGGGCGCCCTTCGCGCTTCATGAAGCGGCCGCCGAAGATCAGGCCGGCGGCATAGCCCTTCTCGCGGTAATCGACGGTGAGCGGGAAGAAGTCCATCCCGGGCTTGATCGCCTGCTCGACGACCGTGCCCAGGACGACGGACTCGTCCATGGTCACGACCACGGAGCCCGCGGCCTGTTTGGCCCATTTCCCGGTTTCAATGCGGAGAGTCTTGCCGTTGATCGAACGTTCAACGATGACGTGTGCCACGCGGCTGTTCCTTTCGGATCGCGGCGGCGCTGAAGGGTCCACGGGAACACGGGCGCGTTCGCCGAAAGGCGGCGCCAGCGGGTCATTCCGTTGGATACAGACGCTTCGTGGCCGGCGATCTCTTACTTGCGGAGGCCGAGGCGCTCGATGAGGGACTTATAGCGCTCGACATCCTTCTCGCGCAGGTAGGTCAGAAGGCGGGTACGTTTGGAGACGAGCATGGCCAACCCGCGGCGCGAATGGAAATCCTTCGGATGCAGCTTCAGGTGGCCGGTAAGCCCCGTGATGCGCTCCGTGAGCAAGGCCACCTGGACTTCGCAATTGCCGGAGTCCGTGTCGTGGCGCTTGTAGGTGCCGAGGATTTCCTTACGACGAGCGGGATTCATGACCATTTCTGACGTCTGCCTTGCCTTACACGGGCCCAGTTCGATGCCGCTTTCCTGTCCTTCGCGGTCCCCCCCTCGGGGACCCTCCGGTGCGCGTCCCTCTTTACGGGCGCACCCCTTGCGCTCCTTTTACTTAGCGCAGAGAAGATAGCGGTCAGCCGCGGGAACGCAAATGCATTTTGAACGCGGCCAAAAAAGAAACCCCGGGGACCGCCCCGGGGCTTGGTCCTGCAACGGCTTGAATCACCACATGATCTGCTGGCTGATGACGAACATGTCGTTGTTCACTTCGCGGAAGCGATCGCCCGTGCGCGTGTGAATCTGCGACTGGATGGTCGCGCGATGGCGGCCGGGTTCGTCCACCCAGATGTAGTTGATCTGCGTGCGCGTGTTGTAGCCGCGCCAGTAATAGTTCACGCCGACCGTCTGTGCCACGGTGCTGAAGACGTCGGTCGCGCTGGGAATGCGCAGGTCGGTAAAGACCTGGCTGAAGCGCGAGAGGCTGTCCGTGATGATGTTCCCGAACTTCTCGTAGCGGTAGACGAATTCGACGTCGTGGGCCATCTTGATCAGCCAGTTCGGGTGGTTCTTGAGCGTGTCGGCCCAGATGCTGTCGGAGAGCTTGTACCCCGACGAGATGTAGAAGCCTTCGCGCGAGAACGGCGCGGGGCGCAGTTGGGCGAAGGAGACGCCGAAGATGCCCGGCTCCGGGCGGTCGCGCCAGTGGGCGTATTCGCCGCGGAACCACCAGCCGCGGATGGGACCGCCGGGGCGGTACCAGGCCCAGGCGTATTCACGGAAGGCCGTGCTCTGCTGCAGATTCAGCCCGTCCGTGTCCAGGAAGAGCGTCGGGCCGCCGACGACGCTCAGGCCCTTGCTGGACTCGCCGTGAATGCCGTCCTGGCGCGAATAGCCGAGTTCGAGCGAGCCCCAGTTCTTCATGTTCCAGATCGGGCGCACCAGCGCGCGCCAGGCGAAATCCTTGTCGTCGTTGTCGTCGCTGCGGTTCTGGTAGCTGGCGAACGAATTGTGGAAGTTGCCCGCGCTGTTGAAGACGCCGCCCCAGTACTGGAAGCGGTCGTTCCACCACGAACCGTGCACCATCACGCCCAGGTCGCGCTGGTTCGAGAACTGGTTGATCATGGCGCGTTCGACGAAGTCGAGCTGCCCGGAGTTGCGGTTGCCTTCTTCGGACATCGGCGGCTTGAACTGGCCGATGGTGAAGTCGTGGTGCGGGATGAAGGCCGGGTGGTAATTGATGTAGGCGTCCTGCAGCACGCGGTTGGGCTTCATGAAGCCGTTCTGCATGCGGTTTCGGGCCACGGCGAACGGCGTCGTGCCGTTGATGCCGTTCAAGCTGTTTACAAAGCGGGTCAATTCTTCGATGCTCAGTTCGCCCGTGCCGGTGATGGCGCTCAGCCCGACCACGCCCTGGTTCGTCGGCATGCCGGGGAAGGTGTTGGCTTCGTCGCCGCCCGTGGGGTCGATCATCATCACCGCGGTGATGTCGTCGTTGATCTCCAGGCTGAACTTGATTTCCGCGCGGCGGATACGCATGCCGTCGTTGTCGTTCATCTCGTTGCCGCTGTAGCGGACGCCGAAGAAGGACGCGACGCGGTTCTGGTCGATCAGTACGAAGGCGTTGCGGTTGTCGTTGTTGATGTGATACGACCAGACCTGCAGCAGCCCGCCGATGTTCAGCTTGCCCTTCTTGGTCGTCACCGTCGCGCCGGGGCCGTAGCGGTTGGCCACGGTCGCGTCCGCGCGCCCGATGGCGCCGACCGCCTTGGGCGCGGTGCCGCCGTTGAGCTTCTTGCGAAGCTCTTCGACTTCCTTCTTAAGATTCGAGTAGTCTTCGTTGGAAGCGGCCAGCACGCACGGCGCCGCGACCGCTGCGAGACTCGCAAGGATCCACATGAACAAACGGAGCAAGAATCTACCCTCCCCCTACCAACTGCACGAGTGAGCGAAGAGCCTTTGGCTGTCAGAAAGCTGTATGACCCTAGCATGGGAGATTTCGGTGTCAACACGTTTTGGCCACACGTTTTATGCTAGATTCAAGAGCTACAATTTTTCCCTAACACACGCATGGTGCATTTCGTGGATAAATTAGAGAAAGCCTGACCGCGGTTGGACTTGCATTTAATGCAGTCCCGCGTAGGCTGCTGACGCTCTGCCGGTGATCCGACGACATTTTTCTCAGGAGCCCTTTTCATGGCAACCCCCAGCCCCGTCCCGCAGGCCTACCTGCCCTTCGAACAGGGTCTCAAGGAGATCGACGAGTTGATCCGCAAGCTCGAAGACTGGGCGCGGACGAACTCCATGGACGTCTCCGAGGAACTGAACGGCCATCGAGAGAAGCGCGAGGAACTCTTGCGCCGGATTTACCAGAACCTAACCGCCTGGGACCGCATCCAGGTGAGCCGGCACACCCAGCGCCCGCAGACCCGCGACTACATCGCCCACATCTGCACCGACTTCGTGGAACTTCACGGCGACCGCTCCTTTTCCGACGACAACGCCATCGTCACCGGCCTGGCCACCGTCGGCGAACACCGCCTGATGCTGATCGGCCAGCACAAGGGCCGCGACGTCCACGAACGCTCCTTCTGTAACTTCGGCATGCCCCAGCCCGAAGGTTACCGCAAGGCGCTCTGGAAGATGCGGCTGGCCGAGAAGTTCAAGATCCCGGTGCTCTGCCTGATCGACACCAAGGGCGCCGCGCCCGACCTGGGCGCCGAAGAGCGCGGACAGTCGCAGGCGATCGCCTACAACCTGCAGGTGATGTCGGGGCTCAAGGTGCCGATCCTGTGCATCGTGATCGGCGAAGGCGGTTCGGGCGGCGCGCTGAGCATCGGCGTGGGCGACCGGCTGCTGATCCAGGAGAACGCCTACTTCAGCGTCATCAGCCCCGAAGGCTGCGCCTCCATCCTGTGGAAGGATTCCGACCGCAAGGCCGACGCGGCGGAAGCGCTGCGCATCACCGCGCCGGAACTGAAGAACCTCGGCGTCGTGGACGAGATCATCCCCGAACCGCTCGGCGGCGCGCACCGCGACCCCAAGGGCGCCGCGGAGATGCTCAAAGCGACCATCGACCGTTGCCTGAAGGAACTGAACGCCAAGCCCCTGGACGTGCTCCTGGAAGAACGCTACCAGCGCCTGCGTTCGATGGGCAAATACCAGGAAGCGGCGCTGGCCGCGGCGGCGGGGACGTAGGTCTCGCCACGCGTGGCGATCATCACCTTTCGAGCGGCCATGCGACTCCGGTCTAGGGCGGAGGCACCTCGAGAAACTGCATGTCTTCCAACTTATAGACCGGCCGGCCGTTTACCGTTTTGACCGGCTTGGGGATGGGAATGATTTTGGCTTTATCGCCGTCGGCGGTGGTGATCACCACGGGTTCGTGGGTCGCGGCCACCTTTTTCTCAGCATCGTCTGGTGGGTTGCGTTCCATCGTATTGCTCCTGCGTAAATTATCCCGCGACAAACTTTCTCAAGGTCAATCCTTCATAGTCCTTTCCCGCGTGGGGGCGCGGACGGCGCCTCTGCACCCTCACCCCCGCCCCCTCTCCCTTCTAGGGAGAGGGGAGTTGCGCGCGCCCACGGCTGCCGCGTGGCCTGTACCGGCTGGCCGGTCTTGATCGCCTGGTCCATCGTCAGCGCCAGGTAGTGGTCCTGGCAGCCTTCCGGGATGCCGTAGAACTCCTGCCCTTCGTCGATGTACGCGTCCATCCCGGCCATCATCTCGGCGATGGCGATCTCGTCGTCCATCAGCACCGCCGGCGCGAACGGGTTGCGGTAGACCCAGTCGTCGCCCCATTGAATCCCGCGCAGGTGCGGCGCGGAGAGTTCCCCGAAGCGGCCGGTCTCGTGGCGCACGAGGTCCTGCGTGACGGTGGTCAGGTGGTCCTTCAGATAATGGACGGTGCGGTTGACGATCTCGCCGCGTTCGCCGCGCACGAGCACGCGTTCGTTGCGGATCGAATGGAAGTACTGGTCGCCGGTGAAATCGAAGAAACCTAAACGGTCGCCGTAATCGAAGAAGGCCAGCTTCTGCTGCGAATCCTTGATGGTTTCCTGCTTCGGCGGGCCGTCGCGCCCGGGGCCCTGGATCACCGGCGACGTGAACGTCCGCCCGGCGATCGTGCAGGGTTCGTAGCAGACCCCGAGGAACTTCCGCATCACGCTGATGCCGTGGTAGCCGTGCGCGACGCTGACCTGCGCCTGCGTCACGCGGCCGAGCTTGCCGCTGCGCGCGATCGCCAACTGCGCCTGATGGTGCGGCCTTAGCGCGACCTGTTCGAGGTACTGCGCCTTCGCGTGGAGCTTGTCCAGGGCCTCGCAGAGTTCGATCAGGCGCGGAACGTCGGGCGCCGGCGGGGTCTCGCAGAGCGACGGCACGCCGCGGCGGGCGAGGTCCTTTACCACCTCGGGGTTCGAATCCCACGAGACCGAGACGATCACGAAGCGCGGCGCGGTCTTCTGCAGCAGCGCGTCGAGCGTGCGGAAGGTCGGGAGGTCCCAGGCGCGTTCCACGGCCTGGCCTTTGGCCTCGTTGCGAACGACCATCCCGCAGCACGCAAAGCGTTCCGGCAGCGCGCGCGCGATCCGCAGGAAGAACTCGCTGCGCCATCCGGCGCCGACGATGGCAAAGGGGGTGAGCGGCATAGGCAGATGAACCCGGTCGCGGGAATTCGCGAAGCCTCAGTATAGCTGTTGTCAAATCATACGCACGTGCCCAATCCGGTAATTCCAGGCGCCGGCGCATCTTGTAAAGCACGAACAGCGCCTGCCCGGCCTGCACCTTGGTGCATGCCGCGCGGAAGGCACGATCTCCCGCAGCTTTTCAATTCTTTCTTGGACCTTTGAGCGTGGCCTGATATAGGTTTGCTGCCCTTTAAAAACCACGAAGGCCCAAGCGCAAAGCAATGGCTCTGCGGAAAGGAACTGTAACAAATGGCGACGATTAAGAAACCCGAAGCGAATCCGGTAGTGGCGGCGATTCTCTGCCTGATTCTGGCCTTGGGTCACCTGATCATCAACGGACAGCAGCGCAAGTGGCTCTTCATCCTGCTCACCAGCATCGTGCTGGGCATGATCACCTGCGGCCTGATGAGCCTGCCGATGCTGATCCTGAGCATCCTTGAGGCGTACCAGACCGCCGAACGCCTGCAGAAGGGCGAGGAACTCGACGAGAACGAGTACACCTTCGGCCTGCTCTACAAGATCATCTCCATCATCGACAAGAGCGCCGTTTACAAGGGCAGCTAAACTGCGCGCGGCCCGAGCGGCCGCGAGCGAAGGTTCAAGGGCGTGAGGCGCGCGGGCGTCTCACGCCCTTTTTTCATGGCCGCAGACCGCGCAGGATGCGACGGGGCGGCCCGGCCGCGTGCGGCCGGCCGAGCCTTGGGTTACGTGACGGTGGGAGGCACCTGCGGCGGAGCCGGGGGCGCGGGGGGCGTGCCTGGCCTGGGGCCCTGTCCCGGGAAGGCCGCCTTCACGTCCGGATCCATCAGCGTCACCAGGGCCCAGATGCCGACCGGCAGGCCGATAAGGCAGCAGGGCGAGATGCAGGGGATCATGGCCACGATCGCCCCGGCCATGGCAAGCCCGTAATTCTCCAGGCTCATCATCTTGCGCGCGCCCATGAAGATCACGAACGCGATGCAGATGGCGATGAAGTTGAAGACCAGGCCCACCGCGCCGCTGAGCAGGTTCGCGAACGCCTGTTCGCCGCCGGCCATCGAGCCCACCCCGATGCCGAGCAGGTTGAGGGCTACGCTGAGGAACTGCATCAGCATGCCGATGCCCGCGACGACCATCAGTCCGATGCCGGGGGCCTGCACGCGTTCCTGTGGGTTCATGGCTACCTCGTCCGGGTTCGGGTTTGCGCCACAGGCTACGGGAACGCAGGCGCTCCCGCAAACGAAAGGAGCCGCGCGCCGCTACTCGGAAAACGCGAGCAACCCCGGCGTGATAAAGATGCCGAAGCAGGGCACGAGCACCAGGGCGCCGTACCAATCGGGCTTGCCGCGCCGCTTGGCCACGGCCATCCACATCAGGACCTGGACGACGAGGTTGGCGATCGGCACGAAAAAGAGCAGGATCCACCAATTAGGGTTTCCCGCCGATCCGCAGCAGCAGGAGCACGTTCAGGATGGGCAGCCAGGCCCACCAGGCATCGGGCGTGCCGGTCTTGTTCGCGATGGTCATGATCGAAACGGACATGAAGAGGTAGACGAACAGGCCCATCCCGCAACCGAAAAGGCCGAAGATGATCTCCACGGATCGCTCCTGAGGGCCGCGCGTTGGGAATGCCAGGAGTCTAGTGTGGCTTTCCGCAGGTCAACATGATAATTCCCTGACCCGCGCGCGGCGCGGACCCGAATCCTCGCATTGAAAATCGCGGCCCTTTGGAGCATTCTGGCGTTTGCCGGACATTCCGAGTTCCCGCCCAGGAGGCTCCTACGCCATGCTCGAGTTCGACCTCGTCAAAAAGATGTACGACGCCCTGCCCGGCCGCGTGCGCCGCGTCCGCGACAAGCTCGGCCGCCCGCTCACGCAGGCCGAAAAGATTCTCTATACGCACCTCGACGACATCGAAGGCCAGGAGATCGAACGCGGCAAGAGCTTCCTCATGCTGCGCCCGGACCGCGTGGCCATGCAGGACGCGACGGCGCAGATGGCGATCCTTCAATTTATCTCGTCGGGCCGCAAGAAGGTCGCCGTCCCGTCCACCGTCCATTGCGACCACCTGATCATGGCGCGCAAGGGCGCCGGTCCCGACATGGAGATCGCGCTCAAGGAAAACCAGGAAGTCTTCGACTTCCTCAGCACCGCCGCCAAGAAGTACGGCATGGGCTTCTGGCGTCCGGGCTCGGGGATCATCCACCAGGTCGTGCTTGAAAACTACGCCTTCCCCGGCGGCCTGATGATCGGGACCGACAGCCACACGCCCAACGCCGGCGGCATGGGCATGGTGGCCGTGGGCGTGGGCGGCGCCGACGCCGTGGACGTGATGGTCGGCATGCCCTGGGAACTCCTCTGTCCCAAGCTCGTCGGCGTGCGCCTGACCGGCAAGCTGGGCGGGTGGAGCGCGGCCAAGGACGTGATCCTGAAGATGCTGGAAATCCTGACCTGCGCCGGCGGGACCAACAAGATCGTCGAATACTTCGGGCCCGGCGTCGAAAGCATCAGCCTGACCGGCCGCGGCACCGTCACCAACATGGGCGCGGAACTCGGCGCGACGACCAGCCTCTTCCCGTACGACATCCGTTCGGCCGCGTACCTGCGCGCCACGCGCCGCGCGCTGGTGGCCGACTGGGCCGACCTGCACGTCCAGCACGTCAACGCCGACCCGGAAGTGCACGAGCACCCGGAACAGTACTACGACGAGTTCATCGAGATCGACCTCGACAAGCTCGAACCGATGCTCGTCGGCCCGCACACGCCCGACCTGGCGCATTCGGCCGGCAAGATGAAGGCCGACGCCGAAAAGGAAGGCTACCCCGACGAAGTGAAGGTCTGCCTGATCGGCTCCTGCACGAACAGCTCGTACGAAGACATCGGCCGCGCCGCGCACGTCGCCCGCCAGGCCGAAGCCAAGGGCATCAAGAAGTTCCGCACGCCGCTGCTGGTCTCGCCCGGTTCCGACCAGGTCTACGCCACGCTGGAACGCGACGGGCAGCTCGCGGTGCTGAAGCGCATGGGCGCGACGGTGCTGGCGAACGCCTGCGGCCCCTGCATCGGGCAGTGGAAGCGCGACGACGTCAAGGCCGAAGACGAATCGAGCGGCAAGCCGAACGTGATCGTGACGAGCTTCAACCGCAACTTCCGCGGGCGCAACGACAGCTTCAAGAGCACCCTCGCGTTCATCGGGTCGCCGGAACTGGTCGTCGCCAAGGCCATCAGCGGGCGGCTCACGTTCAATCCCAACGTCGAAAAGGTGACGAACGATCAGGGCCAGGAGGTCGATCTCGAATCGCCCTTCGCGCCCGACCTGCCCGAGAACGGCTACGTCTTCAACGACACCGGCTTCCAGAAGCCGGCCGACGACGGCGACCGCGTGGGCCTGTCCGTCAACCCCGGCAGCGACCGCCTGCAGATGCTCGCGCCCTTCGATCCGTGGGACGGAAAGGACATCGCCGGCGCGCGCGTGCTGATGAAGGCCAAGGGCAAGTGCACCACCGACCACATCAGCGCCGCGGGCAAGTGGCTGAAGTTCCGCGGGCACCTCGACAATATTTCCAACAACCTCTTCATCGGCGCGATCAACGCCTTTACCGGCGAGACCGGCATGGGGCAGAACCTGCGCACCGGCGAGAAGAGCAAGCTCTACCCGGAGATCGCCCGCGACTACAAGGCCCACGGCATCCCCTGGATCGCCGTCGGCGACAACAACTACGGCGAAGGCAGCAGCCGCGAACACGCCGCGCTGGAACCGCGCTTCCTCGGCGGCCGCGCGATCGTGGTGCGCAGCTTCGCCCGCATCCACGAAACCAACCTGAAGAAGCAGGGCATGCTGGCGCTCACCTTCGCCAACCCCGCCGATTACGACAAGGTGAAGGAAGACGACGCCGTCAGCCTCGTGGGCCTGAACGCCTTCGCCCCCGGCAAGCCGCTGACGATGGTGCTGACACACGCCGACGGTTCGAGCGACGAGGTGAAGCTGAACCACACCTACAACGCCGAACAGATCGCCTGGTTCAAGGCCGGCAGCGCGCTGAACATCATCAAGGCCACCCAGGCCGGCAAGAAGCCCGCCGCCGCCAAGCCGGCCGCAAAGGCCGCGCCTGCTGCAAAGGCTGCGCCGAAAGCGAAGGCCGCGCCCAAGGCCAAGCCCGCTCCAAAGGCCAAGGCGAAGCCGAAGGCTAAGCCCAAAGCCAAGGTCGCCAAAAAGAAGAGCCCCGCGCGCCCGAAGGTGAAGCCGAAGGCCAAGAGGGCCGCGAAGAAGCCCGCCAAGAAGGTGGCGAAGAAGCCGGCCAAGAAGGCGAAGGGCAAGAAGAAGTAGACCTTCTTAGGGGGTCCTGCATGACCGAACTTGCCGCCATCGCTGATATTGAATCCAGGATCTTCTTGATCCGTGGACAAAAGATAATGCTGATAGCGACTTGGCGAAATTGTACGGTGTCACGACAAAACGCTTGAATGAACAGGTTCGCCGCAATTCAAAACGGTTTCCCGAGGATTTTGCATTCACCCTGACCGACCATGAGGTTGCTCACTTGAGGTCGCAAACTGCGACCTCAAGTAAGACCTGGGGAGGACGTCGGTACAATCCAAGAGCATTCACCGAACACGGCGCGGTCATGCTCGCAAGTGTCCTGAATACAGAAACTGCAATCAAGGTCAGCGTGTATGTCGTGCGCGCTTTCGCAAAAATGCGCGAACTTCTGACCCAGCATAAGGAACTCGCTAAGAAACTGACCGACTTGGAAACCAAGGTAGCCGGGCACGATCAGGCGATCCGATCCATGATAGTGGCTATTCGCGACCTATTGGAACCGGCAGCACCCGAGAAAAAAGGGAAGCTGGGCTTTAGCGTCCGCAAATAGCTCCCTCCGCTCAACCTTCCCCCCGCAGCCTAACGTCTCCCGTGCCGCGTGAATTTCATGTGG
>JAHCJK010000188.1 GCA_026184295.1 Planctomycetota bacterium
GCCGCGCTCGCGCCGCTGTGGAGCCGCTGGGGCCTCGGCTTTCTGCACGGCTACCCGTTCACCTACCCCGCCGCCCGGACGATCGCGCTGCGCGCCGGCGAAGAACTGTGGGGCCGCGTGGGCCTGATCGCATGGGCCGGCACGCTGACGGCGTGGCTCTGGCGGCGCATTCGGCGCGGAGACCCGCCGGCCGCCGAACGCGCGCTGAACGCGGACGCGCGAACGGCCTGGTGGGCGGGCCTGGGGCTCTTCGTGCTGCTGTTTCTGTGCGTGCCGCTGGACGCGGGGTACCTGATTCCGGCGCTGCCGTTCGCGCTGCTGCTGGCGGCCTCGTTCCTCGAACGCCGCATGTTCCGCGTGCTCTGCGTGTTGCTGGCGGCGGCCTCGCTGCTTTCGCTGGGGCGCGCGGGCCCGCAGGCCGGCCCGCTGCTTTACGATCTGGGCCTGCGCCGGTTCACAAACGCCCGCCTCGAACGCGCCCTCGCCGCCGCGCAGCGTCTCGACCGCCCCGCCCTGATCGTCTGCGGCGTCCACCAGCCCGGGTTTATCGGACGGCTCCCCGACGCCGAGTTCGCGCGGACCTTCGACGCCGAAGCGATGGAAGCAAAGCACCCGCTGCCCTTCGGGCCCGCGCGCCTCGTCTACACGATCACGCGGCAGGAAGCCCAGGACGCCCGCGCGCAGGGCGAGGCGCTCTACTACCTGGCCGACCAGGACGCGTACAACTACGCCGTAACGGGGTTCGACCCGAAGGAATTCGGCGCGGTGCCGCTGGCGCCGTGAGTTTTTAACGCGTGCTTTGGGCCGCGCGCTTTCTGCAACGCAATTCGATCGTTAAGCCGGGCACACAGGCGGACGCGAGCCCGGACCAGATGAGCACGGAAGTCCATTCCGTCGAATTGGACAGGGGAATCACGATCGCGCCCACGAGGGCGGAAACGAAACCCACGACGATGCCCCAGCCGGCCGCGATCATACCCAAGCGATGCCACGCGCGCTGCTCGCCCAAACGCTTGATGGCCGACATGCCCCACACCGAGCCCGAAAAGAGAAAGATGGCGGGAAAGGCCGCGAGCAAGATGGCTTTCAGCGTCGGGTTGTCTTCGGCGTTGACCTCCGGGGTCCGATCCAACAAGGCTTGCGAAATGCCCAAGGGCACGCTCGCCATCACCAAGGTGACGAAGAATTCAATGAGGTACATCTGCAGGCGGACGAGGAGCACATAGACCAGGTACGCCACGATGGGCGTCAGCGCAACGGCACAGAGCAGGAGCACGGTGGTGTCGTTTCTGCTCATGGCAACCGGCAACTCCGGACCTGACCGCACGAGCTCGCGGGACGCGCCCTTACGCCTGGGACCGGCGCTGCTTTAGCCAACGGCGATCCGCCAGCAGACTGGCCAAGCATCCTATGCCTAGCGCAAACGTGAGCCAGACCTCTATGCGCTCATGCAGGCGTTCGGCGTGCGCCTTTGACCAAAGACAGTACCAACCGTCTACCGAACGGCCGAGGACGAGGTCGCTCGTTCCAAGGAATTCGCCTCCCGTCGAATCGAATACCTGCCGTGGACTTTTTTCCGACCAGCTCTGAATGGCGCAATCCTCATCCTTCGCCACCAGAATCCTGGATGCGTCCGGACTCACGTCGAACACCTGCCCTTCGAAGCATTGCTCATTCCAGGAGCGAACATCCATGACGCGGCTTCCGAGGTATTCAGGCTCCACGCATTGCTCGACCAACACGGCTTTGTTCGGGCAGCTTCCGAAAATGGCGTGGCTGAAGCGGCCATTTGCACGCTTAAATTGAACCGATCTCACCCGCGTGCCGCTGCCGGTGTCCCAGAATGCAAACCCGTCTTCGTTGGTAGTTACAAGCATGGAAGAATCCAGGGAAAATGGACTCGAAGACCATGAGTACCCCAAAGAGAACTCTTCGCCGTCCATGGAAACCATATTATGGCGTTCCAAATTGTATAACCGGACGACCGCACCGCTCATCCAGATCACGTGGTTCCCATTTCTTGAATGGCTGCAGAACTGCTCCTGGTTCGGCTGCTCGGGCGGAGCCTTGAAATCCACCTCGTAGGCCGCGCCCGGAAGCGTCCAAGTGCCGATCTCGCCGGATTCAAAGATGGCGGTGATGGCCCGGTTCGAACGAAACCACGCGTCCCGAATGCGCTGGTCCTGTCCCAGGACCCACTTCAAGTTACCTGTCTGCGCGTCCCAGACCCAGCATTCGGTCTCGCCCACCACCGCCGATACCAGCGCGTGGTCTTTCGAAATGCCGCCACCTATGGGTCTTTTCGAGATTTCTTTGAGGACCACGGCCGCCTGCGGTTCGGTGGCGTTTAGAAGTTTGCACGAGTACGAATATGTTTCGATGTCCGGATGAATCTTGCTAGGTTGACTGAGCCCAAAGGAAACAACCAATACCAGCGAGCGGTCCTCCGATACCGCGAGCACCTCCGACCTGCCTTCCGGTTTTTTAAAACGCAATACCCACGCTGGTCCGCGCGTGACCCACAGGCCCGCCATCCCAGACAAGCACGCGAGCAGGACGAGCGTGCGCAGGCTGAACTGAAATAGATGCGTAGGCGGCCTCACCATGATCCTGAAGCGCGATTCCGAGCGCATAGTATGCCACGTAGTTTTACCGTATTTGCGCGAAACATTTCGATCGGTGCGTCGTAGCTGATTCCACACCCCAGACCGGCGGGCTGCGGGGCCTGCAAAACGGCTTACTCCTGCGTCAGATACCGGATCATCGTCTCGGCGGCTTTGTTTTTGATGCCGGCTTCGGGCCAGAGGAGCCACAGGCTGCGGCTTGCGCGGGGCTGCGTGATCCTTAAATAGCGCGGCGCGGGGCTGATGGTCTTCACGATCACGGACCGCGGCAGCAGCGCCACGCCCATCCCCACCGCGCAGTACGCCTGGATGCTGTCGAAATGGTCGGCCTCGAACGCCGCACGCATGGTAAAGCCCGCGCGCCGGCACAGGTCTTCGGCGAGGACGCGGAACTCGGTGTCCTTTTTGGTGACGACGAAGGTCTCGTGCGCGGCCTCGATCAGTTTCACGTCCGGCTTGGCGGCCAGCGGGTGCGTCTCCGGGACGGCCAGGACGAGTTCTTCCTTCTGGATCAGGGCGCGCTTCATGCGCGGGACGGGGTCCAGGGCCTGATTCACGCCCAGGTCGTACTGCCCGCCCAGCACCAGGTCGGGGATGCGCGCGCTGACGGTCTCTTCGAGCACGATGTCGATGCGCGGATGGTCGCGCCGGAAGGCCGCGATGCGCGGCGGGAGCACGTACACGCAGGCCGAGGGCAGCGTGACAATGCGCACCATGCCGCGCGAGACGCCGCGCAGGTCGGCGGCGACGTTGGCGGCTTCGCCCAGGGCGTTGAGGACGTTTTCGGCATAGGGCAGCAGCACTTCGCCCTCGTTGGTCAGTTCGGCGCCGCGCGGCAACCTTTTAAGGAGCTTGATGCCGAGTTGCGTCTCGAGTTTGCGAATCTGCTGGCTGAGCGCCGGCTGGGCGACGTGGCAGTTGCGCGCGGCGCGCGTGAAGTTCTTCTCGCGGGCGACTTCGACGAAGTAGCGGAGCTGGTTCAGGTCCACGAGGCCGCATCGTACGATAGGTTTTCGTTATCGCAAAGGGTTCCGCCATAATACAACGGCATCGAAAGACCCATGCGCCAAGGTGCCGCAATGCGTATGCGCGGATCTCGTGTGCGCCTCGCGGCTTTCGATTCGGGCGGCGGGACCCTAACAGCCGCGCGGTGCAAGAAGCTATTTTTTAAAATAAAGGGTCGGCCGGACGCCCCGGGGACCTCATAAGCTTATGGGATCGCGCGGGTTGCGTACCGATAACTAAAAAATATGGCAATGATTCATACCATATTCTGTCATATGTGTGCGTATCGGCTAATCTCTCTTTCGGTAAGATGTTGAGCCGCTCGCGGTTCTCATACAAACCTCATCAGAACTGGATAACGTCGGCGGCGGGCTGCGGCCCGGCGCTCGCGGGCGGGACCGAGGGGTGACGGTCCTGCCAAACATACACGTAAGGGGGTCCAAGCATGTCACACGCTCCGAAACCTAACGTTCCGTTTCCGGGCATTCCGGGCACCTCCGACGGCGCGGGCACGGTGGTGTGGGTCGAGACCAACATCTGCCAGGGCGCCTGCGCGTACCCCATCACCAGTTCGACGACGATGGGCGGCGGGTTCCAGACGGCCGTGAGCAACGGCTACAAGAACCTGTGGGGCGAAGTGCTCGCCTTCATCGAACCCGAATCGGAACACAGCAGCGCGAGCTCGTGCGAAGGCTTTGCCGTCGCCGGCGGGCGCGTGACGAACTTCACCTCGGGCCAGGGCCTGATCCTGATGAAGGAAGTGCTCTACACGATCAGCGGCAAGCGCCTGCCGATCGTCTTCCACATCGGCGCCCGCGCGCTCACCAGCCAGGGCCTGAACGTGCACGCCGGCCACGACGACGTCATGGGCGTCGCGGACACGGGCTGGGGCATCCTCTTCGCCAAGAACGCGCAGGAATCGGGCGACCTGGCGCTGATCGCGCGCCGCGCGGCCGAGGCCAGCGAGACGCCTTTCCTGAACTGCCAGGACGGCTTCCTGACCACGCACACGGTCGAGAACGTCCTGTACCCCGAGAAGGAATTCATGAAGCAGTACGTCGGCGACCCGGCGGGCAAGATCCGCAACCTGATGGACGTCAAGAACCCCATCATGTCGGGCGTCGTGCAGAACCAGGACAGCTACATGAAGGGCAAGATCGCGCAGCGCTACTTCTACCAGCGCGTGCCGAACGCCCTGCGCGAAGCCTTCGACGAATTCGCCGCGCAGACGGGCCGCAAGTACGACTTCATCGAGAAGTACAAGATGGACGACGCCGAGTACGCGATCATCGCCATCGGCGGCCTGTCCGAAACGGCCATGGCCGCGGTGGACTGGATCCGCGAGAAGCAGGGCGTGAAGGTGGGCGTGGTGAACGTGTGGTGCTACCGGCCGTTCCCGGGCGCCGAAATCCTGACCGCGATCAAGAACTGCAAGGCCGTCTCGGTGCTCGAACGCATGGACGACCCGCTCGCGCCCAGCAACCCGCTGACCCGCGACATCAAGGCCGCCTTCTGCGACGCGGTCAGCGGCATCTTCAACATGCCCAAGATCGACCGCATCCCCAAGATCTACACGGCGGCCGCCGGCCTGGGCTCGCGCGACGTCCGCGCCGGGCACTACTGGGCGACGGTGCAGAACATGATGAAGCCCGACGCGAAGCAGTACTTCTGCCTCGGCATCAAGCACCCGCTGGCCGTGGACATGACCGAAGACCCCGACGTCCGCCCCGCCGGCGCGTTCTCGATGCGCGGGCACTCGGTCGGCGGCTTCGGCTCGGTGACGACGAACAAGGTCATCGCGACGATCGCGGGCGAAGTCTTCGGCCTGGACGTGCAGGCGTATCCGAAGTACGGCTCCGAAAAGAAGGGCCTGCCCACGACCTACTACCTGACCATCGCCAAGGAACACGTCCGCACGCACTGCGAACTGGAACACATCGAACTGGTGGTGCTGAACGACATCAACGCCTTCAGCAGCCAGAACCCGGTGGACGGCCTGACGCAGAACGGCGCGATCTTCATGCAGTCCGACAAGGAGACGCCCGAGAAGGTCTGGGACGGCATCCCGGCCTACGCCAAGCGCGTGATCCGCGAGAAGAACATCAAGGTGTACTACCTGGACATGGTGAGCGTCGCGCGCGAGGTCTGTTCGAGCCCCGACCTGCTGATGCGCATGCAGGGCGTGGTGCTGGTCGGCGTCTTCATGAAGGTGACGCCGTACCAGAAGCAGCTCAACCTGAGCGACGAGCAGATCTTCGCCGGCATCGAGAAGGTCGTGCGCAAGTACTGGGGCAAGCGCGGCGAGAAGGTCGTCACCGAGAACATGGCGGCGATCACGCGCGGCTTCAAGGAGTTCAAGGAAATCCCCCAGGCCGTCATCAAGGCCGCCGCGCAGCCGCAGGCCGCCGCGGGCGGGGAGTAACGGACGGAACGTTGTCTCGTTGCCTTGTTCACTCGTTGGCTGGTTGACGCGTAGGAGCGCGAAAACTAGGTAACAAGAAAACAAGGCAACCAGCGAACCAACGCAGTACCCGACAAGCCCGGCCGTACAGGGAGCATTCGAGAGCGCTTAGACCTTCAGTCCGACCAAGGAGTCCGAACATGGCCGACGAAACGACCGCCAAGCCCGCGCCCGCCAGCGTGGAAGATCCGCATATCGACATCGCGGACTTCAACGAGCGCGTCATTGCCGCCTACAACGACGGCACCGCCGAAAAGGAACTGGCCGCCGACAACGACCTGGCGCGCAGCTTCATCGCGCCGGGCACGGGCGCGCTGCGCGACTTCAGTTACATCGCGCCGGAAATCCCCGAGTTCGTGCCGGAAAACTGCGTCGCCTGCATGGAATGCGTGATCGAGTGCCCCGACACCGCGATCCTGGGCAAGGTGATCAAGCAGCCCGATCTCGAAAAGGAGACCGGCGGCATCGACGACGCGCAGTACAAGGAACACATCACCAAGCAGTTCGCCAAGACGCAGAAGTTCTTCACCACGTACGAAAAGCAGAAGAAGGAACCGGGCCTCTTCGGCATCTTCATCGACCCGACGAAGTGCAAGGGCTGCGCCGAATGCGTCGAAGTCTGCGGCAGCCACGCGGCGCTGAAGATGATCAAGAAGACCGACGAGAACCTGAAGACCTTCCAGAAGGACTTCCAGATCTACCGCAAGCTGCCGGAGACGCCGCCGCAGTTCATCAACGAGCGCCTCGTCAGCGACATGATGCTGGCCGAAAAGTCGCTGCTGTACGTCGGCGGCGCGGGCTCCTGCGCGGGCTGCGGCGAAGCGACCGCGCTGCGCATGATGCTGGCGGCCACCGGCTTCCAGTACGGCAAGGAAAACATCGGCCTCGTGGCCAGCACCGGCTGCAATACGGTGTACACGAGCACCTACCCCTACAATCCGTACGTCGTGCCGTGGACCAACAGCCTCTTCGAAAACGGCCCCGCCGACGCCATGGGCGTGCGCGCGCGCTGGGATCAGATGGGCTGGGGCGACAAGCGCCTGTGGGTGATCGGCGGCGACGGCGCGATGAACGACATCGGCTTCCAGTCGCTCAGCCGCATGCTCGCCAGCGGCATGGACATCAAGGTCCTGGTGCTCGACACGCAGGTCTACAGCAACACCGGCGGCCAGGCGTCCACCAGCACCTACACCGGCCAGGAAACCAAGATGTCGGTGCACGGCAAGGCCCTGGGCGGCAAGCAGGAACGCCGCAAGGAACTCGCCACCATCTGCATGATGCACCCGGAAGTGTACGTCGCGCAGACCACCGCCGCGCACATCAACCACTTCTACAAGGCGATCATGGGCGCCAACGAGTTCAAGGGCCCCGCGGTCATCAACGTCTACACCACCTGCCAGCCCGAGCACGGCGTCGCCGACAACATGGCCGGCGCGCAAGCCCGCCTGGCCGTCGATAGCCGCGCCTTCCCGCTGATGGTGCACGACCCGCGCAAGGGCGGCAAGATGAAGGAACGCCTGAGCCTGGCCGGCAACCCGGCGATGAAGGACGACTGGTTCAAGCACCCCAAGACCGGCGAAGCCGTCGATTTCGTCTACTTCGCGCGCACCGAAGGGCGCTTCGCGAAGCACTTCGACAAGGAAGGCAATCCGTCCGAGACGCTCAAGCGCAGCCAGGAAGACCGGTTGAAGAACTGGAACCTGCTGCAGGAACTCGCCGGACTGCGCTAAACCGCACGAAGCCTGGCGGGGTCGGCGGACGTACAGGGGTCAGAGGCAGGACGACGGGCCGGCTTGCGCCGGCCCGTTCTGTTTCTGGCCGCGCCGTTGAGACGCGTGAGGGCCCCAAGCGACGCCGCACCTTCTCGACGGCGCGGCGGTTGCGCCCGCAACCCTCCTCTTGGCAGGAAAGCGGCGCGCACGGGCCGGTTGATTACCGCGCCGGCGCGGATACGATGGCTTCCCTGGCAGGTTATGGAACGGTGAGGAGCCGACCGACGGCGCATGTCCACGTCCGACAGCCATTCCACGCACATTCCGGGATCGCCGACGGCGGGCGGAGCCACCCAGGGGAGCTTCTCCGGGGCGACCTCGTTCCCGCCCGAAGACCTTTCGTCCGACCAGGTGATCAAGCGCGCCTCGCGCATCGATTACCAGGGCCGCGCCTTTCCCACGCTGGGCGGGATTCCGCTCGTCGCGCGGCTGGGCGAAGGCGGGATGGGCGCGGTCTACTACGGCTTTCACGTGCGCCTGGACCAGGAAGTCGCGGTCAAGGTCCTGCCCTTCCAGCGCGCGACGCTGCACCCGCACCTGATCCAGCGCTTCTACCGCGAAGCGCGCATGGCCGCGAAGGTCCGCTCGCAGCACCTCGTCGGCGTGCTCGACATCAACGAAGAGAACGGCCTCTATTACCTGGTCATGGAGTTCGTCAAAGGCGTCTCGGCCGGCGGGGCGCTCAAGCGCATGCTGGCCTCGGGCCTGAAGGGCCTGCACGAGACCGACGCGCTGGACCTCTGCATCGCCGCGACCGAAGGCGTCGCCGCCGCGCACACGCAGGGCATCGTGCACCGCGACATCAAGCCCGACAACATTCTGGTCCCGGAAGACCCGCCCGGCAGCGGCCCGCGCTACGCGCGCGCGAAGCTGGCCGACCTGGGCCTCGCCCGCGGCGACACCGGCACGACGGCCCTGACCGGCGTCAACGCGATGATGGGTTCGCCGGGCTTCCTGGCGCCCGAACAGGCCATGGACGCGCGCAGCGCGGGCAAGCGCAGCGACGTCTTCAGCATGGGCGCGACGCTCTTCGCGCTCCTGGCCGGGCAGCCGCCGTTTACCGGAGCCAACGCGCTGGCCGCGGCCTACGCGAGCGTGAAGTCGCCGCACCGCCCGATCCGCGAACTGCGCCCCGACGTGAGCCTGGCCACCGCCGCGCTGATCGACCGCTGCCTCGCCAAGCGCCCCGAAGACCGCTACGCCGACGGCACGGCGCTCTTGCAGGGCCTGCGCCTCTGCCGCCAGCAGCTCGGCCTGGGCGAAGCGCTCCAGCATTCGACCATCGAGCAGCTCACGATTCTGGTCAACAAGGCCGAGGTCGGGCAGCCGTATCAGTACGAATCGGACGTCGTGGACCCCAACGCGCCGGTGCCGCCGCCGCTTACGCCGCGCCCGGTAAACGTCCCGCAGACCGAAGCGCCGCAGGCGCCTCCACAGATACCGGGCACGATCCCGCAGACGTACCAGCCGCCCGGCGCGGCCACGCCGTATCCGCCGACGGCGGGCGCGATCTCTCCGGTGCCGGGTCAGCAGGGCTACCAGGCCGGAGGTTCGGGACAGCAGCCCGCCTTCGGGTCGGGGCCGCCGGCGCCGGCGGGTTCGGGCAACAAGGGGCTGGCCGCGGTGCTGGTGCTGATGGGCATCGGCGCGGCGGTGCTCGTGCTGGTCACCGTCTTCGTCGTGCTCGCGGCCTCCGGCAAGCTGAACGAATGGACGCAGGGCCCGCCCGTGCCGCTGCCGCCCGCGCCTCCGGTCTACCCGACGCCCGTCCCCCCGGTTCCTCCCGCGCCCGTACCCGTGCCGGTGCCGGTGGTTCCGCCGGCGCCTGTTCCGGTGCCGGTGCCCGTGCGCCCGAACCCGCCGCAGGAAGATCCGTTCGAGACCGGCCTGAAGAGCGTCGAGGACGCTTATCGGAAGGGCGACCTGGACGCGGCGCTGAACGGCTACCTGGCGCTGAAGGCCATGCGCGCCGACGACCGGCGCGTGCGCGAAGGCATCGCGAAGGTGGGCAAGGCGCTGCTCGAGCGCGGCGACGCGGCCGCCAACGGCAATCCCAAGGAGCCCGCCCTGGCCGTGACCTTGTACGGACAGGCCGAACGCGCCTTCCAGGAGATCGACGACCACTACAACCTCTTCATCGCCATCTTCCGCCAGGGCCTGAACACCCAGCCCAACCTGAATCCGCAGGGCAACTGGGACGCCGCCGTCGATTTCTACGATCGCTGCGTGGACCTGGCGCAGGAACGCAAGCTGGAAGGCCAGGAAGGCGAGGCGCAGTACCAGCTCGGCTTCGCGCACATGCCCGGCATGCTGGCCGACGGCTCGTGGCGGGACGCGATCGAGTACTACCAGAAGGCGCTGCGCCTGGCCACGCGCACGCGCTTCAAGGAACTCGAGAACAACACCTACCACGCGCTGGGCTACTGCTACGAACTGAGCCGCAACACCGAGGGCAACTGGGTCACCGCGGCGTACTACTACGGCCTGAGCGCCAAGGGCCGCGAGGCCGAAGGGAAGTTCGAAGGCGCCGCGACGGTGCTGAACAACCAGGGCATCTGCCACTCGCCGGCCCTGAACACCCGCGGCAACCCCGACCAGGCGATGCGCTGCTTCGGCGACGCGCTGAAGATGGCCCAGAAGGCCAACTCCGCGCTGGAACAGGGCCGCGCGTACCTGAACATGGGCTTCTGCATGCAGCCGAACTTCAACGCGCGCACCGGCAACTGGGCCACGGCGCTGCAGCACCACCAGCAGGCCTCGCGCATCTTCGAATCCATCAACAACAAGCCGCTTCAGGCCAACGCGCTCTTCCAGACCGCGGTCTGCATGATGGCCAACAACCGCGGCAACATGAACGCCACCACCCGCCAGATCCTCCAGCGCGCCGCCGCGCTCTACCGCGAACTGAACGACCAGGAGACGCTCGAGAAGGTGAACTGGTGGTTCCAGTAGCGGCGCCCCGCGGTAGACTCAAGCCATGAACTACGTCTCGCGCCACCTCCTCGTCGGCTGGCTGTACCTGGTCCAGGCGATGAAGATGCGCCTGGAATACCGCGCCGATTTCGCCATCGAATGCCTGGCCGCGCTGCTCCAGCAGGCCACGGGCCTGCTGATGCTGCAGGTGCTCTTCGCCAACGTCCCGCTGCTGCAGCAGTGGTCGCGCGAGGAAGTATTCTTCATCTACGGGTTCATGCTGCTGCCGCGCGCGCTCTTCGACGCCTTCGCCATGAGCTTTTACATGTTCTCGGACAAGTACCTCGTCCAGGGCGAGATGGACCGGCTGCTGCTGCGCCCGCTCTCGAGCCTCTTCCAGATGATGATGGAAGGGATCAGCTTCGACTTCGTCGCCGACCTGACGCTGGGCATCGCGGTGATCTCGTACGCGTCGTCGAAGCTGGGGCTGGAATGGTCGCTCTCGACGGGCCTGATGCTGGGCGTGCTGGTGATCGGTTCGTGGGGCGTGCTGACGGGCGTCTTTCTCTTCATGACCGCGCTCTCGTTCTGGTCGCAGGACCGCGTGGGCCTGATCCCGCCGGTCTACAACCTCCTGAACTTCGCGCAGTATCCGCTGAACATCTTCCACAAGATCGTGGTCTTCATCCTCACGTTCCTGATTCCCTTCGGCTTCGTCGCGTACTATCCGTCCACGCTTTTTCTCAAGCAGAGCGCCGCGGAGCCGGGGCTGGCGTGGTTCACGCCGCTGGCCGGGCTGGCCTGCATGGCGCTGGGCGGCTTCACCTGGCGGCTGGGCCTGCGCAGATACGCGGGCGCGGGAAGCTGAGGGCCGCGCCATGTCGCCCGACGAACACGTCTGCCTCTGCTTCCGCGTCTCGAAGCGCAAGATCGTGAACTACTGCAAGCGCGAACACCCCAAGGTCGCGAGCCAGGTGAGCGACTGCCTGGGCGCGGGCACCGGCTGCGGCTGGTGCGTCCCGTTCCTCAAGGTCCTCTTCGAACAGTGCAAGCGCGGCGAGGCCGAGCCCGATCTCCCCTTCTCCGTCGAAGAGTATGCCCGCCGCCGCACCAAGTACCGGGAGACCGGGGACCGGACGGAAGCATCCGGCGCCGAACCCGAAGCACCGACGGCTGAACGGCAAGAACCAAAGTAGCACCGAAAAGAACCAAATTAAAAGAACCAAGAACCAAAACGGCAGCGAGCGCGGCCAGCGCCGTAGCGCCGGCGTCCTCGCCGGCTGTGTCGCCGGCGTCCCGCCGGCTCGGGTCG
>JAHCJK010000189.1 GCA_026184295.1 Planctomycetota bacterium
CAGATCGGGCAGTCGAGCGGGTGGTTGATGAGGAGGAACTCCATCACCCCTTCCCGCGCCTTCTTGACCATCGGCGTCTTGGTGAACACCTCAGGCGGCTCGCCGTTCGGCCCCGGGCGCAGGTCGCGCACGGCCATGGCGCAGGAGGCGGCCGGCTTCGGCGGCCCGCCCTTCACCTCGACCAGGCACATGCGGCAGTTGCCGGCAATCGACAGGCGCTCATGGAAGCAGAAGCGCGGCACCTCGCCGCCCGCCGCCTCGATGGCCTGGAGAAGCGTGAACTCCGCCGGGACCTCGACCTCAGTGCCGTCGATCTTGATCTTGCTCACGACCCGGCCTCTTCCTGCTGATCGTGACTGGCGTGCCAGGCGGCGAGCAGCTCGGTCACTTCGATTCCGTCGATCGTCATTCCATCCATGCGGCTGGCGGTGATCGCGGCGCCAGCCAGGTTCGCGTTGTCGATCCGCAGGCCCGACAGGTTGACGTCGTTCACGAGCCAGCCGGACATGTTTATGTCGGTGAATCGGCAGCCGGACAGGTTGACGTTATGATAGGTGCCGCCGGACAGGTTCACATTCTCGTACATGCCGCCCGAGAGGTTGACGTCGTCGAACACCGATCCCGACAGATCGGCGTCGTTGGCGGCGAGACGATGCTTTTCCCGGTAGAGCTTCATCTCGCCTACTCCGCCGCCTCGACCATGAGGGGCTCGCCGACCCGCGGCTTTGTCGCGTAGCGGTCGATCCGCTCCTCGATCACGCCGCGGAAATGACGGATCAGGCCCTGGATCGGCCACGCGGCGGCGTCACCGAGGGCGCAGATGGTGTGGCCCTCGACCTGGGTCGTGACTTCCAGGAGCATGTCGATCTCCTGCTTCTCGGCGCGGCCCTCGACCATGCGCTCGAGCACGCGCCACATCCAGCCGGTGCCCTCGCGGCACGGCGTACACTGGCCGCAGCTCTCGTGCTTGTAGAAGTAGCTGGCCCGCGCGATGGCCTTCACCAGGTCGGCGTCCTTGTCGAACACGATCATGGTGCCGGTGCCCAGGCCCGAGCCCCGCGCCTGCAGGTCCTCGTAGGTCATCACCGCGACCTCGGCCTCCTCGGCCGGGATCATGCGCACCGAGATGCCGCCCGGGATCACCGCCTTCAGGTTGCCCCAGCCGCCCCGCACGCCGCCCATGTGCTCCTCGATGAGCGTCTTCAGCGGGATGCCGACCGCGTCCTCGACCACGCAGGGCCGGTTCAGGTGGCCCGAGCCCGCGAACAGCTTGGTGCCGGTCGACTTCTCGGTGCCGAACCCTGCGAACCAGTCCGCGCCACGCCGCAGGATCGTGCCCACGACCGCGCCCGCACGATTCGCCGCGCCCGCGGAACGCTCCGCGTTCGACCCCGCCGCGCTGCCCGCGCCCGCCGCCGGCCTTTCCGCCTTGTCCTCCATCGCGCTCTCCTTATTCTTGAACGCGCACGCCAGCGGCGGACTTGAACAGGAGGCGCCCGCGCCCGCGCACGCATGAACCCAGCCGATCCCCGCACCCTCGGCGAAGCCCGCGCCCTCGTGCGCGCCTTCGCCGCGGGCCTCGACCCGCGCTCCCGCTACGTCGCCGAACTCGACGAACTCGTCGCCGCCGCCGCCGACCTCGCGGACCTCGAACGCCGCCTCCTCGCCGGCTGCCGCGGCCTGCGCCACGCCGGCCCGGATGTCTTCGCCGCGATGACGCTGCGCGAAAAAATCCTCGCCAACCTCGTCACCCCCGAAACCACGCTCTTCCGCTTCACCGAAGGCGAACTCGAAGCGCTCGACCGCGAAATCCTCCCGCGACTGCACGGCCGCACCGCGCGCGTGCTCGTCGTCCCGTGCTCGCTTGGCGACGAAGCTTTCACCATGGCCGCGTTCCTGCTCAAGCGCGGCCTCGCCTTCGAAATCCGCGCCTTCGACCTCCAGCCGCAGCTCGTCGAAATCGCGCGCACCGGCCGCCTCACCTTCGGCTACCCGCCCGAATACCTCGCCGCCGCCGGCCGCGTCAGCGCCGACGTCCTCCGCCGCATCCGCTTCGAAGTCGGCGACGCCTTCAACCTCCCCCTGCCCGCGCCGCCCGGCATGCCGCCGCTGCCCACCGCGCCGCCGAAGCTCGACGCATCCCCGAGGCCCGACGCAGCCCCCGACGCATCCGCGCCTCGAAAAATTCCCGTGGCCCCGGTCCCCGCCCCCCTTGTGGGGGAGGGAAAGGGAGGGGGGAGTCCCGCGCACGCGCCCCATGCGTCCGACCACGCCGGCGCCCAGCCCGCGGAGGAAGTCTCCGCGTCTCCGTGCCTCCGTGGTGAAGAAGGATCCTTCGACGTGGTGCTCTGCCGGAATTTCGTGGGCTATTTCGTGCCCGAAAAGGCGCTCGAAGTGACGATGAAACTCGCCGCCCGCGTCGCCCCCGGCGGCGTGCTTTTTTTAGACGGCTTTTGCCTGCTTAAATTCCCCGCGCTCCAGCCCGCGCTCGAAAAGGACGCCTTCACCCGCCAGGGCGACCGCCCCGTCTTCTTGCGCAAAGCGTAACCCGGCGGCGCCCTTCGCGGCGACGAAAGCCGCGCCTAACGCCGCCCATATCCATCCTCCGTGCCCGCTCCGCCGCACCGCGCCGCGCCCGCCAGGCATCCGCCGCGAGCGCGCCACCCGTCTCCCCTAAGGAACGGATCGAATCTGCAAGCACCAACGGCCGCTGGGGCCGGCACCCCGCTTCGCGGCGTGGCACCCTCGGACGGGGCGAATCTGCAAGCACCGGCGACTTCTGGGGACCGGCACGCCGCTTCGCTTTCGCTTCGCAGCATGGCACCAATGGAACGGATCGAATCTACAAGCTCCAACGGCCGCTGGGGCCGGCACCCGCTTCGCGGCGTGGCACCCACAGACGGATCGAATCTACAAGCACCGCGCCCATGCAAGTCGCCCAGTTCCATCCTCAGCGCCTCGCAACCATGGAGAGCCGCGGAGCGGCGTCAGTTTGTGGCCCAGGGCGTAAGCCCTGGGAGTGAGCGCCCAAGGGCAAGGAGCCCCGAAGGGGCGACAGAACCCCGCGCATCGCCGAAAACTTCGGCCCTCCGGAGCCCCATTTCAATCGTCAATCGTCAATCGAAAATCGTAAATCGCCGTTCACTCCGTTCCCGCCTGAAACGACTCCGGCAGCCGCACCGTCGGGCGCTCCGCGGTCCCCAGCGCTTCCCCCGCGAGGCTCAGCGCATCGTTGAGGAACGGTTCGAGCGAGCGCGCGAGCATGAAGAGCAGCCGCTCTTCGCCGGTGCTGAAGGCCCACGCGCGCGCGACGCCGCTCTGCTCGCGCGGGATCGCGGCGGCCTCGTCGGCGCCCAGGCCCGCCTGGCGCTGCGCCTGTTTCGAAAAGAGCGCGTGCGCGCGGAAGAGCATCTCCAAACCGGTCGGGTCGAGCTGCACGAACGAGAGTTCCTCCGCGTTTTCCATGTTCGGGCGGCCGGCGCGCAGAGGCACGTAGCGCGACGCGCCGAGCCCGATGCGTTCGAGTTCCGTCTCGGGGCGCGACGTCTTCAGCGTCAGGATCGGGTTGCCGAGCACGAAGAGGTCCCAGACGAGGTCGCTGAGCACGCGCGTGGCCGCGATGTCGGCCTCGGCGGCGCGGGCGAGCAGCGGGCGGCCGATCCCGTCGGCGCCGGGGAACGGATGGCAGAACGCGACGGGCACGCGCCCGAAGCCGTGCGCGATCGGCGTCTCCGCCTGCACGCTCCAGCGCCCTTCGCCGTCGCGGCGCGCGCGGAAGACGCGCACGGCCTCGCGGTCCACGATGCGGTAGACGTACGCCTCGTCCGCCGGCGCGTCCCAGCGCGCGCGCGAACGCTCGCGCTCCGCGAACTTCACCCACAGCAGCCGGCCGTCGGAACCGAACTGCCAGTCGAGCACCTCCGGCGCCGCGTACAGCGCCAGGTACGGCCGCCCGAGCCGCCGCGCGCGCGCCTCCGCGACGGACGCCTCGCGCCCGTGCGCGTCCGGCGGCAGCGGGTCGCGGTCGAGCAGCGCCGCGCAGAAGCCGTAGACCTGCGCCTGGCACGCCGCCTGCGCGATCAGGTCGTCGAAGCGCGCGTGCCGCCGCCCGGCCTCGTTCAGCCACGCGCCGAATTCCGGGTCCGAAATCCCCTCGAATTGCGGCCGCGTCCGCAGCAGCGCGCCCAGCCGCGAAGCCAGCACGCGCGGCGTCTCGGGAAAGAACGGCGTCATCTCCACGCGCAGCGCGTACTCGCCGGGCGCCTCCATGCGTCCCTTCGGCAGGTACGAACTCGTCCAGCCCGAAGCCTCCGGCCCCCGCCGCTTCACGCGCCCGGCCAGGACGTCCTCCACCAGCCGCCACTGCGGCTCGAACGCCTCGAGTTCCGGCCGCCGCGCCGCCAGCGCCTGCACAAGCGCCGACTGATCCGGTTGGGTAGGCATGCATTTCCTCCAAAAAAGTGAGCGCAAATGGGCAGGTTGACCATTTTCGATTGACGATTGACGATTGACGATTGACGATTTGCGAATGTCGATTGGCGAACGTCAATTGGCGAATGTCGATTGGCGAACGTCGCTTGGCGAACGTCGATTGGCGATGTCGATTGGCGAACGTCGATTGGAGAACGTCAATTGGCGAATGTCAATTGACGAGCGATGACGATGACGATTGTCGATTGACGTGTGCGCGAAAGCCGCGCGCAGATACCCGCGCGCAAAATCCCAAGCGCCGTGAGCCGCGGAGCGGCGTCATTATGTAGCTCAACGCCGATCGAACTGCGGTGCTTGTAAATTCGACCGTCGTAGGTGCCATGCTGCGGAGCCGAAGGCGAAGCGGCGTGCGTGGCCCCCAACGGGTTGAAATCGCGCCGGCCATGCACGCCCACGCTTTGCATGGACACCCGTGCGGAAACCGAGCGCAAGCACCCGCGCGCAAAATCCCAAGCGCCGTGAGCCGCGGAGCGGCGTCATTATGTAGCCCAGGGCGTAAGCCCTGGGAGTAAGCGTACGCAAAAGAGCAGCCCCGAAGGGGCGACATAAAATCCTTCCGCGACCGAGAAAAGCGCAACAAACACATCACCCGCGCGCTCGCACGATTCGTCCATCGAACGGCCTCACCCGAACAACCCTTCCCGGAACGGGCGCGCCTGCACGCGCTCGATCCATGCTTCGTCCATCGCGGGCGGGCCGTAGCGCAGATGCAGCGTGCGCCAGGCGAGCGCCAGCGCGATCACGTGGTCGTCGTGATGCCCGCGCGCGGCGTTGTAGCGCGGAAAATGGCGCGCGCGGCGCCCGGGCGGCTCGAGTTCCACCTCGTACGTCTCGAGTTCGCTCAGCAGGCGCGGGTCCGGGGCCAGCCGCAGCGCGCGCGTCGCGAACGCGATCTGAAGATCGTTGATGAGCTGCGCCTTGCGCAACTCGGTGAAGGTGAAGCCCTCCACGTGCGGGCAGGCGCGCCCAAGCGCTTCCACGATCGGGTCGCCCAGGCCCGTCGCGTCCACGGTCACCGGGCCGGGAAAACGGTCCACGTGGTCCTTCAGGCGCTCGAACTGTTCCTGCCAGCCGGACTTTTCGAGAACCAGCAGGCCCTCCATCTTCGCCGGGCCGCGCGCGTGCCGGCGCAGCGTGACGGCCACGGTCGCGTCGTTGCGCCGGCCGATGTCCACGCCCGTCGCGTAGCGCGCGCCCGCGTCGCCGCGCGTGCGCAAAACCTCCCCGGCCAGTTCGTGAAAATGCTTGAACACCGCGCCCCCGGACTCGACGAATTCGGCCTCGAATTCCTGCTTGAATTCGTCCTCCGACATGATCAGGCGGCTGTCGTCCAGGTCGCGCCGGTCGATGCGCGGGTTCTCGTCGGTCCGGAAGCGGAACGACTGCACGCGCCCGAGAAACTCCGGAAGCGTGCCCTGCCGGTACAGCCGGTGCAGCCAGTTCCCGCGGCCTCTGGGCGTTCCGAGCACCAGGGCGCGCCCGGGCCGGTCCACCAGCGCCGGCCGCAGCACCGAACTCCAGACCTCTTCCGGAACGTCGGCCGCCTCGTCCACGACCAGAAAATCGAGCCCCGCGCCGCGCAGCCGGTCCCCGCTGCCCGCCGTCACGAATTCCAAGGCCGAATCGTTGTAAAAATGCAGCCGCTTGAAGCGCCCGCACTCCTTCTTTTTCAACCAGGATTCGTGCTCCAAATGCCCGAACATCCGCCGGTAGCTGCGCTGCGCCTGGGCCTGCGCCGCCGCGACCCACCAGACCAGCGATCCGCCCCGCCGCGCGCACGCCGACGCGGCCTCCACTTCCCCCAGCGTCGTCTTCCCGAAGCGCCGCCCGCAGACCGCCACGCGGATGCGCGCCGGACAGTCGAAGACCGCGCGCTGCTTCGGCAGCAGCCGCTCGCGCGAAAGATCGTGCGGCAGGTCGAGCCGCGCCGCGCCCCCCGGCCCCGCCCCCGGCCCCGCCACGCCCGGCGACGCCGCGCGCTCCGGACCCTCCCCCGGTACCCGCGCGCCGTTGCCTTTTCCGTTGCCGTTGCCGTTGAACGGTCCGCCGGCGTTGGAAGGTCTGTGGTCGTTGGACATGGAAAACCCAGGGGGACAATTTCGATTTTCGATTTTCGATTTTCGATTTCGGATTCGCGATTTTTCTTTGCGCGCCGCATGGCTAGGGCACGCAGAACAAGAAGTACAAGCAGAGCACGCAGAGAACGCGTCCATGTGCCAAGAGTGCGTGAAGAAGCGCGAGGCAATTTTCAAGAGACGGACCGAAGCGACGCGAGGTGGATGTCCAGCCTCTCACGTCCCATTTTCCCGCCCCCACGATGTTGTGGGGGAGAGGGCCGAGGGTGAGGGGGCGCCGGTGTCCCGATCGACAATCTCAAGCAAACTCACGCGCATGTTGAGAGAAGATTCTTCACGAGGACCGACGCGACGATGCAGCCCTGCCGCCCGCCACTTTCCATTCTTCCCTCGCCCCCACGAAGTTGAGGGGGAGAGGGACCGAGGGTGAGGGGGCGCCGGTGTCCCGATCCACAACCTCAAGCAAGCTCACGCGCATGTTGAGGGAAGATTCTTCAGGAGGAACGACGCCACGATGCAGCCCTGCAACCCGCCACGTCCCATCTTCCCTCGCCCCCACGAAGTTGTGGGGGAGAGGGACCGAGGGTGAGGGGGCGCCGGTGTCCCGATCGACAGCCTCAAGCAAGCTCACGCGCATGTTGAGAGAATATTTTTCACGAGGACCGGCAAGCTTGCTTCGCGTGGCCGGGCAGGCACACCGGCGCCCCCTCACCCTGCGCCCTCTCCCCCGCAACGACGCGGGGGCGAGGGAATCCGGGCCTGAAGTCCCCTGGAATTTCGAAGTCAAACAGGGCGCAAAATTAAATCCAAGCTCAGTGGAATAAGCTCCCAATTCCCAATCGCACGCCCGCTGCCATTAGTACGTTTTACGCATTACGCATTACGCATTACGCATTACGCATTACGCATTACGCATTACGCATTACGCGTTACGTTTTACGCCTTACGTTTTCCGTCTACCCTCCGCCCCCCTGCTGCCGATCGCCGCCCCGCCGCAGACCGCGCAGCGCCACGCGCCGCGGGCGGACGGCGCCAGGCGGACCGTGCGCCGGCAGGCGGTGCAGTAGCCGGGGACGCGGGCATTTCCGTGTTGAAATTCGGCGGGAATACTCTTCAATGCTGGCATCGTTTCAGGCGTCTTCTCGGGTCCCCGGGGTTCCTCCATGAACCGCATGCGCGTGCTCTCGTTCAACATTCGCGGCTCCTACGTAAAAAGCGACGGCGATAATCTGTGGGAAAAACGCGCGGCGCTGAATGTCGAGACGATTCACAAGCTCGCGCCCGGCCTGATCGGCTTTCAGGAATTGCAGCTCGGCAACCTGGCGCTGTACGAAAAGGAACTCGCCGAATACGACTTCGTGCTCGGCCCGAAATACAACAACCGCCCGCCGTACTGCTATCCCTCGATCTTCTGGCACAGCGAACAATTTCAGCGCCTGGAACACGGCGAATTCTGGCTCAGCGAAACGCCCACGCGGCATTCGGCCAGCTGGGACACCAACTGCATCCGCGGCGCGCTGTGGGTGCGCTTTCGCTGCCTGCCGGCGGGGCACGAATTCGTGATGCTGAACACGCACCTCGACCACGTGAGCGAGCGGGCGCGCGTGCACGGGGCGCGCGTGATTCTGGAACACCTGCGCCGCATCGCGCCCAAGAGCGCCCCGGTGCTGGTGACGGGCGACTTCAACTGCAACCCGGGCAGCGACGCGTACAATCTTTTCGTCGAAAAAGGCTTTGCGGACACGTTCGCCGCGGCGGGGCTGCTCGATGCGCCGGGCGTCTTCACGTTCCACGCGTTCACCGGGCGCGGAAACGGCAAGGACACGCGCATCGACTGGATCATGACCCGCGACAGCGCCTCCAAGTTTTCGACGAAGTCGTTCGAGATCGTGCTCGACGCGAAGCCGCCGTTGTTCCCCAGCGATCATTTTCCCGTCGTGGCCAATCTGGAATTGGGAAGCTGACGGCGCCGGGCCGAAGGTATGCGCGAAGCGTAGCGACGTTGAAGGAGCCGGACGCGCCCAAGCGCGGATGGGTATGAAAGCGAGGCGATCGTGGCGAAGAATCGCGCATCCGGATGGGCAATTACCAAAATCGTGCTGGCGGTGCTGGCCGTGGTGCTGCTCGGCGGCGGTTATCTGGTGTACGACTACTTCCTGGGCCCGTACTTCAAACGCAACGCGATCGAAGCCGCCTACGAAGGAAAACTCCCGGGCCTCTTCGACCAGGCCAAGCACATCGTCGATGCCGCCACCGATATTCCCAAGGACGCGCATCGCGGCGGCAAGAGCGTGTGGGTGCGCGCGGTGATGATGATCCGCCGCAGCCGCAACGAATGGGACCTGCGCATCGACGAACGCATGCCGCTGCTGCCGTCCGATCTGCGCGCCGACGACCCGGGCGACGCCGCGGTGGTGGTGCTCGCCTATCCGCGCTCCGCGCAGGTCGGTTACTACCAGACCAAAGGTTCCGGCATGTCCTTCGAAGCCTACGCGAAGTCGCTCGAACTCTTTATCGTGGACCTGTCCAAGAAAAAGGTGCTCGGCCACGGCTTCTTCGCGTCGCAGCCGAAGGAACAGATCCAGCTCGGCGCCGACTCGCCCATCGCCGAACTCGACGACCGCGCCGTCGCCGCCTGGTTCGCGGAACTGCCGGAGTAAGTCCTTGTTCACCGCGGAGACGCGGAGGGCGCGGAGAACGGAAAGCGCGAGAAACGTAACACGTAACACGTAACACGTAATGCGTAACCAGGGCCAAGGACGGCGGGCGTTAGGCGCGCCGTCGAAAAGAGCCGCCCCGAATCGGAACGAATCCCATGTCGATCTCCGGCTCCGGTGTTCTGTACGTTTTACGTTTTACGTTTTACGTTTTACCGCGTACGCGCCTACGCCCGCGCCCCGCGCCAATATTAACCCAAATCTCACGCGTCCTCACACGCAACCCGTTGTTTCAACCTGACTTCGGCGGAACTTGCGGGATCAATCAAGGTTGGCTCGGACGCGCCGGAGTGCTACTATAAAGGAGTAAGCCAGTGGGGGACTCCCAATGCAAGATTCCATCGCCACCGGTGGCGACACGCTGATTCATCTCGCGCGGCTCGACGCCGGCAACGCGCCGCAGTTTCTCAACCGCGAACTCTCGTGGCTCGAATTCAACCGCCGCGTCCTCCACGAAGCGCTCGACGCGCGCACCCCGCTGCTCGAACGCGTGCGCTTTCTCGGCATCTTCAATTCCAACCTCGACGAATTTTTCATGAAGCGCGTCGGCGGGCTCAAGCGCCAGATCGCCGCGGCCGTGCGCCTGCGCACGCCGGACGGCCTCACCCTGCCCGAACAGATGCGCCAGATCCGCGAACGCATCACCGACCAGCTTTCGACGCAGGCCCGCGCCTTCCGCGACGACATCCGCCCGGCGCTCGCCAAGGACGGCGTGCACCTGCTCGACTGGAGCGCGCTCAACGAACAGGAACGCCAGTTCGCCGAACGCTACTTCCGCGAAAACGCCTTCCCGGTGCTCACGCCGCTCGCGGTCGATCCCGGCCACCCCTTCCCGTTCATCTCGAACCTCTCGACCTCCATCGGCGTGCTGCTCACGCATCCCGACCGCGAAGAAGAACTCTTCGCGCGCCTCAAGATTCCCAAAGTGCTGCCGCAGTGGGTGCAGCTCGAAGGCTGCGGCCCGGGCTCGCGCTGGGTCGGGCTGCTCGACATCATCCGCGCGCACATCGACCTGCTCTTCCCGAACATGAAGGTGCTCGGGCTGATGCCGTTCAAGATTCTGCGCAACGCCGAAGTCGAACGCGACGAAAGCGACGCCGACGACCTGCTCGAAATGGTCGAAGAAGAGATCCGCCAGCGCCGCTTCGCCCAAGTCGTGCAGCTCCAGCACGGGCCGGCGCCCATCCCCTCGATGCTGCGCTTCCTGATGGACGAACTGGAACTGACCGAGCACGACGTCTACGAAATGCCCGGCGAACTCGATTACACCGACCTGACGCCCATCGCCAACCTCGACCTGCCGCACCTGCGCTACGAACCGTGGACGCCGGTCCCGCCGCAGGGCTTCGACGAGGAAGACGTGGACGTCTTCAGCATCATCCGCACCGGCGACCAGCTCGTGCACCATCCGTACGAAAGTTTTCCGGCCTCGGTCTCGCGCTTCATCCGCGCGGCCGCCGACGATCCCAAGGTCCTGACGATCAAGCTCACCGTCTACCGCACCGGCGAAAACAGCCCGCTCATCCACGACATGATCCGCGCCGCGAACAACGGCAAGCAGGTCGCCTGCCTCGTGGAACTCAAAGCGCGCTTCGACGAGGAACGCAATATTTTCTGGGCGCACGCGATGGAAAAGGCCGGCATCCACGTCGTCTACGGCATCGTGGGCCTGAAGACGCACTGCAAGACCGCGCTCGTCGTCCGCCAGGAACCCGAAGGCCTGCGCTGCTACGCGCACTTCGGCACCGGCAACTACAACGTCTCGACGGCCAAGCTCTACACCGACTTCGGGCTCTTCACCTGCCGCCCCGAACTCACCCAGGACCTCGTCGAACTCTTCAATTACCTCACCGGCCGCTCGCTCAAGCGCGATTACAAGAAACTCCTCGTCGCCCCGCTGGCGATGAAGACGCGATTCCTCGAAATGATCGAACGCGAAATCGAACACAAGAAGGCCGGCCGCCCCAGCGCCATCATCGCCAAGATGAACAGCCTGGAGGAACGCGACATCATCGGCGCGCTCTACCGCGCCAGCCAGGCCGGCGTCCCCGTCGATCTGATCGTCCGCGGCTTCTGCTGCCTCAAGCCCGGCGTGCCGGGCCTAAGCGACAACATCCGCGTCACCTCGGTGATCGGGCGCTTCCTCGAACACTCGCGCGTCTTTTACTTCCGCAACGGCTGCGAACAGCCGGTGGACGGCTTGTTCTACATCGGCAGCGCCGACTGGATGTACCGCAACCTGCTCGCGCGCGTCGAAGCCATCGCCCCCGTGGAACACCGCGCCGGCCGCGAACGCCTCTGGGACGTCCTCCAGATCATGCTCAACGACCGCCGCCAGTCGTGGGAACTCCAGTCCGACGGCAGCTACGTCCAGCGCAAACCCGAAGGCGACCCCCAAGCCCCCTCCACCATCGGCACCCACAAAGCCCTGATGGACCGCGCAAGAGCCAAGTAGCGCAAGGCGGATTTGCGATTTTGAATTCTCGAATAGGAATTCGAGAAAACCAAAATCCAACGGGGCCACCTTGAACCGGATTTTCGATTTTGAATTTTCTGCTTTGTTGAATAT